>NZ_CP086106.1:3272083-3580000 GCF_016765655.2 Skermanella mucosa
CTCGTAAGCGGGACCTGACCGCACATTCCGGGCGCTGATCGTCTGTGGAATATTCTGCCGATTTGGACCGGCGGAGGACTGTGCATGAACGGCAAGGAGGGGGCGGCAGTTTGGCGCGAGCGTGTCGAGGCCTGGAAGCAGAGCGGACAAAGCCGAACGGCATTTGCCGCTGGACATGGGATTGACCGGTGGACGCTGGGTCGGTGGATCCGGCGGTTGACGTCGGATGGGTCGAGCGCCTCCGGTCATAGGGATCGTCCTAGGAATATGCCTATGACGCAAAGTGCTCCGCTGGTGATGGAGATCCTCGACCAAGCGTCCCGCAGGCGGCGCTGGTCGGAGGAGGAGAAGCTCCGGATGGTGGCGGAGACGATGGAACCCGGCATGTCCGTCTCGCTGGTCGCCCGACGCCGGGGCGTCAGCGCCAGTCAGCTGTTCCGCTGGCGCCGACAGTTTGTCGGCGAGGCTGGAATACCTGAGCAAACGCCGGTCTTTGCCCCCGTGCACCTGCTGCCCGAACCCCTTGCGTCGCCGCCGGCATCCGAGCCGAAGCCCTGTCACGGCGGCATCATCGAGATCATGCTGGGCGGCGGTCGTGTCGTGCGGGTGGACCGGCACGTCGATGCCGAAGCGCTGCGCCGGGTGCTTGGCGTGCTGGAGGAAGGGCGATGATCTCGGTGCCGGCCGGGGTACGCATCTATCTGGCGCTGGAACCCTGCGACATGAGGAAAGGGTCCATCCGCATTCCCGGTGCAGGGCGAGTGCGCCGAATGGTGGAAGTAATTATATGAGGAGAAACGCTTTTTCTCCGAGAGTGCCGCCTTCTCCGTGTCCAATTCGCTGTTGTCCCTGCTCCCCGCCGGTCTCGCGGTTGAGCGGGTCGTCGTCCACCCGGATCGTGTCGTCTTCGCCGTCCGCGCTCGCGCCGCCACGGCGCCCTGTCCCTTGTGCAAGCGCCGCTCGCATCGCGTCCACAGCCGCTACACCCGGCACCTTGGGGATCTCCCCTGGCAGGGGAGGATCGGTCGGCTCGATCTCCGAGTCCGTCGCTTTCGCTGCTCGACCCCCAGGTGCCCGCGCCGGATCTTCGCCGAGCGCCTGCCGGAGGTGGTCCTACCGAGGGTTCGGCGGACCGTCCGCCTCGCCGAGGCGCAACGCCGCATCGCCCTGCATGCGGGAGGGGAGTCGGGCGCCCGCCTGGCGGATCGGCTCGCCATGCCGGTCAGCGGCGACACGCTGCTACGCCTGATCCGGGCCGTGCCGATCGAACCAGCCCCGCCGGCACGCGTCATCGGCATCGATGACTGGGCGTGGCGGCGGGGCCAGCGCTACGGCACGATCATCGTCGATCTGGAGCGCAACCGACCGATCGACCTGCTGCCCGACCGCCAAGGTGACACGGTCGCGGCCTGGCTGAAGGATCATCCCGGCACCGAGATCGTTGCCCGTGATCGCGCCGGCAGCTATGCCGACGGCATCCGAACCGGCGCTCCGGATGCCCTCCAGGTCAGCGATCGGTGGCATCTCCTGCGCAACCTCAACGATGCCGTGGCCCGAGTTCTCGATCGGCATCATCGTGACCTGCGTGCGGCAACGGCGGCAGCGACCGCAACAAGCAAGGCTTCGGACGTGCCGCCATCGACACCGTCGGCGTCCGAGCCGTCCGTCATGCCCGTTCCCGAGCCGTCGCACCCGGATCGGCATGCCATCCGGCGAGCTCGCTTTGACGAGGTGATGGCGCTGCATCAGAGGAACTGGCCGATCAAACGCATCGCCCGAACGCTCGGCCTCAATCCGAAGACGGTGCGCCGATGGCTGCGATCGGGTCAGCTGCCGACCTGGGACCAGCGGTCCCGCGGCAGTGCGGTCGATGTTCACGCCGAGTATCTGCACCAACGCTGGAACGAGGGCTGCCGCAACGCGGCACAGCTGTGGGAAGAAATCCGCAGGCGCGGCTTTCGAGGGCAGCTCCGGACAGTGCAGCGCTGGGTCAGACGCCTCCGGGGTGCCGACCCGTCATCATCCGGAACGGAGCCTTGCGGGAGGCTGTGGAAGATGCCGTCGAAACGCCGGGCCGCGTGGTTCGTGGTGGCCGATTACGAGACGATCGACACGACGGAGCAGCGGTTTGTCGAAGCCCTGATTGCCGCGTCGCCGGAACTTGGCCGGATCATCGCACTGGCGCGCGCGTTCAACGGCATGGTGCGATACCAACAAGCGGAGCGGCTGGATTCCTGGCTGGCAGCGGCGAAGGACACTGCCCTGGCCGGGTTCGCCGATGGTCTTGTCCGCGATCTTGCGGCAATCCGGGCAGCTCTGTCGCTGCCGTGGAGTACCGGTCCTGTCGAGGGGCAGATCAGCTACCTGAAGACGATCAAGCGGACCATGTCCGGTCGTGCCAAGTTCGATCTACTGCGCCACCGTGTTCTCGAAGCGGCCTGAAATGGTCGTGCTCCAGCCCGATACTGCTGCACCGGGAATGCGGATGGACCGAGGAAAGGGTTCGACGGCCTGTCCCTGATGGTCCAGCAGAGCCTGGGCAAGGATCCATTCTCGGGCCACCTGTTCCTGTTCCGCGGCAAGAGATCTGACAGGCTGAAAATCCTCTACGCCGATGCCAATGGTATGGCCATTCCCACAACAAGGAACCTCTTCAAAGAAGGTTTGGTTTGATTCATTGCCCGGCGTTGGCGTAGAGGCCCTGCAGGCGCTGGCGCAATGGGTGGCCAGACACTATGCCCGAACCAGCAACGGCAACCGAGATGGTAACTTGGAGCGACCTGCCGCGAACGCACCGGCAGAGGCTGGCAGTGCTGGTGGGGCAGTTGGCTTGGCGGATGACGCAGGGCCGCAATCCGGCGGAGGCCGGTCATGAGCCGCTGGAGGCGGACCAGCGGGATGCTGCCGAGCAAGGTCGAGGGCCGGCATCTTGACCGTCAGGCCGTCGTCTACGTTCGGCAGTCGACGCTGCAGCAGTTGGAACACAACAAGGAATCCACCGCGGTCCAGTACGCCCTGGTCGAGCGCGCCTGCTCGCTCGGTTGGGCTCGGCCCCGGATCACCGTGATCGATGAAGATCTCGGCTGCTCCGCCGCGTCCGCCGCCGGACGGCCTGGTTTCCAGCGCCTGGTGGCGGAGGTCGGGCTCGGGCACGTCGGCCTGATCCTCGGGTTCGAAGTCTCGCGGCTCGCCCGCTCCTGCCGGGACTGGTATCATCTTCTGGAGATCTGCGCCCTGGCGGGCACGTTGATCGGCGACAACGACGGCGTCTACGACCCAGGCCTTTACAACGACCGCCTTCTGCTCGGGCTCAAGGGGACGATGAGCGAAGCGGAACTGCACATCATGCGCGCCCGCTTTGAGGAAGGGCGCTGGAACAAGGCCGAGCGCGGGGAGTTCGGGTTTCCGATGCCGCGCGGCTTCATACGACGACCCTCGGACGAGGTCATCCAGGACCCTGATGAGCGGGCGCGCGAGAGTTTGCAGTTGGTATTCGAGGTTTTCGAGCAGCGGCGCAGCATCCACGGCGTCGTGCGTTATTTCCACGCCCACGGTCTCATGTTGCCCGATCGGGTGCGGACCGGGCCGGCCAAGGGCGATCTCGTGTGGACGCCGGTTACCCGGAACGCGGTGCTCAACCTCGTGACCAATCCCGCCTACGCCGGAGCCTACGCCTACGGTCGGCAACGGCCACCCCCCACGGGATCGTCGGGACGCAGTCGGGCGACCAGCCCCGGCGAGTGGCAGATCCTGATAAAGGACCGCTGGCCGGCCTACATCAGTTGGGACATGTTCGAGAGGAACCAGCGCCAGTTGAAGGCCAACCAGAGCAAGCACATCGGCGTCGCGCGGGGCGGACCGTCGCTCCTGACCGGGATCCTGATCTGCGGCCGTTGCGGTTCCCGCATGGTGACGACCTACCGCAACAACGGCCACAACTTGCGTTACGAGTGCACTCGCAGGATGATCAACCGTGGAGAGGAGCATTGCCAGGGGTTCGCCGGTGAGACCCTGGACGCTCTTGTCGCCGATCTGGTCCTGGCGGCACTACAGCCCGGCGCGGTCGACGTGGCTTTGCAATTGGCCGAGGATCTGGAGATCGAGCGCACCCGGGAACATCGGCAGTGGGAGTTGCGGCTGGAACAGGCGCGCTACGAGACCGAACGGGCGCAGCGCCAGTACGACGAGGTCGAGCCGGAGAACCGGCTGGTCGCCCGCACGCTGGAGCGACGCTGGGAGGCGGCGTTGCAAGCCGAAATACAGATCAAGGAGGAGCACACCCGCTTCCTGGCCCGTCAGCCGGCCCGGCTGAGCGCGGCGGATCGGGCCGCCATCGAACGGCTCGCCGCCGACGTGCCGGCGATCTGGCGGGCGTCGAGCACGACGCCTGCCGAACGCAAGGAGATCGTCCGCCTGATGCTGGACCGGGTGGTGGCCACGGTGAAGGGGGAGACCGAGAACATGGAAGTGGAGTGCCACTGGGCCGGTGGCCGCCGGACCCGTCACCTGTTGCGGCGGGCAGTGCGGCGCATGACCCAGCTGGCCGGTCACGATGAGCTTCTTGCCCGGACCACAGCTTTGTTCGCCGAGGGGCTGCGTCCACCGGCCATCGCCCGGACGCTGGCAGCCGAGGGCTGGCTGTCGCCCCGCGGACACTCAGTGACCGAAGGCGGCGTGCGCTCCTGGTTGCAGCGCCGGGGCCTGTTGCCGGACGGTAGACATCGACCGACGCTGGTGGTGGAGCGCGAGCCGGACGAGTTCACGGTGGCAGAGCTGTCGGTCCGCTTGGGCGTGCCCGAGGGAACGATCTACCGGTGGCTGTACAAAGGATTGGTGCCGGCGCGCAGGGCGACGGCGGTGAACCGCGAACTCTGGCTCGTTCGCCTGGACGCCGCCCTGGCCCATGACCGACAGCGTCGCCCCCGTAAGCCGACCAAGGTCAAGCACGTACCCTAACAACACCGACAAACCTGCTTTGGAGAGGCATCATGAAGCCAGGACGCACAGCCCTTGCCCGTCCCAGGCCAGAACCTTCAGCAAATCCCCGCGCCGGCCCCGGAAGACGAAGAGGTGGCCGGAGAACGGGTCCTTGTCCAACTGCTCCTGGACGATGGCGCTCAGCCCGTCGAAACCCTTCCTCATGTCTACCGGCCCGGCCGCGAGCCAGACCTTCATGCCCTGCGGCACCGCGATCATGACCGGCTCCTCAGGGCGGCGACCAGGGCCTGGAGCGCGCCGGCCGGGTAATCGGCTCCGACCTCCAGGCGCGTCCCGTCGGAGAAAGTGACCGATGCCCGCGCTGCCATGCCCGCGGACCGCGGCTCCGGTTCCTGCCCCGGCGGAGCATCGAGCATGACCGGGATCAACAGCGCCGTGCCGCACCCGCTGCGCGCGTCACCGATTCTCCCGCCGTGCAACTGCTTGCGCCAGGCGTAAAGGCAGCTCTCGGCAACGCCGTGGCGCCGCGCCACATGCGAGACGATCGCACCCGGCGCAAATGCCTCCCCGGCCAGCCGCGCTTTCTCCTCCAGGCTCCACCGCCGGCGGCGCTCCCGCCCGGTGACGATCTCGACACGCTGCATCCTTGTGGGCCTCCGTATGGACTCCAGTGGAGCCTCCGAAAGCCCGCTCTTCCCATATCATGTTTCCTGTGAACAGCCGGCTTTGCCCGGACGCTTACCCGCATGCCTTCATCTTCATTCTGCACAGACGCCACAGGTGAACCGGGCCGCACTGGATAACTTAAAAACACTGCTGTCGGACATCACCGGTCGGGTGCCGGTGGCCCGTTCAGTGATAGGAGCAAGGCATTCCTCCCATCAGAGCCGAGGAGATGCCGATGCCACGCGCGAACCAGCCTTCCTTGACCCGACAACTCACCTTGTTCCCGCCGTCCTGCCCGGGACCCGATCGGACCAGCCTGCCCAAGGAGACGCTCGACAAGGCGGCGCGTCTGATGGCGCGCATGCTCATGAAGGAAGCCGCGGGCAACGCTGCCGGCGGGGCACGGGGAGAATGCGACGATGATTGACAAGATCCAGCCGCACCACCTCGGGCGCAAGGCGGTACTCTATGTTCGTCAATCCTCACCCCACCAGGTCGCCCACAACCGCGAGAGCCGCGCGCTGCAGTACGCCATGAAGGATCGGCTGCGCGCCCTGGGGTGGTCGGACGTCGAGATCGTCGATGAGGACCTTGCGGAGCGACCGGTTCCTGCCTCAGGCAGGATCACTGTCATCGGAGGCCTTTCGAACAGCGCCAGGGCGCCGTCGCAGGTCTTCACGGCCTGCTCCAGGGCGGCGATCTCGGCGCGAAGCACGATGATGCGGCCGGTCAACTCAGCCCGCTTGTCCTTCAACGCGGAGACGACATGGGGGTCCGCCATCGTGTATCATCGCCGTTGCCTGAATCATCGGCGCCAACATGGCGGGTCTCGGCGGGAAAGGCGATTATTGGGTGGGGGACTCTGCTCCACAATTCCGCAAATTTCTAAAAGATTTCTCGTTCGCTGACGGCGTTTTTTTCTGGACCAGCGCGTGTCGCCGCCTCCACCGGCGCTGGGCGGGGCCACCATCGCCGTCCACCCCAGCGGCGGCGCTGCCGCCGGCCCGATCCGGGTCCGTCGGCGCGCCTGCTGGGTCGATCACCGGCATTGCCCCGCCGCAGGTGGTCCGGCCGCGCCGGTCCCCCCGCCGCTCCACCGATGTTACCGCCGCTCATCTACCGCGGGGCCAATCTTCCTTTCTTGTCCGGTATCTGGACAGTGCCGGCCGGCTCCCCTGCCCTGTCGCACCGCCATAGCACCTATTTGGGTTCGCTTCGCTGAATGCGGTCAGCAAGGGAGCCTTCGATTTCAGATTTATTCCGAGCAGGAAATCGGCAGGTTCACCGGCATCTTCGGCGATCACGATTACCGGCCACCCTCAGGCGGCGGCCGACCGCGGCGTGCGCCGCCGACATGATACGCGTCACGTCCCGCGATGCCGAAAGCCGCTTCGCGGTTTCGGTGTACTCGCGCGTGGTCGCCTCGCTGCGATGCCCGAGCAGGATCTGCGCCAGCCGCGCGACCGCCGGTGACTCACGGACGAGCAGCGTCGCGGCGGCATCGCGCAGGCGGTGTGGCGTGATCGGGTATCCCCACGGTGCACGTGACGTCGCTGAGCGCATCGCGTGCGCGAGGGCGTCCTGTCCGGCCGGGCCGCCGCCCTTCGCGATCCACAGGGCGTCATGATCGCCGGCGTGAACCGGACGCCAGACGTCGATCCACTCCCGCAACAATCGCAGGACGAGATCAGGGTATGTGCGCACTTCGATTCTGCGCGTTTTATGCTGCTCTTGCGGCACATGCCAGATCCCGACCTCTGTATCCAGGTCGGCGATCCGGATGCCCGCCAGTGCCCGCAACCGCTCCGGGCCGGCTATTCCGACGGCGATGAACAGCCCGTCGCGATACGCCTGGACCACGTGCCAGCCGGCCCGAGGTCCCGCCTGTCGGGCCTCGCCGATTAGCTGCAGCGCGAAGTTGAGGATTTCTTCCGCGGGCGCGATAATTGCTGACTTGCGCTTCACCGTCAGGTTTGCCTGTTCCTGTGCGGCCAGGCACGAGCGGTACAGCCAGTCCAGGTGATCGACCGGATCGAGGACCCGCATGACCTTAAAAATAGACCAGAGATATCCTGACACGGTCCGCGCCGACGCTCCCCCTGCCTCACAGCCACGGACGAAAGCCCTTACGCCCGCCGCCGTCACCCGCGGCGGCAGGCCATTGCGCACTGCGCAATTGAGATAGCGGCTGTACACCCGGCCGTTCTGGTACTGCGTCTGCCGCACCCACCGCACCTTGCCCACGTCCGGGTCGAACGCCGCCAGCCATCGAGCCTGCTGGTCGGCCGGCCAGCTCGCGCAGTCGCGCAGCAGATGGTCCCGGGACACGATTGTGTTGATCCGGCCCATCATATCCCCTTCCGGAACCGCAATGTGCGAAGACGGCCGAGCAACAGGTCATGGTACCGCCGCTGCACGAGAATGCTGTTGATTTCCGCATAGTAACGCCGCGTCGTTTGCTCCTTCTTATGACCCAGCAGTTCCTGGACGAGCGGCATCGATTCCGGTTCCTGGTCGAGCACGATCTTGGCGGCCAGATGGCGCTGGAGGTGAAGATTCAACTCGAACCCGCCGATCTTGCGGTTGCGGTCGACGAAAGCGCTGTTCAGCAGCGTCGGCGCCCGATGCGCCATGCCGGCAGCGGGAAACAGGTACGGGTTGGCACTGTCCGCCCCGACCGCCCGCATCAACGCCGGACGGTAGACGTCGATCCAGCGCCGCAGGACGCGGACATACTCCTCCGGGATTTCCACGTCGATGGCTCGCCTGTTCTTGACTTCCTGCCAGTCGACGTGGAGGTAGCCGACCCCGTGCTTCGGCGGCAGAACCAGGTTGCGGTCGGGACCCAGGATGCGGAGTTGCGTGAGGTTGCGCCGGCGCATCGGACAGCACCGGGTGATCGCGTGGAGCACGCAGACGATCATGTCACCGACATCCTCCAGCGTGGGGAGTCGGCCGGATGCGGCGACCGTTTCCGAGCGCCGGATGAGCTCGTCCAGGACCTCGAACCAGGCCAGCAGCTTGGTGTCGGCTCGGAACTGTGCCAGCCTTTCCCGATGCCGGGGACCGATCTGCACTTCCGCATACTCGCGCCGGATCGATCCGTCCCTCTGGATCTTGCGCCTGATCAGGCGGGGATCGACATCGTCGCGAAGCTGCACCAGATCGTCCATCACGTCGTCCATCTCCAGGCACCGCGCGAGGGTGACGAAGCCGGTCGCGGCATGGAGCAGGTAGCCATTCTTCATGCCCGTGGCATTGACGGCGACATCCCGGTCCCGGGCTGTCTGCACCTGCCGCCTGGCGATGCGCTTCAGGGCACGGCGTGCGATGTCGGCCGTCACCAGATCCTCAATGGACGCCGGCATCAGCCCGAGTTGGGCGATTGCGACATTTGCCGCATGAACAATCACCGTCCGCAAATTGAGGAGCCTTGCAGCCGACAGGCTGTCACCGGTCGAAGGGGCTGTGCCCAGGCGCACATCGTCGTCGTCGAGGATGAGGTCGGCGAGCGATGCAACGGCGGTGTCTCGCGGTGCTCCGAATTCCGCGATGAATGCGGCCCACGACTGCCGCAGCGGCTCCGGAAGGTCCTCGAAACGCAGATCGCCATTCGCCGCGGCCCGTGCATAAAGGCGCGACAGCCGGGTGGCCGGCCACTCTGGATGGGCCTTCTGGAGGCGCTCCCAGCCATAGACGACGTTGCGGGCGACGTCGAAGGCGTTCCGGCTTCTGGCGTCCAGTTCCTGCCGGAGCCGCCCGATGACGGCATCATCGACGGCTTCGGGTGGAATCGAACGGCGGTGGCAGAACGCGACGAGCGGCCAAACCTTCGCCAGGTCGCCGCGCGACGCGTCGCCGCGCGACGCGTCGCCGGACCGCTTGACGGCCCCGAGCAGGAGGCGCCATGGACCGGTCAGCATCGACTCGGAAAGGCGCTGGCGGGCGTGGACGTCGACCAGCCTGACCGCGCGGCGGACCCGCGACTTGAACGCGCTCCAACTGCCCGGCTCGAGGCCGAAGTCACCGTGGGTAAGCCGCGCCAGGAGGTCGTCGACCACCGACTCCGTGGCGCGCAGGTCGGCTCTGCCGAAGCGCGCGAGCGCGATGGCGGCGAGGCGGGTGACAGCGCCGGCGATCCGGACGCGCTCGGCACCCCAGCTCTCCTGGCGCATGACAACCGCGATCGCGTCGTCGAGGGTGGCCTCGCCCGTCGAGATCCGCGCGACGAGGTCGGCGGGCAGCAGAGGCAGCACCTCGGCTTGGCGCAGGGCCGCCTGCTCGTCGCGGAGAGCTCGGGCGTTGATCGTGCCGGCCAGCGCGGCATGCCGGAGCCGCACGTCGGGCTGAGGAGCATCGGCCAGGTCCCGCCCTTCCGCGACGCTGACCCGCACCAACGCCTTGCGCGCGGCGTGCCGTGTCGCCTTGGACAGAACGCCGGCGTGTCCGGCTATGTGGATGACGACGTCGAGGTCGGCGAGCGAGGGCGGCTGTGACATGGTCGGTTTCGTCCGGACAGGTGGGCGTTCATGTGATGCCTGTCGCCGTGGAGGACCCGGCGGCAGGACGGCGTGGATGTGGGTGCAATCCGATCGGGAGGACACAGGAGGACAAAAAAGACCAGGACCGGACACGTTGGTCGCGGGGTAAGGACGGGGTCGATCCATAAGATCCGGATGGGTCGACCGCGTCTTTACACCAGCCACGGAAGTCCATGATTTTGCTGGACACGGCAGGACAATCCGGACCACACGGCCCGGACTGCGCAGTGGTCACGACAGGTACGCGTCGAGATCGGTCTGTGCGATGAGGTAACGATTCCCCTCGGCCCGGGCTTTCAGCGTACCGGCTGCGATCCGGCGCAGGATGGTCCTACTCGAGCAGCGCAGCAGGGAGGCGGTCTCGCCAACGGTGAGGAACCGTGGCACGGCTTGGACAGGTGGCGGTGACTGGCGTCTGATCATGGTCATCTCGCTGGGAGCGGAAAAGGTCGTCGACGTCGACCTAGTCACGCAAAGGAGGTGATCAAACGGACATCGCGGTCGACGCCGAGGAGCCCCGCCTTCGGAACAAATTTCTGTTCTCGCCTCTCCCGGACGGCCCGCACGAAGTGCGGGTAGATTCAGAGTTTAGGATTAGAGAGTTGGGGGGCGAAATCGTATGAGAATTCAATCGTTTGACCATGCTGGTATCGACCTGGCTGCGGGGCGGCGGTGACCTGGCTGCGGGGCAACAGTGACCTGACTGCGGGGCAGCGGTGACCTGGACAAGCGCATTTCGCGACAACCGCCCATCGTTTGCCAGATCGCCGCGGTTTCGCCGTTGGCCGCCACATCTTCAGATCGCGTTAATCTCCCGGCCATGCAAAGACTTATATCATGCTTGTTCGCCGACAGAAACTCGAGCGGGATCTAGAGTCTTCCAGGCATAGATCATCGGTCTTTCTGTGATACGGCAAAAAGACCGACGACCCCTCAGTCCGTCTACCAAAACATGACGGCCATCGCTGCGCTCAGGACACCGGGCCGACTATCTATCGCCATTTTTTTACATTAGTGAGGATTAGACGATGACCATCAAGAGCGCCTTGAGCATTCAGCAGATCAATAGGCAGACTGTGATCTTCGACGGCGAGGCGTTTGGCACCATTTGTGGATCGGCGTCCAAGCTTGGACCACGAGCTGGACCGGCTCAAGCTGCTGAATTTTTAAGGAAATAAAGCTCTTAGGTGGCTCTTCATCGGCGCCGACAGAAGGTCACCGCTTGATGCAAATCTGCAATGTGAATTAACAAGATATGCGCCGCACACCCATGGCGCAAGCTTGGAAGCTGATCCACATCCCGTCCACCGTTAACTCCACCTGCATCACGGCGCCATCAGCACGGCGGCCGATGGTTCATGCCTTTACAGCTGTACATCGAGAATCTCCGATCGATAGTCAGGCTGCGAAGTGCCTCGGTACATAAAGAAGGCTAGCCCGGATTATTGATGACGGGTTTGGGAGAGGCGATTGCGGGTGAGTCAAAAAGGCGCAGCGGGCGCGCTCAAGCCATTGGTTTCGTGTAGAATTTTGGTGTCTAGACAATTTCCGCACGAGCCCCGGAGGCGCACCCGCCGTGTCGAGCAATACAAGATTCCATCCCGGTTTGTCATCCCTTTCCGGCAAACCGGTGGTTGCTGCGTTGGACGGCGGCCGGTTGTCATCTGACAGCGGTGTTCTGCTGCTGGGCGGGATTGACCGGCACCTCGGGATTAGCGAGCGATTGGCGGGTTGCCTGCGCGATGACCGGGCGCCGGAGCGCGTCACGCACAGCTACGCCGAGATGATCCGCTTCCGCGCCTTGGCTATCGCCTGCGGCTATCCGGACGGCAACGACTGCGACGCGCTGCGCGCCGATCCGGCCTTCAAAATGGCGGTCGGCCGATTGCCGGAGAGCGATGGGGATCTGTGTTCGCAGCCGACCATCTCGCGGCTGGAGAACAAGCCGGGGCGGGTTGCGCTGCTGCGCATGATGGCGGCGATGATCGACCTGTTCTGCGACAGCTTCGCCCAGGTGCCGCGCCGCGTGGTGCTGGATATCGACGACACCGAGGACAAGGTCCACGGAGAGTGCGGGAGAACCGGAATTTCGTGTGAGGGCGGGCGGTTTCGCATGATCAGGCGAATGCCTTTGTGAAGCGCTCACCGAAGAGGACGGCGAACTGAGCCTTTGCCATGGCCCATTCGCGTGCCGGCATGGTCCACTGTTTATCGGTCCTGTGCAAGACCAGGAAGATCAGCTTCAGGGCGGCATCGTCAGTCGGGAAGTGACCTCGGGCGCGAACGGCCCGGCGGAGCTTGGCATTCAAGGATTCGATGGCGTCGGTGGTGTACAGGATGCGCCGGACCTCGGCCGGGAAGGCGTAGAACGGCACCACCTCGTTCCAGGCGCGGCGCCAGCGCGGGCTGATGGCCGGATACTTGCGTCCCCAAGCGCTGTCCTCGAAGAGGCCTGCAGCAGCAGCGCCCGCAGCAGCTTCTCCGGCGGGATCGATGGTCGCCCAATCCTGGAGTACAGCCCCTCGAAGGCCGGCGACATTACCTCCAGCGCCTCGTCCACGATGGCCCGGATCGGCCGCAACGGATGGCTCGCCGGAACCCGCGCTTCACAGCTCACGTAGCTGAACAGACCCTCGCTGCGTTCGTCCAATCCCCGCATCGTCCCCTCGCCGGCCGCAGTCTCCACCACCGAAGAGAATCACGACCGCCCGGCCGTGCACAGCCCTTTTTCCGCAGCCTGCTATATCCGCCAGTCGACCTTCCAGCAGGTCGGACACAATCAGGAATCGACCCGCCTGCAGTATGGCCTGGTCGATCGGGCGCGGCAGCTCGGCTGGGCGTCCGAGCGCATCGTCGTGATCGACGAGGACCTCAGCCGCTCCGGCGCCTCGGCCGAGGCCCGGGCGGGCTTCCAGCGCCGGCTGGCCGCGGCCGGGCCGGCTGCCAGGTCGCGGCGCTGCCGGGCCACCGCCGCCTCGGCCTCGCGCAGGCAGTCGCGCAGGATCGGCGGGCGCCGGAACGACGCCGCGCCCGCGCCGGCCCGCACCCGCATGCCGTCCTGGACGACCGGGCCCAGGCTGGCAACGCCGGCATGCCGCAGGGCGGCGAAGCCTTCGGTGAGCAGGCGCTCGATCACCTCGGCATGGCCGACCCGGAAGTCCGCCAGGGTCTTGTGATTGACACTCATGCCGCCGCACAGCCACTGGTAGGCCGCGTGCTCGTCGTACAGCCGGGCCAGCTCGCGCGCGCTGCCGACACCCTCGACGGTGGCGTAGAGCCACAGCGCCGCCAGCACCCGCGGGTCCGCCGGCGGATGCCCCGGCCGGGTCGAAAGATTCACAGGCTCTGAGAGCTTGGGAGGCCTTGCGGCTCTCCGCAGGGGTCTCCCGCTTGTTCTTGCAGATGTGAGTTGAGCGCTGCTCCCCTGACTGCCCGTTACGAGAGTCAGGGAGGAGGCAGGCGCTTTCGGTTCGGGTTAACGAGGCGGTCCAGCATGATGCGGATGGCGGCGAGGGTGACCATGGCCTCGGAGACCTCCGGCAGTTCCTCGTAATCCTTTGACGGGCGCCGCCATCGCCCAAGCCAACCGAGTGGTCTTTCGACGACCCACCGGCGCGGGACGACGACGAAACGAGGTGCCGGCGATCCGGCGGACGATGATCAGTGTCAGGTCGAGCAGGAAGCAGGCGAGCAGAACCGGCAGTCGGTTGGAGATGCTGTGGGCGAAGATCGCCTTGAGCCAACGGTACTGACCCTTGATCCGCGTCAGCAGATCGCCGGCGTTGTCGGCATCCTGGATATTGGCGGCATGGACGAGAACACCGAGCAGGAAGCCGGAGGTATCGACCGCGACGTGACGCATCGATCGCGGAGCTTCAACGATCCATCCCTTGATCCTCTTGGCCGCATCGTAGCCGCGCGGCCCCCCTTTTCCGTCGTCCTGACGGTTCGTGTATCGAGGATGGGCACCGCCGAGCTTGGCTCCCGACCCTCCTCCCGCGGCAGTGTCAGCAGATGATGGCGCATGGTCTCCCAGACGCCGGCCTGCAGGAAAGCGCGGAAACTAGAGATACACCGTAGGCCATGGCGGAAAACTGGGCGGCGGCCAATGCCGCCACTGGCAGCCGGTCCGCACGACGTAGAACAGGCCGTCCAGTAACTGCCGCATGTCATCGTTCGAGGCCGCCCGCCCGGCTTCGCAGGCGGAATGAACGCCTCAAGCAGGCGATACTGGTCACAGCTCAAGGCTTGGCCGGAGCCAAAATTCCCAACCGGCGCGCGATCTTCGGGCGTCCACATCGGCAGCCTCCACCATCAGGATTGCCCTCGTGAACAGTCGTACCGCAACCCCATCGCCGACGCTTGCAGACCTGCGCCTTACTTTCGAAACGGGCAGTCAGTCATCTGCTTGGCCCAGCCCTGCTGGAGCGCCGCCGAAATACAGGTCGAGGGCTGCCAGGATTATCGGCGTTCGCCGCAGTCCGGTCACGGCGCTGATCCGGTCGATCATTTCGACCGTCCCAGGCGTCAGCCACAGCTTCTTGGATACCCCCACCTTCAGCGTCGGCCGGTAATGGATGTCCCGGCCGGCGCTTCGTGCTTCGACCAGCATCGGAATCGCCTTTTCTACGATGGCGCCCGGCTGATCCTTTATCCGCTCCCAGCAGGCCGGCGAGATCCGCCCAAAATGGATACCGACATCTCTCTCGCCGCGTTGGGGCATTTCCGCTTATCTCCCCGGTCCTGAACTCGTCCATCAGCACGTGCTGCGCGAGAACGATGCTGATCTCACGCGGCGGCACCTGTATCCCCCCAGCTGCACCTTCCCGCGATGCTCTGCCTTCGGTTTCCCAAGGCCGGGCAGGTAAACCCGACCCGCCGGCCTTCGGCGCCGACCTGAGCCACTGCTCGATCAGCGCATCCTTGGCCTTCGCCAATGGCACCTTGAAAGCCACTTCCACCCCCTCGCGAAACAGACTACTGTTCCGCGGAAGTCTACCCTACGTTAGGGACACGCACCAGCAGCTGGGGACACCGAAATGGCATTGTCACGTTAACTTGGATTTGCCGTGCGAAGACGTCAGCGGTCGGTAAGTCGGCCTTTATGCCGTCATCCGGACGCAGGTTTCCTGCTTCCAGACCTCGAACGCGTTGGTACGGTAGGCGCGGTACTCGGCAGCACTCATAAGATGCCGACGGGGATGGCTGTGCTGGAGAATGGGACCGTGGGCGGACAGGAATTGCTGGGCCTGCCGGGGTGACTTGAACCGCTTCATCCGCCGTTCGCGCTGGCGGGTCGGCAGATGCGAGTTCTCGGCGCGATTGTTCAGGTAGCGGCTTTGCCGGTGTTCAACGTGTGGGATGACCTGGCGCTTGGCCGCGGCGTAGCTTTTCAGCTGATCGGTGACCACCACCCGCAGCACATAGCGCAAGCCCTCAGCAGCTTCTTGAAGAAGCGCTTGGCCGCCCTGGTGTTGCGCCGGCTCTGCACCAGCACGTCGAGCGCCACGCCGTCCTGATCGACCGCACGCCAGAGGTAGTGCTGGACGCCGTTGATCCGGATGAACACCTCATCCAAATGCCAGTGATCGCCCGGCCTTGGTCGGCGCCGCCGCAGTCGGTCGGCGAAAGTCTGGGCGAACTTCCGACACCAGCGCCGGATCGTTTCGTAGGAGACTACTACGCCCCGCTCCGCCAGCATGAGCTCGATGTCCCGGAAGCTGAGACAGAACGTGTGGTACAGTCAAACGGCGTGACTGATGATTTCGGCTGGGAAGCGGTGACGATGATGAGGATCAAGGACGCGTGTCATTCCGCCACCGTGCCCCACCCGAACATCAAATGCCATCTCAGTCCGTTAACGTGACGATGCCGGGTTAAGAGCCGGCGACGCACCTGTTGATGAGCCAAATCGCTGATGGCGCTCAGAGGACGGGAACCGTCAGCGCCCGTGCGGCTCGGTCAAGCAATGCCATCAGCTCATCCAGTTGATCGCGACCGGAATGAAGATCGAGCCGGCTGAGCATTACCGAGTCCGTCGAGGAGGCAATCTGGTCGGGGCCGAAGCCGCACTGCCGGCATGCCGCGACATCGGCAAGAACCTCGCACCTCAGCCGCTGGCTCCGCGGCTGCCATTTCATGGTCAACAGAGTCCGTGCCCTGCGGTCCGGCACGCTGTACCTGATCCGCAAGTCGGCCCCTCCCGCCGCCGTGAAGTAGACCTCCAAATCATCCGACCGGGTATCGCAACACTCGCGCAGTTGACCAACGAACCCTCTGGCCCACGGATCAAGAACGTCAAGGAAACGCTCCTCATTGCGGTCAAAATCGTCAGGACTGACACTCATCCCCTCCGAGGACGGATGATTGCCGCCGTCTCGACCGCCTTCCGGCCTCAACCGTCCCGCGGACTCCGGATCTTCACCCCTGAGAAGTGCTTTCCGCAAAACCTCCTGAATGCGACCGTCTACAAGACTGGCCGGAATGGCTTCATATGGATAGGTTCTGTCGCTCTCATTGTTACAAACCGGAAGAAATTCCCGGATGAGCGTCGTTTCCGCAGCGGACACAGCCGCACGGATCTCCTCCGTGTTTCCAGCCGACAGGTCGGGGCTCGGAAGCACCCGCACATAGACGGCCGTAAACCGGGCAAGCGTCTCTTTGTCCAACCGGGAAAACGCCTGCCAGTTTTCGAGTGCGAAGCGCACCCGCTTGAACCCCGCCACCATACCGCGATCCCGCTCGATCGTCTCGGGAGCGCCCCGGCCGATCTGATCGATCAGGTCACCACTGAAGGTGGCCAGTACCCGCTCGAGCACGGTCGGCGGCAATGATACGTTGCGGCCGCGCATCGTGAAGGTACCAAGATGCTTGTCCCACCGGAACCGTGACACATCGCCGGAAAAGGGATTGTTTTTCCTCCCACGATACTTCCCGATATAGATCAGGCCCTCATCGAAGAACAAAGCATAGATGCCGGGACCCGCGAACGAGGCAGTATCATCAAGGTGCTTGAACCGGATAACCGAATCGAACGGCGAGGGGTTGCCGGGCCAGGGCTTCTTTTCTACCAGATCGAAGAGATCGGTCCAGGAATAGTTTTGTACCTGAAGCATATGTTTCCCCAGCTTGACGCGGCCATCTTGAGTATCACGACGCATTACGGACACCATGGCTGAGAAATAGTTGAGTCGAAGTTAATGGCTTGACCAGGAACCGGGTCCTGGAACTCCTTCGAACGTCCGGGGTGGAGAGGCTCCGCCGATGGATCCAGGGTCGCTGTCGAAGTGGTTCAAGCGGCCCCCATTCATCCGACCGGCGTGGCCGGGCGGGTGCAACGACAAGAAAGAGGATTGGCCGCTTCCGGCCGCCGGCAGGCAGGGACCATTGCGCCGCGCCCGATTGCCTCCTCGATCAGGGGATCAGCATCGCCCTCGCGGCATGGCGGTCCCGCGCCGTCAGCCGGACCGGAACGCCCGTGCAGCCGGCATTCGCCCTCAGCCACTCCAGTTCGGCATCCGCACCATCCTCCTGCAGGTCGCGGAACCATGCCCTGGCGCTGCCCGGGATCGATCCGTCGTTCCACCGGTATCCGCGCCGCTTCAGCGCATCCTTGGCGTCGAACGGGCTGCCGATCGCCCACACCCTCGACGTCAGCATCCGTGCCCGCGCCAGCAGGCTCGCCATCGCGAGCGTTCCCGTCACCGGCAGCGTCCGGCTCAGAACCTCGACGCCCGCCAGGCAATCGACCTCGCCTCGATGTGCTCCGGCGAAGATGAAGCCCATGCGGAAGGCGACATAATCGAGCTTCGCCGAGCCGATGCCTTCGGCCTTCCAGTCGATCTCGGCCGCCGTGCAGGCCCAGGGCCTCGCCGCGAAAGCCGGCAGCCGCGCCTCGAGCTTCGGACGATCGAAGGACGCGTTGTGCGAGACCACCAGGTTCGAGGCGGCCAGCAGGTCGAGCACGGTCGCGTCGTCGATCCGCTGCCCGGCGACCATGTCCGTGGTGATGCCGGTCAGCGCGGTCACTTCCGCCGGCACTTCGGCGCCGCCGGCCGGCTGCTCCAGCCACGAACGGGCGGCCAGGATCCTGCCGAGCCTGCCGGTCGACGGGTCGTATTCCACCTGCACGGCCGCCAGTTCGATGATCTCGGCGTCGTGCTCGAGGCCGGTCGTCTCCGTGTCGACGTAGAGCAGCCGGCAGACCGTCGCATCCGGCGGCAGGTCGCCGTACCCGTCCGTTTGGCGGTAGACGTCGAAGACGCGGTAGCGGCCGGTGTCCTCCAGGGCGGCGGCCATTTCGGCCGGGGTCATGGCAGCGCTCCTCTCTGTGCCGGCTCACGGGCCGGATGCATCCGGTCGCCGTTCGACCAGCAACCAATACACGACCGAACATGGTGGAGGGAGTATGAAAACTTGGTTGAACCCGCGCCGTCCGGGGCAAACCGGTGGGGCCTGCGCCGAGGCGGCGCTCTCACGTCCCGTCCGGCTGTCCTGCGACGCCTGCCGCTCTCCCCTTGCCCACAGGCTTTCCTTACCCGAACTGCCGGATTTGCCGGCCCCGGCGGAACGCCGCCGTTCCCGAGCCGCCCGCCGCACCTGACCGGTCAGGCATCCGGCCGGCTGGTCACAGGACGTCGACATCAGCTTGCAGCTGCCGTGCCGGCCCGGCCTGCTCCGGCCCGCCTATACGATCGATACCTCGCGGCGATCAAACGGCCGGCGGTAGGATGATCGGCCAGGACTCCGGGGAAGGATGCCGAATGCAGTTCCTGCAGGGTGACGTGCTTCTCGAACGCGTCGACGCCGTGCTGGCGAACGCCATGCCGAAACGGCCGCCGGCCGGCCGGCCGCTGCTCGTGGCACCCGGCCGCGGGGGAACCCGGTCGCACGTCCTGGCCCCGGGTTCCGACGTCGCCGCCTGGAGCCTCGCCGCCGTGCCGGACGAAACCCCGGATTATCTCGTGGTCGGGCTCCACGGCGCGCGCCTCGTCCACGAGGAGCACGCGCCCATCGATCTTCCGCAGGGAACCTACCGGGTCGTGCGTCAGCGCGAGTTCGACCCGGGCCTCGCGGCCGTCCGCCCCGTGCTGGACTGAACGGCCTTGGCACTCCTGATGGACGGCACCCGATCGACGGCCGGAGCGCCTGACGACGCGGTTCGGCGCCTTTACGCGGCATGCCACCTGAAGCCTCCCGTCGTCGTGACCGCCCGCAACGCCGCCGAGTTCAGCGTGGTCTGCGCCGCCGCGACCGCGCGCACCGGCCCGCGGCGAAGCCTGGCGATCGTTCATCTGTTCGCGCTGTGCTTCATGTTCGCGGTCACGGCCGCCCTCGCGGCGACGGCTTTCTCCGGCCCGGAGGAGAGGATCGGCCATGTTCTCGATGGCGGCACTCTCCTGATGTCCCTGCCGATGCTGATCTTCATCGCCCTGATGCCGGTGCAGACCGGGAACAGGCGGACCGAAGCGACGCCCGGCATCGGCTGGCGCCTTGCCGGCCTGCTCCTCTGCCTCGGTGCGACCGTGCCGCCGTCGCTCGCCTTCGTGCCGGGACCGGTCACCGCGGCCCTGGCGGTCGCCGCCATGGCAAGCCAGGCGATCGTGATCGTGGTTCTCCTCGGCATCGTGCTCTGGCCGTGCTGGCGCCGTCGCGAGATCGCCGCCGACCTCGGCGCTCCGGTGCCGCTGCGCGGCGGCGAGCCGGTTCTCGGCATCGTGGAGCATCGGCTGGCCTCGGCCCTGGTCTCCGTCGACACTGCCGCTCCGCCGCCGCGGCGTGCCGGCCCGGATGCGCTCGCCCCTGCCAGGCGCGCGGAGACTGCGCGCCTCATCCAGCGCGAGGGAACCCGTGCCGCCGAGTTCTGGCACGATGTCCGCCCCGTGCTGGGGCGCGCCGTGGCCCGGTTCGGGCCGGGCTGGGAGGTCGCCCGGCTCGGCGTTGAGAACAGGGCAGAGGCCGAACTGCCCGAGATCCTGAACGCCGCCGTCATGATCGACCGGACGGCGGATGCCCTGTGCGTGCTCGACGGCATCGCGGTGGTGCTTCCCGCCGATGCGCCGCTGACGTTCCCGACGGAGCACGGCGCGCCGGGGCCCGGCCGCCATGCCCGCGGCGCCGTGTTCGACTGGCTCGGGTACCGGGGCGTCCTCGCGGCGGTCCTGCGGCTCCTGCCGGCCCGGGCCGGCGACCGGCTGCTCGCGCGCTACCTGACCCGGATACCCGATGCGCCCCGCCGCACGGGAGCGATCAAGGCCTTCGGGACGGCGCGGTTCTTCGAGGTGCTCTGCTCCCGCCCGGTGCAGCAGGACCGCTTCGGACGGCTCCACGTCCTCGGCCGGAGGGAAGACCCCAGCGTTTTCGTCGAAGTGGAGGATCCCGCCATTCTCCCGGACGGCTCCCGGCGGCGCTACTGGCTCGCCGTTCCGCCACATGTCGCGACGGCGCACGAGGCGGTCGCCGCGACGTTCGGAAGGACGGCGGGAGCCTACCATCCTGCCGTGGAAAGCTAGAACGCCGACGTCCCACCGGAGAATACCCGGGTCGGCCAGGGCGGCGGACGCCTGTCGGCAGCGTCAGGGGCTTCTCCTGCGGCATCGTCATCCGGCCGACGGGATGGAAAGCCGTCGCGAACCGCATCCGGGCCGATAAGCCCGCCGGCACCATGCCTGCGCATCCCTTCCCGCCCGCACACGTCCCGGGCCGCGGAGTTCACTCCTCCTCGAACAACATCCGGTGGATATCATCCTCCGTCATGTCGTCGGTGATCGTGTAGCGAGCCACCGGCGGTTCCCTGGCGGCTCGGAGGAGATCGGCGGGTGTCACCCGCACGCCGCCGGTCAGGCTGGTGTCGTCGGGATCAAGGATATAGCCCCGCCGTTCGGCGGCGGTGGCGACGACAGGGCTCGGTCGTGTGAGCTCCGCCCCATGCGCCGCGTCCCGCCGGTGCGCATGAGCAAGGGTCCCGCTCGTTCCCTCCGGCGGGACGCCCTCGTCCGCCCCCGGATCGGCCGCAGGGCCCGCCCGGGCCGGTTCCGTTCGCCGAACGTGATCCATCACGCGCTCCCCTTCCGAAGTTTCGCCGAGCTTATCGTCGGCGCCGCGTCAGAACCGGACGCGGCGATACCCCGCGGTCCAGGCAAAGAGCCGGGAACACTCCTGCATTCCGCCGGTCGACGATCACGTCACCGGCCCGGCCACGGCGACGCGGCCATCACGCCGTCTTCGGGTACGCCGCCCTGTCCGATGCGGAAGGGAGAGCAGCCGCGCCCCGCTCCGGCGACAGGACGGACCGACGGCACCCTGCGGCGTCGAGCCCTTCGCCGGGTTCGGCGTCACCGGCCGCCAGCCAGGTTCATCGCATCGAAGAACGCCGCCGGCTCCCGCGCCGGAAGAAGCAGGGGTGCCCTGCGGGAGTAGGTGCCGCGGGGCCCGGCCGGCCATGCCCTGTGTCGGATGCACCGGGCGCCCGACGCTTCAGGATCCGGGCGACGGGTCCGGTCCGGGTTCGCCGGGATCGGCGGCTTCGCCGCGCGCTGCCCGCCGGAGCTTCCAGTCGGCCCTCCTGCGCCGGAAGTGCGGCTCGTAGAGCTCGTATCGGCGCGGTGTCGGTCCGGGATCCGGCCACAGCTCGGCAAACGGCCGGGCGGCGGGCCCGATCGTCGGCCAGCGCGCCTCGAATTCCCGCGCCTCGGCCTCCGACGCGAAGCGGACGCTTAAGATCACGTCGTAGTGATCGAAAACGATCCCGGCCAGGGGCCCGAACGTCAGGTGATCGAACTCGGTGATGCCGACACGGGCCCCGGGATGGGTGTCCGCCATCCAGCGGTCGAATGCCTCGAGGCTCGGCGGCCAGCCGAGCACGGCGAGGAAGACGTCGCTCCCGAGGCGGACGAGAGCATGATCGCGAAAGACATGGTGCATCGTCTTGCCGGCCGACAGCCGGCTGCCGGGCAGGATCCTGCCTGTCAGGGCCGGCCGCCATAGACCGCGCCACGGTTCCCTGCCGGACCGAGCATCCTCACCGGCGCGACCGCCGCTGTAAACATCGTTGTTCCTTCCGGCAAGTCGCGGAGACCCGATCGCGACAGCATCGGTGCCGGTCCGCGAAACGCTTCGGGCGTTGAAGGGGGGCCCGGTGTTCTGGGAACATCCGGCGTCGCGCGCCGCCAGTCCCTGATCGGTTCGGCCGCGGCGCCTGTCTCGCCGCCGGCCCGCGCCCTGGTGCCACCCCTGAACTCCCGTCCCGGACCCGGAAAGCGTCGGAACCGATCACGGCGCCCCTGTTCCCTGCCCGCCGGCCGGCAGGACCCGGCTCCGCCGCGACGAACCCGAGCGACATGACCCTGGATCGGTGGAGGGTCTGCCCGGCGAGCCTGACAGGATCCGAGCGGCGGCCTGACCATTCCGGGCTCCGGGGCCTCCCGGGGGAACTCGGCGCCCGGACGGCCTCTTCCGGCGGGTTTCCGCGCCGTCGCGTCGGCCGGCCCGTCAGTTTCTGACGGCCCGGCAGGCGATGATGGACCGGCCGAACCCGACCTTCGGGACAGGCCCGTGGCGGTCCGCAGGGTGCCGGCCGGAACCTCCGGCACGCCTGCCGCCGAGTTTCCGGCAAAGGCACGGGCATCGACAGGATCCGGCCGTCTGCAGGAACCCGGAGCCACTCTGGGGAATACCGCCATGCTGCTGGACCTGAAGGATCTTGGATTCCGGTGGTGGAGACCGGCCGCTACCGATGCCGATGGGCAAGCAATTCCCCGGCCCGCGCTCGGCTTCGGCATCCCGCTGGCCGAACTGGGATGTCCCGTACTCGACTCGAATGAAGATCCGGCCGAAACCGCCAGGTTCGAGGACGCTGTGCGCAAGTGCTGGGCGGGGAAGTCATCCGATGATCGCCTGGTCATCCTGTCAGCCTTCGGCATCGCGTGCCCGATCGAACCCGTGGATGAGTATGCACCCTTGGACGATCCCGACCTCTACAGGGAGTTCGCCGCCCTGACCCCGACAGCCGAGGCGGTGCGCGCGTTCGCCGGCAGGAGAGGACGGCTGGCGTTCGACGAGTTGATCGTCGCCGTGGACGCCGGCGGCACCCCGATCGTTTCAGCCGAGGCGGACAGGGCTGTGGACGTGCGGGGAACCGGCCGCGGAGCACTGGTCTACGGCGAGCCGGTGTCGCTTTGGCGGGACGAAGTTTTCGCGCTGCGCCTGTGCCTGGAGATCGATGCGGTCCTCCGCGCACGGGATGTCGGGGCCATGCGGCAGTTCGTCGAAATCGGAGAGGACACCTTCAGCTGGCTCCTGTCCGAGGAAGACCATCGGAGACTGTTGAGGGGGCCTGCGAACAAGACTGCCTTCCTCCTGCCGGAAACGCGGTGGCGGCGGATATTCGGCTCGAGCCGCGAGGTGCCGCCGGCAGCGCGCACGCACGGCAACGAGGTCAGCGCCCTGGAGCGCATGCTGCGCGGTCTCGTCCGGAGCGCGGTCTGCGCGCGCCTGAAGGATCGCGCACTGGGTCTCCAGCCGCGCTTCGAACCTGCCGCGCCGGTTCGGGGAGCGCCAGGAAGCGCCAGCCTGGAGTGCGGGTGTCTCCTGACAGCGATCTGGGCCCAGGCAGCCGCCGCCATGGCCCGGCGCCCCTGAAAGGCGCACTGAAGCGGCCGGCCCGACGATGCCGGCAGGCCCCGCGCTGCAGTCGAGCGCAGACGCCCTGCATGACGAAGGTGCCTTGTCCTGAAACGGTGGGGACAGCTGCCTGAGGTTCGATGACGGACCGGCCGGCGGGGCTTGGCCCATGGGACAGCCGATGCGGCGCCGCGAGGTCGTCGGGCAACCCGACATCGGGTCCCTGGTGCCGGCGCGGACAGCAGCCTGCATTCGGGTATGCGGAGTTTGTAAGCCGGAAGATCATTCGGCATGCAAAGTTGCGTCCTTCGTTCTTTTGTATGCACGTCTCATGGTTGAGTGATTGGATCAAGCCGGCGGTCTGCCGGGAGGGATGCCCTGGCGCGTCAGGCGTCTTATATGTGGAGAGCATTTTCGACAGCGACGCCGACTTTCATTAATCACCCTCGACCCTTCAGAGTTCTTACCAAGTCTCCACATCATCGATCGGATCGATCATTAAAGTCCCCGCCTGACACTCCAAGTACAACTGAACCAGCGTCATCAGGAGGAACCCAGACCACGGCCTGGATCTCGCGCGCCATGACGGTATCAACCCGCGGCGGATCGCTGAACTCGACCTCGTACGCCTCGCCATTGCCGTGGATGTGGACTGTCGTCCCCTGCTGATCGAATACCCTGACGATCGACAGTTCGGGAACGGGTGCAGCCAGGGTCATGCCGGGATCCTCTACAATGACTTTTTGAAAATCTCAACTTTCAGTTGAGGTATTCGTTCGCCTTCCTGCACCAACCGAGCCTCTGTCGCTCCGTCATAGTCGATGAAGGCAATGCCGGCCGACGCCGCAAGCTTCTCCAACCAGTCGCGGAAGGGTTCCAACGTGTGTTCGGTCCACACGGCCTCGGGCGACGCATAGGACGCCGGTTTGGGGTAAAGTCCCTGTTGCCAGGCATCGATGCACAAGCCGCAACCCCAGCCGTTGTCGAACTCCTGCAGTGAAATGTCGGAGTCCCAGATGATGTCCCAGCACTCTCCACCACGCACGGCATAGATTTCGATTCCGCGGTGGTTGAGAGAGCATCGAAGGCAGTCCCAACCCTCGATACTGAAGCTGACCTGGTTGGGATCGATGTCGGCGACCCTCAGCGGCAACCGAGTGCGTTCGAGCCACGCCAGAAAGATTGCCGAGACATCGATCATCGCGATTTCCTCGATGCTGTTGTCGTAAGCAGCTTGCGGCCTGGAAATCCAGTGATGGTCATTCATCATCATCCACGAAAGGTTCTGACGTGCTGACTCGAATCGAGTATCCCGCTGGAGTGCGACGCACCCGGTAATCCACTACTGCCTTGCCATCGACAAGGAACTCATCAGCCTGATGGAGAACTTCGTCGGCGAGCCGACACTGTTCATCGGCCGGCAAGGCGATGAACAGGACCACAAGAGATCGGTAATCTATATCCATCGGTTTAGCACCTTTCGATGTTTCGTTAGATTCCCAGGCATGAAGATGATTGCGACGTCAACGATCATTTCAGAACGATCAGGGTTGTCAAATCCACGGCCGAGAAGGCGTGCGTCGCGAGAATTCGACCCTGTCAGCGGTCTCGCGTTCCTCCACAGCGACAAGGCCACGATGAGGTCCGAGACGTAGACCAGCATTCACCCGGTCAAAGGGCCGACCCTCCCGGCGGTCTCTGCTCTGGCCTCCGATCCGGTGGCGGACCCGCGATGGGCCGACATGGAAAGGGCGGTCAATCCGGCATCCGTTTCCGCTTCCCTGACGCTCTCCCCGGCGGTGCACCGGAAAGAGCGGAGGCCGCCGAAGCCATGCCCCGGCATGGCTGGAACGATGCCGGAAGCGCCGATGTCATGAAGGCAAGTGCGGATTTCAGCCGGACGGAAGCTCGCGATATCCGGAGCGGCCGATTCCTGCCTCAGGCGGGATCACTGTCATCGGAGGCCTTCTTCCGTCGCCTCTCCATTTCCGCGACGCGGCGCAGAAGTTCCGGCCGGAACGGCACCAGCGTCGGCGGTGTCGGGCCGCGGTCGGGCCACAATGATGCATAGGGTCCGGCCGCGAGGCCACGCGTCGGCCAGAGCGCCTCGAATTTCAATGCTCCGTCTTCCGTCGGGAAGCGGATCCGGAGGATCACGTCATAATTGTCAAATACGATTTCTGCCAGCGGACCGAACGGCAGATAGTCGAATCGGGTCATCTCGACACCGGCTTCGGGATGAGCATCGGCGATCCAGTGGTTGAAAGCCTCCAGGCGTGCCGACCAACCGATGACGGCTAAAAGGATGTCGCACTCGCGGCGAACAACCGCATGATCGGGGAAGATGTGGTGCATTGCTTTTCCGGCCTGATGCCGGTGATCCGGTTGAACCCGGGATTGACGCTTCGACAGGGAAGCGGGGCACCGAGATAGCACGCTTTGCTCGAGAGCGGGAGCCCGGCGGCACGGACACTGCGTCAGATCCTGGCGCACCGTCGGTTGACGTCGGTAGCCTCCGTGCCAGCATGGACAGCTGCGGCAAACCGTGAGGAGCCCTCCGATGCAACGACCGAGCCCCCGCCGCCTCCGCGGCAGGACAGACGATCCACCCCGCCGGACCGCGTTCCCGACAGCGATGCGGCGCGACTTCTTCCGGACGGCCGACCCGCCCTTATGCCGCAGCCCGGTCATCGAGCACGGAGGATCCCGGACAGGCTGCCGGCATCGCGCAAAGGCTCTCCGACACCGTGAGCCGGACCATCGTCACCGCCGCGGTGACCGGCACCGGCACCGGCAGCCGGTGCAGCGCCGGCATGGGCAACGCCGCACAAGTCCGGCGGCTGCGCCCCGCCAGCACCCGACCTGCCGCGGATCCGGCGCGGCCTGATATCCCTCTGCGCCACGGACCGTCTGCGTGACGGACCGTCTGCTCCGCGAGGCTCCGGGCTGGACTTGACCGCGCTCCGATACCTGCCACACTGCCGGCCGGGGCTGCCGCAGCCCCGGGTTCGCGAAACGTTTCGGACGTTTGAGCGGGGGATCCGGCTCGCCGGGGTGCATCCGGCGTCGCGGCCCGCCCGGCGGGTATCGGGTCCCGCCGGGAGAATATTCGGAAACAACGTCAGGGCGGAGCTGTCGTTTTCATGACCGAGAACGCATGCAGAATGTGCGGGCGCCTGCTGGATCAGCCGTCCGACCCACTCTCCCCCGACTGCGGCGGCGACTGCTGGGGGTGCATCGGCGAGATCGAGGCGGTCGGCGGATATAACCCCAGCCTGCGCGCGGTTCGGGCGGAGATCGCCGCGGGCATCCGCAAACCGATAGCCGACCTTCCTGACGACGACGGCCTGGACGATGATGACTGGGACGACGGCTCGTGAGCTTTTTCACGCTTCACATCCGCCAGCGGGACTGCAGCAACGAAAAAGAACTCGGTTCAGCCTCACCCGCAAGGGATACGCGGCACTCCTGGTCTGGATAGCCCGGGGCGACTGTGTCCCTTCCATGTCGACTGGACGTCCTTCAGCGAGTGCGAAACGTCCCACAAGGTTGACGTAATGCTCTTCGTCGTCCGGAACAACGTCAGGGAGGCGGTCTGCCGCCTGAACATGAATACCCACGGTGAGGTCAGCTACGGGCGGGTCGGCCCCGGCGAAACGCTTGCCATGCGGGAAGAGGCTGAGGACACGGAGCCGTTCGCGAACGATGGAGGCAGGATCGGCAGCACGGTTCCCCATGTCACCGCGAACGACGACGGCGACATGGGGAACCGGTTCCGCCTGCCTCGGCAAGACAATGCGGCCTTGGCGGCATGGCTGGCATCGCCGTCCCCGCCCGCCGGTGGAATGGCGGACCGCCGGCGACCGAGCGACCGCCGGCGGCGTCGATGTGACGCTGCATGCCGGATCGGCGGACGGAACCGCCGTCCCGGAGGCGCTGGACAGCCTGGCCTTGAAGATGACGCCTCACTTCGATGTCCCGTTCGATCAGGTCCGGAGCGGCAAGGGCGCCGGTGAGGAACCCCGCGTTCCGTGAGACAGGCGGGCGGATTCCACCGGGTGTGGCGCGGAGCAAACCGCCCGTTAACGTCCCGATAAACGCAGGGGATCTATGCTCGGTCTCTTCGTAGGAGGCTTCCCGCATGCCGGCCGATCTCTCGAACATGCTGTCCGTCGCGGTGTCCGCCCGCGCGCTCTTCGACCTGGAAGAGGATCACCTGTTCTTCGAACGCAACGGCGTCGACGCCTACCGCGCTTACCAGAAGGCGCGCTTCGACGCGCCTCCCGGGCCCGGGACGGCGTTCCCGCTGGTCAAGGCCCTGCTCGGCCTCAACGCGACCATCGGGCGCGAGGTCGTGACCGTCACGCTGGTGTCGCGGAACTCGCCGGATCTCGGCCACCGGCTGACGCGCGCCGCCGCTTTCCACGGGATCGCCATCAGCCGCTGGGCGTTCACCAGCGGCGAATCCGTCGGCCGGTACCTGCGGGCCTTCCAGGCCGACATGTTCCTGTCGCGCGAGGCGGACGCCGTCGAGCAGGCGCTCGAGGCCGGAATCGCCGCGGGCGTGGTCTACCCGGCGGCCCGTGCCTACGAGGTGTCGGATGCGCTCACCTTCGCCTTCGACGGTGACGCCGTGCTGTTCGACGGCGAGAGCGAAAGGATCTATCGGGAGCAGGGCCTCGAGGCGTTCCAGGCCAACGAGTCGCTGTTGGCCAGGACGCCCATGGGCGCCGGCCCGTTCGGCCGGCTGCTCAAGACGATCTCCAGCCTGCAGAAGCTGATCCCGGCGCACGATCCGCCGATCCGGGTGGCGCTGGTGACGGCGCGCAACGCGCCGGCCCATGAGCGGGTGCTGCACACGCTGGACGCCTGGGACGTCCGGGTCGACCAGATGTTCATGCTCGGCGGCCTCGAGAAGAGCTCCTTCCTGGCGGTCCTCAGGCCGCATATCTTCTTCGACGACCAGGACCATCACGCCGGCCCCGCCGCCGCTCACGTTCCCTCCGTGAGGGTGCCCTACCGCGCGGGCGCCTCGGCGCCGGACCTTGCAGGCGCCAAGATCCTGGGCACGCCGGCGCCCCTGATTGCTGAAGCGGCCTCCCGTCCGGCATCCTGACCGGCCCCTTTTCCGCCGGTCGAAATCCGCGGCAACAGGGCGGAAGCGGAGCACTCCGCTGAGCGGACGGTCAGGTCGACGACGCCGATATGATGGCGGACGCACGGGATCGCTCAGGCGGCGCGCACTACCTCACCTTGGGGTGGACCAGATCCATCCGGCTCACCCGCCCACTGGCGAAGGTGTGGATCTCGACGTGGTTAAGGAAAAATTTGGTGACGTCCGGCGACGGCAAGTCCTTGGGCGGCGAAAAGCCCCACTCGTCGCCGCCGTTCAGGGTGCCGGAACTGTTCAGCACTGCATATGTTCACGAAGCCGACCGGCATTGATCCGGCCAATCCTCCGATGCCACCGGATACGAAGTTGGAGCCGTTTCGACCCTATCTGATACGATGCATCAGGGAGTTTGAGGTCAGTCGGGCAGCAAGAACGGCTGGAGCCAGGACGCCTGAGTGATCTCAACCGGAAATTCCAGACTTGTGCTCGATCACCGCATGTGCGGCGGTAACTCGTAGACCATGCCCTTGAACCTGCGGTGCGGCACCAAGCCGGCCTCTTCGTAGATGGGTGTCGGGTCGGGGGAATCGATGCCGATCCGCTGGGTGATCCAGACCATGGAGACGCCGTCGTCGGGGTCGCCCGGTTCGATCCAGGTCAGGGCCGCTCCGTTGCGGCGGAGTTCCTGGAGATAGCCGAGGGCCAGTTTGAGATCTCCCAATGTCGTGAAGATCTTGATCCCTTCCTCGATGTCGTACCATAACTCGCCGCCCGGCACCCGTTTGAGAAACGCGTAGTCCCAATCGCCATTGGGCTCCCAAGTGCTGACGATCTTACCCCGGAGGCGAGGCTTCCAGCCCTCGAGTCGAATGCGTTCCCAATACTCCTTGTCATCGCTGTAGTAGATCGGCAGCTCGATGTCGAGGCCGGCGGCCCAGGCAATGGGGTTCGGGTCACCGTGGATGCTGATCGTCAGGGGGAAGAGTTCCGGATGGGCCAGGTAATCTCCGTTGGTACGGTCAAGAAAATACAGACTTTCCGGATTGCTCGGGTTGTCGGGCGTGTCGATGCCGTCAGTCATGGCGTTCTCCGATCCGCTGGGACGGAGATGGTCGCCCGCCTGTCACCGGGCATCAAGCCCAATCTGAATTATCAGACGGGCTCCCGAGACCTTCGAGATCGCCTCACCCCCAGTAGTTACAGCAAGCTGTACCAGATCATCAATCGGGAGAAGAAGCAGGGGATTGGCACGATTGCGATAGAGGAACTGTGCCAGATCATCGACCAGCATGGCCACCGGATCGTCCTGTCGCCAGGCCAGCGGGACATTGGGCACGGCACTACGTCACGGTCGCGTCTCGTCCGGCTCCATAGGATGCTCGGCTTCATCGAGAACAAGGGTCGGAACAAGGATTTCACCTTCTTGGAGGGAGTGTACCGGGAGCCTGGGCCAAATACCGGCCGAGGGGTTCCGTTATGGCCGATATCCGCCGCTACATCGGTTGTGTCGACTGCTCCGCCATTCTCCTGGAGGGCATGCAGCATCCCGACGGTCTCGCCCTGAGCGTAACCCCTGGGCGGCGTGCGGACCTTCGTCGTCCTTCACGGTCCCTCCAAGACCCTGCCGGGCTGCATCCTCCCGGTCTGCACCATGATGCCGTTCAAGAACGATCTCTCGATAGTCGGCAGTGTGCCGGCGACGCACGACTACAGTCCCCTGCTCTCAATCCTCATCCGCCCAGTCCAGCGAGACGGCATCGATGAAGGTCCGGCCCTCCTCGTCGTGCGGGCTACGGGAAACCGGCGGCGACTGGCGCCGCGCTTCCGCCGCGAACCCCGGAGCCCGAACATCCGGCGCTCCCGGGGTGACGGGACGCAGCCCCTGCTCCCTCAGGGGGTTCCGGCCCGGCCGGATCGTGCAACGCTTCCCGTCCCTCCATCACGGCGAACCCTCGCAAACCGACACGCGGCCGGGCGTGCCGGACCGGTGCCGGATGATCGCGGTCCCGGCCGCGGCCGGCAAGGGGCTCCCCGGCCTTCCGTCCGAGCCACCCCGCCCCTCACGTCAGATCCTGGCGCCCGGCCGCTTGACGGCCGCAGCGATCGTGACAGCATGGGATCGACGGCGGGCAAGTGCGGCGCCCGCCGGAGAATCGATCCCGCCGTTCCGGAGCCCATCCTGACACACGCAAGCCCCCGCGCACCGAGCATCCTCGAAACCGGGTTTTCCCGATCGCGCCCTGAACCGTCCAGGCAGGAGCCGGAACGCGACCGGCGCGGCGGGGAACTGAGCGCATGCTGCTGACCCTGAGCACGACCCACCGGCCGGCGACCGACCTGGGATTCCTGCTGCACAAGCACCCCGACAGGGCGCAGCAGGAAAGCCTGAGCTTCGGCACGGCGCACCTGTTCTACCCGGATGCTGGCGAGGAGCGCTGCACCTTCGCCCTGCTGCTCGAGGTCGATCCGGTGGCGCTGGTGCGCGGCCGCGACGGCGCCGGGCCGCTCGACCAGTACGTCAGCGACCGGCCCTACGTCGCATCCTCGTTCCTCAGCGTCGCCCTGTCCCGGACCCTGGGCACCGCGCTGGCCGGGCGCTGCGCCCAAAGGCCCGGGCTCGCGGCATCCAACCTGCCGTTGGAGGCGCGGATCGTGCCGCTGTCGTGCCGCGGCGGTGCCGACATCGTCCGCCGGCTGTTCGACCCGCTCGGCTACGAGGTCGGGGCCGAGCCGCTGCCCCTCGACCCTCTCCACCCGGAGTGGGGTCTGGGCTGCCTTTACGCCGTGACCCTGAGGGCGGACTGCCGGCTGGCCGACCTGCTCACCCACCTGGCGGTCCTGGTCCCGGTGCTCGACGACGCCAAGCACTACTATGTCGGCGCCGACGAGGTCGAGAAGCTGCTGCGCCGGGGCGAGGGCTGGCTGGCCGGCCACCCGGACCGGGACCTGATCGCGCGGCGCTACCTGCGCCACCAGCACGGCCTCGCCGCGGCCGCCCTGCTGCGGCTCGACGCGGACGAGGCGCCGGTCCGGGCCGGCGACGACGAGGACGCGCTCGAGGCACCGATCCGCCTCAACGACCTGCGCCTCGATGCCGTGGCCGCCGAACTGGAGGCCTGCGGCGCCGCCACCGTGCTCGACCTCGGCTGCGGCGAGGGCCGGCTGCTCCGGCGTCTCGCGGACCAGGGCCGGTATGCCTCGCTCGTCGGTGTCGACGCCTCGCCGGTCGCCCTCGAGCGCGCCGGCCGAAGGCTCGGCGCGCGGACCGGGGTCAGGCTCCGGCAGGGCGCGCTGACCTACCGGGACCGCCGCCTCGCCGGCTTCGACGCGGCGGCGGTGGTCGAGGTCGTCGAGCACATCGACCCGGAGAGGCTGCCCGCCTTCGAGGAGGCCGTCTTCCGGACCGCCCGCCCCGGCACGGTCGTCCTGACAACGCCGAACCGGGACTACAACGGCAGGTTCGCGACCCTGGCCGCCGGCACGATGCGGCACCCGGACCACCGCTTCGAGTGGAGCCGGGACGAGTTCCGCGCCTGGGCGGACGGGGTTTGCGCCCGCTTCGGCTACACCGTGCGGCTCAGTCCGGTCGGCGAGCCCGATCCGGTGCTCGGGCCGCCGACCCAGATGGGAGTCTTCACCCGATGCAGCTGAGCATTCCGGACTTCTCCCTGGTGCTCCTGGTCGGGCCGTCGGGCTCGGGCAAGTCGACCTTCGCGCGCCGCTGCTTCACCACGACCGAAATCGTCTCCTCCGACGCCTGCCGCGCCCTGGTCGCCGACGACGAGACCGACCAGGCGGCGACACCCGCCGCGTTCGAAGTTCTCCGCCTGATCGTCGCCAAGCGCCTGGAGGCGCGCCGCCTGACCGTGATCGACGCCACCAATGTCCGGGCCGAGGACCGGCGGGGCCTGGTCGAGCTGGCCAGGACCCACCACGCGCTCGCCGTCGCGATCGTGTTCGACGTCGGCGAGGAGGTCTGCCATGCGCGCAACCGCGACCGCCCCGACCGCCAATTCGGCCCGCACGTCGTGCGCAACCAGGCGGCGGCGCTGCGCCGGTCGCTCAAGGGCCTTGGACGGGAAGGATTCCGCTTCGTCCACCGCCTGGCGTCCGCGCAGGAGGCCGACGCGGCCGAAATCGAGCGCCGGCCGCTGTGGACCGACCGGCGCTCCGAGACCGGGCCCTTCGACATCATCGGCGACGTCCACGGCTGCCACGACGAGCTGGTCCGGCTGCTGCGCGACCTCGGCTACGTGGTTGAGGACGGACCCGAGCCCCGGGTGGTGCCGCCGTCCGGGCGCAAGGCCGTGTTCCTCGGCGACCTGGTCGACCGCGGCCCCGCGGCACCCGCGGTGCTGCGCCTCGTCATGGGCATGATCGAAGCCGGCGACGCGCTGTGCGTGCCCGGCAACCACGAGGCCAAGCTGCTGCGCGCCCTCAAGGGCGGCAATGTCAAGCCGACCCACGGGCTGGCCGAGACTCTGGCGCAGTTCGCGGCGGAGCCGCCGGAGTTCGCGAGCCGGACCGCGGCCTTCATCGACGGTCTGGTCAGCCACTACGTGCTCGACGGCGGCCGGCTGGTGGTCGCCCATGCCGGGATGAAGGAGTCGATGCAGAACCGGGCGTCGGGCGCCGTCCGCGCCTTCGCGCTGTTCGGCGAGACCAGCGGCGAGAGCGACGAGTTCGGCCTGCCGGTGCGCCACGACTGGGCGCGGGACTACCGGGGTGCCGCATCGGTGGTCTACGGCCACACCCCGGTGGCGGAGGCGCACTGGGTCAACCGCACGATCTGCATCGACACCGGCTGCGTCTTCGGCGGCCGCCTGACGGCGCTGCGCTGGCCCGAGCGCCAGCTGGTCTCGGTGCCGGCGGCCCGGACCTGGTGCGAGCCCGTCCGGCCGCTCGACCGCGGCGATGCCGACGGCGGCACGCTCGACATCGGCGACGTGCTGGGCAAGCGCATCATCGAAACCCGCCTGCACCGGACCGTCACGATCCGCGAGGACAACGCCGCGGCGGCGCTGGAGACCATGAGCCGGTTCGCGGCCGACCCCAGGTGGCTGATCTACCTGCCGCCGACCATGTCGCCCTCCGAGACCTCGTGGGAGCCGGCGCTGCTCGAGCACCCGGCCGAGGCCTTTGCGTACTACCGAAGCGCCGGCATCGGCCGCGTGGTCTGCGAGGAGAAGCACATGGGCTCGCGCGCCGTCGTGATCGCCTGCCGCGACGCCGACGCGGCGCGGCGGCGCTTCAGCGCTGGCGCCGGTACGGGAATCGTCCACACCCGCACCGGCCGACCGTTCTTCGCCGATGCGTCCCTCCAGGAGGCGCTACTCGACCGGGTGCGCGAGGGTCTTGATCGGGCCGGGTTCTGGGACCGGTTCGGGACCGACTGGGTGTGCCTGGATGCCGAGCTGATGCCGTGGTCGGCCAAGGCGCGGGCGCTGCTCGCCGGGCAGTACGCCCCGGTCGGCGCCGCCGCCCGGGCCGGCCTCATGGAGGCCGAAGCGCTGCTCGCCCGGACGGCGGCCCGCGGCGTGGACGTCGCGGCGCTGACCGACCGGACCGGACGGCGGGCGGCGGCGGCGCGGGCCTTCACCGACGCCTACCGCCGCTACTGCTGGCCGGTCGGGTCGGTGGAGGATCTCCGGCTGGCGCCCTTCCACCTGCTGGCGACCGAGGGCCGGACCCATGTCGACCGGGACCATGCCTGGCACATGGAGACGCTCGGCGACATCGCCGCGGCCGGCGCGCCGTTCGCGCCGACCGCCTGGCGTTCGGTTGACCTCGATGACGCGGCGTCCTGCGCCGCCGCGGTGTCCTGGTGGGAGGCGCTGACGGGCGCCGGCGGCGAGGGCATGGTGGTCAAGCCCGCCGCCTTCGTCGCCGCGGGTGCGCGGGGGCCGGTGCAGCCGGCGCTCAAATGCCGCGGCCGCGAGTACCTGCGCCTGATCTACGGGCCGGAATACGACTTCCCGGAGAACCTGGAGCGGCTGCGCGCCCGCGGCCTGGGCGCCAAGCGCTCGCTGGCGCTGCGGGAGTTCGCGCTGGGCGTCGAGGGACTGGAGCGCTTCGTCGCGGGCGAGCCGCCCGCGCGCGTCCATGAATGCGTCTTCGGCGTGCTCGCCCTGGAGAGCGAGCCGGTCGACCCGCGGCTTTGAGGAGGAAGACAGAGTGGGTTTCGTCTATCTGCAGGTCAAGGCGCGCCGCTACGTCGAAGTGGGCCCGGGAACCTACCGGCGCCAGGATTTCTTTCGGAGGCCGGACGCCGACATGGACGAGGAGGATCTGGCCGTCCTGATGCATGGCATGAAGCAACTGGCGGACGGCGCCGGCGCGGAGCCGAACCGGCCGCTCACCGGCATCGGCATCCGCGGCTTCAACGACCTGAGGCACACGCTTCACCTGGAGTTCGACTGCCAGGAGGTCGTCGGCGAGACCGGGACGGAGTTCCTCGACCTCATGCGCTGCCGCCACGTCGTCACGGGCGAGGTGATCGGGTTGTACAACCTCGTGCCCAGGCCGATCCTCCGCGATACCTTGAGCGCACCGGGTGCGACTGATGACTGAACTCGGCCGCCGGACGGTCCTGGGATGGCTGGCGGCGGGCGGCGGTGCTGCCAGCCTGGGTGCGGGCACCCTGCCGCGGCCATTCCCTGGGGACCGTCACTTCCTGAAGGCGACCGAATGGCTGCAGCGCATCCCGCTGTCCGGCTTCGGCGAGGCGGCGTCCCGTGCCGCCCGCGCCGTCGCGGCCTCGCCGCTCGCCGTCCCGTGGGAGGAAATCAGCAAGACTCCGGGCTTTGTGCCGGACGACCGCGATGAAGAGTGGGTGCGGCCGGCCCTTGCGGTGTTCGCGGTCGACAGCACCGGCTGGTACGCCCTGCCCGAAGCCGTCGACCGCGCCCGGGCAGCGGCGGCAGCCGGTGCGCGTGCCGCCGTCTTCACCGCGTCGGACCGCGGCCTGTCCTGGCCGGGGCCGGCGGCGCCCCGGCTTGCCCGGATCTGCGTTCCCTGCCAGGCAGGAGGCGACGAGGCCGCCCTGGCGGCCGCCATGCTCGCCCTCATCGGGCCCGCGCGCGGCGTCGGCTGCATCGGGATCGACATGGCCGACCTCGATGACGTCGTGTTCCCGGGAGGAGACGGCCTCGCGCTCGGCGCCACCGTGGCTCCCGGCCTGGCGGGGGATGCCGGCGGGCTGATCGCGGAGCAGGCGCAAGCACTCGGCATCGGGCTTGGAAGAACGAGCCGCGCCCTGATCAGCGCCGTCATGACAGAGGACTGCACCCTCCGGCACCTCGATGCCGCCATCGGATCGGTCAGGGACGTCATCGGGGACGTTGCCGGTCGCGAGGACATCTCCGTCGCCTGCTCCGCACAATTCCTCACCCACGCGCACTCCCGGCTGGCAGCGACGCTGCTGGCGTTCGTCGACCTATGACAGGCGGAGAGCATTTGGACACCCCATGCCCCGCTGCCGGACGGATGCGCCCGGCAATCCCGGAAAGCGCCGGCGACGATTCCGGTCCCGGCCTCAGGAACGCCGTGGCGGTCCGGTTCCGAACCGCAGCCGGTGCTGCGGTCCGCCCGGTGATGAGCCGGGGCGAACGACATCGTCTCCGACGGCCGGCCGATGCCGCTTGCCGTCGCGGTGCGGCCTCCCGGATGCCCATGACATGCCGGCCCGAGGCCTCGCCCGGGCACCGGGCGCGCGGCACGCTGCCGGTCTCAGGGAGTGTTCCCGCCCGGACCTGCGGACGCTTCGGGAAAAGAGGCGCCGATGCCCGGCCCGTTCAGGATGCGCATCTGGTCGTCGCGGGCCGGCGCACCTGTCAGGCCGAGCGGGACGATTTCGCCCCGGCTGAGGCGACCGGCGGTTTCATGCGCCGCCCGCAGCCCGAGGCCCCAGCCGGACAGCGTCCTGATCAGGGTGACCGGTTCGGGAACCTCGCCGCCGAGACGCAGGATCACATCGCCGGCAATCTCCGGCGTCCGGGGAATGGACTCCGTATGCCGTCGCGTCCGGTATCCGTCGTCATTCGCCCCTCCTGTTCACGCCGGCCGCTCCCCGACGCCGGGAACGCCCGGCTGTCATCATGACGCGCGGGCTGCTCCGGGTAAAGCGGGCGCCCTGGTCACCACCAGTGAAGGCCCAGCTCCCTCAGCCCCGGCCGCGGCAGCCGCAGGACCAGGACGGTAAGCCGGGGCAGGCACCTCGCGGCGCCCGTCCCGCCGGCTCGGAGCCGGAACTGCGTAGCCTCGCATCGAGCCCGGCAGGAGGGGCCATGGTCAACCGCAGCACCGGCGAAGCGGGCATCGCGCCCGCCTGCCGGCAGCACCAATCCCTGCCTGGAGGGGAAGCATGAATAATCCGGTCATCACCGAGCGCGGACCCGGGGTCCGCCTGATCGCGTCTCCGTCCACCTGGATCGAGGGCGAAGCCCTGCGCCAGCTGGACGAGGTCGCGAAGTTCCCCGGCATGCGCCTCAGCGTCGGCATGCCCGACCTCCATCCCGGCAAGGGATCGCCGGTCGGGGCCGCGTTCCTGTCGGAGGGCGCCGTCTACCCGTCGCTGGTCGGCTCCGACATCGGCTGCGGCATGTCGCTGTGGGCGACCGACCTGCCCGCCCGCAAGGCCCGGCCGGAGCGCCTGGCCGGCCGGCTCGACGGCATCGACCGGCCCTGGGAGGGCGACACCGCCGCCTGGCTCGTCGAGCGCGGGCTGGAGCCGACCGAGCACGACGCGGCACTCGGCACGCCCGGCCGCGGCAACCACTTCATCGAGATCCAGCAGGTCCATGAGGCCCGCGACCGCGACGCCCTGGCGGCGCTCGGCCTCGCGGAGGACCGGCTGTGCGTGATCGCCCACTCGGGCTCGCGCGGCCTCGGCGAGGCCGTCCTGCGCCGCCATGCCGCCCGCTTCGGGGCGGCGGGTGCGGCACCCGGCTCGCCCGAGGGCGCGGAGTACCTGGCGGCGCACGACCGCGCCGTCCGCTGGGCCGAGGCGAACCGCGACCTGTGCGCCCGCCGGGCGCTGGACGCGATCGGCGCCGGGGGAGTCCGCGTCCTCGACGTCTGCCACAACAGCGTGACGGCAGCGCTAATCGACGGCTGCGCGTGCTGGCTTCACCGCAAGGGAGCCGCCCCGGCGGACCGGGGGCCGGTGGTCATCCCGGGCTCGCGCGGCGACCTCAGCTTCCTGGTCCGGCCTGACCCTGGCCGGGAGGATGCGCTGCGGTCGCTGGCGCACGGGGCGGGCCGCAAGCTCGCCCGCCACGAGGCGAAAGGCAAGCTCAAGGGCCTCCACCGGCGCGAGGACCTGGAGCGCAACCCGTTCGGCGGGCGCGTCGTCTGCGGCGACGAGCTGCTGCTCTGGGAGGAGGCCCCGGAATGCTACAAGGACGCTTCCTCGGTAGTCGGCGACCTCAAGGCGGCGGGCCTGGTCTCCGTCATCGCCGCGTTCCGGCCGGTGGTCACGTTCAAGACCTCGCAGGGTGCCCGCGACGAGACCCGCGGGAACCGCGGCGGCTGGAAGCGGGAGCGCCGGGAGGCCCGCGACGCCGGGCGGCGGCGATGACCTGGCTGCTGCTGACGGCCGGGCGGGGGCCGGCCGAGTGCCGGATGGCGGTGGCGGGCCTGTCCAGGATCCTGCTCGCCGAGGCCGCCGAGGCCGGCGTCGCGGCCGAGGTGATCGGGGCGGAGACGGCGCCGCACGGCCTGATGTCGGCGCTCGTCTCGCTGCGGGGAGACGGCGCCGAGACCCTGGCGCGCTCCTGGGAGGGCACCGTCCAGTGGATCTGTCCGAGCCCGCTCCGGCCGGGCTGGGGACGCAAGAACTGGTTCGTGGGAGTCTCCAGGCTCTCGCCGCCGCCCCCGTCCCCGGATCTCGGCGACCGGGACCTCCGGATCGAGACCATGCGGTCGTCCGGACCCGGCGGCCAGCACGTGAACACGACCGAGTCGGCGGTCCGGATCACGCACCTGCCGACTGGAACGGTGGCACTCGCCCGCGAGGAGCGCAGTCAGCACCGCAACCGCGCGCTGGCATCGGCACGGCTGGCGGCGGCGCTGGATGGGCTGAAAAGCGAGGCGGACCGGGTCGCCGCGCGCCGGCGCTGGTCCCGCCACGACGCGCTGGAACGGGGTAACCCGGTGCGGATCTACGTGGGCGAGCGCTTCACGCGGCGGGCGCCATGAGGCGTGGGACAGCCATTCGGCGCTCCCGGTCGGGTCGAGCCTGCAGGACCGGCCTGCACGGCCCCGGTCGGAAGGGAACATGGATATGCCAACACGGGAGATCAGGCTTGGACAAGCTGACGGTTGCCGCGGTTCTGGACCGCATCGTCTTCGCGGAACCCGACACGTTCGACGCGGCCGACGGCAGGCTGCTGGCCGCCCTGATCCCGGAGCGCCGGCGTCGCCTGTTCGGCGCCAGCATCGCGGCGAAGATGCCGGGAGGCACGACCTCGGGCAGTGCGGCCGGTGTCGGCAGCGTCGACCTGAAGAACGACGACCGGGAGTTCACGGCCGAGGTCGGGGCCGACGACTTCGTCCGCGTCGGCCAGTACAAGCTCCTGCGCGACCGCGACGGCATCGAGATCTGGCAGGTCATGAGCGATACGCTGGACGACGAGCCGAAGGGCGCGCTGCTCAGACTCGACTCCGCCGGCGAGCCGACCGCCCTGCTGATGTTCGCGCCGAGACGCCTGCGCCTCCCCTTCCTGATCGGCAACCTCATCCTCCAGCGCGCAGGATGGAGAGACTGGAAGCGCCCGGTCCGGGCCGGCGCAGCCGGTGGCGCCTGTGCCGGGCGGACCCCGGGTTGACGGGGTGCCCCACGGCCGGGTTCACGGGCCCGCGGCGCTCGCCTGCAGCAACCGCGCGGTGATGCCGGCCGGGACACGGCGGCGCTCGCGGGCCCGCGGTTCCGGCGCCTGTGCCGGAGGATCCCGGCGGCATCCGGACGTCGGTACCAGACGCCGCCGTCCTGCCGGGCGCCTTAGCACAAAGCTAACCCGATTGCCCGACCATGCCGGGAGCGGCCCCTGCCGCATCGGACGGGGGACGCACAAGCAATGGCACGCAGCACCGGCGTCGAAACAGGAGAAGGTCATGCGGCGGTACCGGGGAAACATCCTGCTCTCGGCAGGCGATCTGGTGACCTTCGTCGGGTGCCGGCATGCCAGCGCCCTCGACCGCCGCGCGCTCGACGAGGATCTCGAGCGTACCGCCGACGACGCCACGCTGAGACTGCTCCAGGAGCGCGGGATCGAGCATGAACGCGCGTTCCGCGACGACCTGGCCCGCCGGGGCCTGCGGGTGGTCGAGATCCCTGACGGCCCCGACCTCGCGGAGCGCGTCCGGCTGACGCTCGCCGCCCTGCGCTCCGGCGCCGACGTCGTCTACCAGGGCGCCCTGCTCGACGGCGGCTGGCACGGCTTCGCCGACTTCCTGATCCGCACGGATGAGGGCGTGGCGGGCGGCTACGGCTACGAGGTCGCCGACACCAAGCTCGCCAGGACCGCCAAGCCCCGGCACGTCATCCAGCTCGCGGTCTACACCGAGCTGCTGGCGCGCGTCGCGGGTGCAACTCCCCGGCTGATGCGGGTTCGCCTCGGCAGCGGCGAGGAGGCCGTGGTGCCGTTCCTGGACGTCGCGGCCTATGTGCGCTACGCCCGGGCAAGGCTCGAGGACTTCCTGTCCGGCGGGACGCCGGCCGGCACCACGGCCGAGCCCTGCGCCCAGTGCGACGTCTGCCACTGGCGCGGGACCTGCCTGGACGCGTGGGACGGCGCCGACCATCTGAGCCTGGTCGCCAACATCAGCCGAACCCAGATCCGCAGGCTGTCCGCGGCCGGCATCGGCACCGTGGCGGCACTCGCGGCATTGCCCGAAACCGCCGCGGTTCCCGGCATGACGGAAGAGACGCTGCGGCGGCTACGCTCACAGGCCGCCCTGCAGGTTTCGGTGCGCGGGCGGGACGACCGGCGGTGGGAACCGCTGCCGGCAGGCCCCGGGCGCGGCTTCGGCCGCCTGCCGGCGCCGACCGCGCACGACCTCTTCTTCGACATGGAGGGCGACCCGCTGTATCCCGGCGGCCTGGAATACCTGTTCGGCGTCCAGGCCGGCGACGCCGCGACCGGGCGGTTCCAAGCCTTCTGGGGCCACGACCGGGCCGGCGAGAAGCAGGCGTTCGAGGCATTCATGGACTTCGCCGAAGACCACCTCGCCCGTCACCCGGACGCCTTCATCTACCACTACAACCACTACGAGGTGACGGCGCTGAAGCGCCTCGCGATGGGCCACGGCAGCCGCGAGGCGACGCTCGACGGGATGCTGCGCCGGCACCGCTTCGTCGACCTCTACGCGGTGGTGCGCGAGGCGATCCGCACCTCGGAGCCGGGATACTCGCTCAAGAACATCGAGCGCTTCTACCTGGGTCCGCGCGGCGGCGACGTCGCCAACGCCGCCGACAGCATCGTGGCCTACGAGGAGTGGCGGCGGGGTGGCGACGACTCCCTGCTGAGGCGGATCGAGGACTACAACGCGGTGGACTGCCGGTCGACGGCCGGGCTGCGCGACTGGCTGGTGTCGATCCGTCCGGTAGGGCTTGGGTGGTTCGACGCGGAACCGGACGGTGCGGACGCGGCGGCGCTGGAAAGGCAGCGGGCGGCGGAGGCCGAGCGGCAGGCGCTGGAAGCCCTGCTCCTCGGCGGAGCGCCTGACGGGGAGCTGCCGGTCCGCCGGCTGATCGCCGACCTCGCGGAGTTTCACCGGCGCGCCCAGAAGCCGGACTGGTGGGCCCTGTTCGACCGCCAGACGCGCGCCGAGGACGAACTGGTCGACGATGCCGAGTGCCTGGGCGCACTCATTCTCGACGGCCGCTCTACTCCGGTGGGCCGCTCCCTTCTCTATACATACCGCTTCCCGCCGCAGGACACGAAGCTGCGCGCCGGCGACAGGCCGACGGTCGCCGCCACCGGGAGCCCGGCCGGGACGATCGAGAGCCTGGATCTCCGCGGCGGCACGGTGGTGATCCGGCGCGGAACCCGGCAGGAGCCGCTGCCGTCCGACCTCTGCCTCGGGCCGCCGCTCCCCGTCGAGGACACGGTGCTGCGCGCCGCGATCCGGCGCTTCGCCGGCAGCGTCGCGGCCGGCGACGGCCGGTTCGCGGCGCTGGAGGCGATCGTCCGGCGCGAGCCGCCCCGGTTAGCCGGCCGCGCGCCGGGAGCCCCGGTGGTTGCCGCCGGTTCCGGCCTGCTCGAGGGCAGCGTCGCAGCCATTGCGGCGCTGGACGGGAGCTACCTGGTCGTCCAGGGCCCGCCCGGCACCGGCAAGACCTACACGGCGAGCCACGCCATCCTCGACCTGCTCCGGCGCGGCCGGCGCGTCGGCGTGTCCTCCAACTCGCACAAGGCGATCAACAACCTGCTGGCCGCCGTCGAGAGGCTCGCGGCCGACACCGGCTTCACCTTCCGCGGCGTCAAGAAGTCCGCGGCCGGCGACGGCTCCGCCCTGAACGGCAGGCTGATCGGGGACGTCTTCAACAACGCCGAGGTCGATGATGCCCTCGATGGCGGCGCCCGGCTGGTCGCCGGCACGGCGTGGCTGCTGGCCCGCCCGGAACTCGAGGGCAGGCTCGACACCCTGTTCGTCGACGAGGCGGGACAGGTGTCGCTCGCCAACCTCGTGGCCATGGGGACCAGCGCGGGCAACATCGTGCTGGTCGGCGACCAGATGCAGCTGAGCCAGCCGGTCCAGGGCACCCACCCGGGGGGCTCGGGCGCCGGAGTCCTCGAGCACCTGCTCGGCGGCCACGCGACGGTGCCGCCCGACCGCGGCGTCTTCCTGGACGCCAGCCACCGCATGCACCCGGATGTCTGCGGCTGGGTCTCGGAGACCATCTACGACGGCCGGCTGATTGCCGCACCGGGAACCGCGTCCCAGGTCCTCGAGCTCGGGCCCGGCGCCCACCCTGCCCTGGCGCCCGCGGGCGTGCGCTTCGTGGCGGTCCCGCATGCGGGGCGGGCGCAGCGCTCGCCCGAGGAGGCCGAGGTGGTGCGGGCGGTCTGGTCGAGCCTGATGGGGCAGCGCTACCGCGACCGCCACGGCCGGGCCCACGCCTTCGGGCCGGACAACGTCCTCGTGGTGGCCCCCTACAACGTGCAGGTCAACCATCTGGCGGAGATCCTGCCGTCCGGCGCCCGGGTCGGCACGGTCGACCGCTTCCAGGGCCAGGAGGCGGAGGTGGTGATCGTCTCGATGACGACGTCGAGCGGCGACGACCTGCCGCGCGGCGTCGAGTTCCTGTTCTCGCGCAACCGCCTGAACGTCGCGCTGTCGCGCGCCCGCAGCCTCGCCGTCGTCGTCGCCAGTCCGCGCCTGCTGGAGGTCCAGTGCGCCACGATCGAGCAGATGCGCCTGGTGAACACGCTGTGCCGGGCCTACGAATGGTCGCTCGGCCTCGATCCGGCGCAGGCGCGCCGGCGGGCAGCGCTTCCCGACCCGCCGCGTGGAGAGGCTTTGGCCGCCGCCGGCTGAGTCCGGACGCGGCACGACGGAGAGGAGATGATCGCTTGGCGGTGCGTCCCAGGATCCAGCGTGCGTTCCTCGCCTGGTACGCGCGGGCCCGCTTCCGGTTTCCGGCGCCGCTCGGGATCGCGCGCCGGACGGATCGCCGGATCGAGCTGGTGTCCCCGACCTCGTCGCCGGACCTGTCGGCGGTGCTGACCCGCTCGGCCATCGTGGTTTTTGTCGAACCGGCAGGCGCCGGCCGGAAGGTTGTCAGGATCTTCGAAGCGGAGCCCGTCAGGGTGCCCGGAGGCTACGCCTGCCGCCGCGCCGCGCGGGAGCCCGGGCGGCTGTTCCCGAACCGGGACGCGCTCTGGACAGAGCGGTTGTTCGAGGCGTTCCTCGCCTGGACCCACGGGAACGCGGCAGGGGAGCACGGGGTCCGCTTCGACCGGAGAAGCGGTGGCGCGGCCTGCGCCAGGCTCCTGACGGACGATCAGGGGCAGGAGGCATCGCCCGGGGCGGGAACGCTGCCGAAGAGCAAGCGGCGGCTCTCCAGGGCGCAGATCGCGATGATGACACCGGACGACCTGCTCCGCTGGCTGGACGGCCGATGACGGATCAAGGGTGTCGCCCCGGTGGCGGCGGCGAGCACTTCGCACCTCTCCGCCGCCTACGCATCCCGGGCCTTCGGTTGCCGTCCCTGGAGGGGAGCGGGGCGACGGGGCAGGATACGATGCCGTGTCCCGGCCGGGAACTCCCCGCGCAGCGGTTCAGGATTTTCTTCGGCCTTGAGGCCCCGCGCGATCTCGCGGGCTCGGGAGGACTGACCTGCGGGGATTACGCCGTTGTCCGGCGCCGCATGGAATTCCACGGAGGCGGGGCACATGCGCCGTCCCTGTGCCGGTGGCTGGGTGAGGAACTGGCGCTTCGGGACGACCCGCCCTGCCGCATCGGCTATGTTTGAGAGAGGAGGCGGAAATGCGCGCCCATGCTTTCCGGGCAGTGACCGGCACCTGCAGGGCATCCACGGCCGATCGCCGCTCTTCAAGGGACGGGTTACCGCGGGGTGTGCCGGGTTGACGGGAACAAGCAGCGATCGGGCTCTCGTCACCCCCGGCGGTCGGCCGGCCGGAGTGGGAGCGGCGGCGGGTCCGCGCATCGGCAGCACCGAACGGTCACGATGCTTTTGATCCGCAACCCGGACAGCCCTGACGGAATGCCTCCGGGCGACGGTCCGATCCGCTGCGTCGCGCGGCCGGACCAGCTCATCTGCTGGCGCGGAGTAAAGCCGGGCCACGCCGAGGTCATGGCAGCCACCGGCGTCGAGGGCGTGCGCATCGTTCTGCCGAGGCGAGGATTGGTCGCCGTGAACATGGACGTGATCGAGCAGGCTGACCGTCTGGACTGGTTGTTTGAACCGGAACATCGCGGGGCCGATCCACCGGAGCTGCAAGAGATCGTCGAGGCGTGGCTGCGCGCCCATCCCCGTCTCCAGCGGCTCGTGCCGCCGGCCTTCAGCCTGGTCTGGTATTTTTGATGGAAAGATGGACTTCACCTTGAGGGTCGGGAGCATCGTGCACCCTGCCGGTCTCCCGGCATCGGTTCGGCTCCTCGGGCGTCGTGCAAGCAGGCCTTGAGCCGAAGCTGGGCACCAGTCACATCGCCGGGGCGTCGGCCTTGCCGAACGGCCGGTCGAGCAACAGGCTGATCGCACAGGCGATCCGCCGCGCATCCGGTGCGGCCCGGTGCCGCGCCGGATGGCGCCGGTACGCTTCGGCCAGCGCCCGTTCGCGCTCCCGGGAAGACGCGAGCGGTTCCGACCACCCCCAGAAATCCGTCAGGTGGAACGGTGGCGGACGGATGCGGGCAGCCGCGCAGAGGACGCCGAGCCAGTAGCTGTCTGCGGCGATGTTGTCGGATAGTACCCGTCGGCCGCGCACGGCCGCGGCGACCTGTTCGAGCACGTCGCCGGGCGGCTCTCCTTGACGCTGCAGCATTGCCCTGGAAAGCCCGTGGAGACCCTCCGCAGCGGGATCCCACGTCCCGTCGCGCAGCCAGACCGGTGCCGGCCGGATGAACCAGGCTGATACGCTCGCGTCCGGAAATGCGACGGCGACCTCTATCGGATAGCTTTGTGGCGGTAATGCGCTCGCCTCGAGGTCGAGAACGGCCCAATCCTGATCGGGAACGCAGGTCATGACGGCTCTCCCCGGCGCGAGAATCGCTGTGCGGGATGTCGCAAGAGCAGGGGGCCCGGGTTAGAGGGGACCCGCTGTCCCAGGGGACCGCGATAGGTGGTCAAGCCCGCAGCCGCCGCGGGGCCAGGCTCGAGGGTCCACCGCGGTCAAGCGCATCCGGTAGACGCTCCGGCTTACATAAGCGCCGGTCAAGGTGAGCATCGACAGATACCCGATGAACACTCTCCACGGGCTGAAATTCTCCATCGCCGCTCAGGCCAGCAGCATACCGAGGTCGACTGAGCCGAGCGCCGCGACGACAACGGCCGGGACGTAGCGCGGCTTTCACGGCAAGTCCTCAAGCCGCGTTCGGACCCGACAGCGCAGCTTCCCGATCAAATATTTTGAGCGTACCAGCTCGACCATGTCCTTCGTCGTCATCAGGGTATGGACGGCATCGTCGCAGGCATCGGCCACGGCGGGCCGGAAGTCCTCCGGTTCAAGCACGACCGTCGCCGTCATTATCGCCATCGCGGCGACCCAGATCGATCCGGTCACCCACCAGGCGGTGGCGCTCACGGCTTCGGCTTGAACTCGGGAAACGGCGGAAGCGGCGGTTCCAGCTTCCGCTCGATCGCGTCCAATCGCTGATTCAGCCGGTCCATACGTCTCTGCAGATTGGCATACATCTCCCAGGTCGTGGCCTCATCCCGCAACCGGTCGCTCAGCGACGGCTCAACCGGTGCCCTGCGCATGATGGCGCGGTTCATCTCCAACAGCGTGACGCTCATCTCGCGGCGCTCCAGCACCAGTTGGCGCAGATCGGCCGCCATCGTGTCAAGCCGTCTGCTGATCCGGAGCAGATCGGCGGTGGACAGCTTATCGTCGTTCTCCGCACCGGTCGTGAGGTTGTCGTCCATAGTCCCCTCCCTCGCTCTCGCGACACCACGCTACCCGACCTGACCGGCATCTGGAGCCGTCGCCGGCGAGCTAGCTCGGACGTCTGGTTGTCGCAAAGGATATACGGCAGGTCGGGCACGGGGTGGTTCGTGGTCCGCTGGAAGCCCGCTGGATGCGTCCTGAGCCTCCGGAAGGGCTTGAGGCCAAACGCCGGCACCGCGTCCGGTGACTCGGAAATCGGCGGCCGTCGCTGGGATGAACCGCACCGGTTTTACGGTGGACGGTTGGTTGAGTTACGCCGTCATGGCGGCTTCGTCAGTTTGGGCATATATCGGGAGGGGCATCCCTTGAACGAAGCCGCCCCTTGGGGAGAGCTTGTCGCCGGCACGGCCGCATCAACCTGATCAGTCCAGGGAGCCCGGCCGGGTCAGGCCTGTTCCTCCAGGCAGGACGATACGCGGCAGCGAATTCCAGACGGGGAGAACTCCATGACTTCATATTCAATCCCGCTCGCCCGGCAGGTCAGCGATCATCTCGATGAGATCTGCCGGAGGCTGAGCCTCCTATCCGCCGAACTCCTTGGACTGATCCTCGCTAGGCTGATCGAGGTCGACCGGACGTGGCGCTCGAGCGGAATGGCCGGAGTCATGCCGAACCGGCGTCCGGAAACCGGTGATCCCGACCGTCAGGAGCCTGAGGCGGTGCGGCTCGTCGTCGAGGTGAGCGATGACGTGGCCACGGGCTACGGCGATATCTGTTCGCGTCTCGGCGTATCACCCGACGCTTTCCTGACAATGATGGCGGGAGGGCTGGTCGAGCAGGACGCCGGGCTGGTGAGCAAAGGCCGCGGGGGGCTGGACACCTTCCGGCCCCCGGATGGGAGGATTATGCGCTGGAAAGGACGGTGGAGCACGGCATCTACCCGGCGACCGGCGACATCCGGCCAGGCACCAGGCTGGTCTGGCCTGCCGATAAGCCGTTCCCGCTCAGCGACGGCCAGTGTGCGGCCCTGGTCCGCGGCCACATGGTCCGCTGGGGCGGAACGGTGGACGAGTACCTGACGGAATTGCCCGGAAAGTACGAACTGGTCGACGGCTTCCTGCGTGTCCATGAGACGTGAGGCCGTTGCAGGCCCGCTCCGGGCGGACGGCCGGCGCCTTCTTCCGCTTGGGCGGGTCCTCCCTTCCAGGACCTGCCATGGCTGGATCGCCGTGCCTGTCCTTGCAGGATGATCGGGCGAAGCAGGCTTGCCGGCCTGAATGGCGAACAAAGGCGGGCTGGGGCAGCTGCCCGATGCGGGCCGGCGACGGGGCCGGACCAAGTCAGCCGCCCTGCGCGGCACGGTCGCAGCGCTTGCCCGACGGCATCGGGATGCTGCGAAGCGGCGGAGCGTGCCGGCCGGTGCCTTGGCGATGGGCGGCGCAGACCTTCATCCGCTGGATTCGGTCCAACGTCCGGGAGCGGCTTTTCGACCGGTCCCCGGAGCGTGGCTCGGCGTCGACAGGGACGGGGCTGCTCCCGGAGGCCCCTCCATCAGAGCGCACCACAAGGCGGCCATCTCCGCCCGGAACGACTCGGTCATGGTGTTGTCCCAGATCAGCCTCCGCTTCCTGCGCATCGATGCAAGAAGGCGGTTGTCGTGGGGCCACCGCCGGCATTCGCAAGGTTCTCCACGATACCGCCGGCGCGGCGAATGCATCGGCCTGATGACCTGAAGATGCCACGACAGGATGGACAACCGGCGGACCAGCCGGTTGCCCGCACCCGGGATACCATTCCCGCAATGAAGGCAGATCCGCTCGAAAAAGCGCTTTCCCTTCCAAAGACGTATCCTGCGCCTTTCGTTCAGCCGGGAAAATCCCCGGCGCTGAGGCCGCCGGCGTCCTCTCTTCAGCTGCATCCGCACCCTCCACCTCCCGATGCCGCAGACGGAAACGCCGCGACTGGACGGCGCCTCATCGCATGCGGGCGAGCCGGGCACAAGACGAGCACGCCTGACATGCTTCGGCGCGGTCATGTTCGCGGCCTTCCTTGCCGCAGAAACTCCTCGATCTTACGCCCCCGTGGTCTACCCGCCGTGATCGACCGGAAAGTGACCGACCGCTCCCGGGTCGCCGTTGCGGTCACGACCAGACGGCGTACGGGACTTCGTGTCGACCAGCTGCATCGAAGGGGTGCGCGTGACCCTGGAGCCGGGCTGCCTGTTATGAGGACATGCGGCGCCTGATAATCTGTCAGGGCGGAAAGCAGGGGGTCGTCATGCTGCAGGCATCGGGCACGAGAGAAGGCGATGAAGCGCGTGCAGGCTACTTGGGTGGGCAATGATGTACGGACAAATAATTTCGGCCCGGTCCCGCAGGATCAGCGCCCGAATTGGAGTCTCCGGGATCCTGGCATGGACACCCGGTGCCTGAAGGCTCTGGGAAAGAGGTTCGCTCAGCGTTGATGGTACAGCATTGAAGGACGGACAATGGCCGACGAATTCCATTTGGACCGATTTGTCCGGGCTCAGGAGCCGGTCATCGCACGGGTTCGGCGGGAGCTTGCCGCCGGGCGGAAAGACAGCCACTGGATGTGGTTCGTGTTTCCGCAAATCGCCGGGCTGGGGTACAGCGCGATGGCTCGCCGGTATGCCATCCAGTCACTGGCCGAAGCACGCGCCTACCTGGAGCACCCGGTTCTCGGCTCACGGCTGGTAGAACTCACAAGGGTGGTCAACCAGGTGAAGGGCCGATCGGTCCACGAGATCTTCGGGAGACCGGATGACTTGAAGTTCCACTCGTCAATGACCCTCTTCGCCCTGGCCAAGCCTGACGGCTCGGCTTTCCACGACGCACTGCAGAGGCATTTCGGCGGCGCCCTGGATAGAGGTACCGTCGAAAGGCTCGAGCACTCCTGACCGGAACCGCCGGAGATCCCTGGATCGGGTCGTGCGCGCCGGACGGACGACCGTCAGCAGCGGGGCGCCGCACGGCGATGCAGCGGGTCGCGCTCCCGGCCGCTTTCCTCCGCAATCCGCCGGGAACGTGGACTTCCGCCACTGAAGCTCGGAGCCGGGGTGAGTCTGCCGCTCCACCTCAGACGGCACCGTGGCGGACCGATGCATCCGACAGCATCCGGGCATAGTCCCGACGTAGGGAAATCGGCTCGATGATCTCGACATGGGGTTCCCAGGTGAACAGGTGCCAGCAGAGCTCCTTGAGCCCGCCGGCGCGGAACCGGACGAGCAGCGCGCCGTCCGGCCCGGCTTCCTTGGCTTCGTCGTCATGGAACCGGTGCGACGCGGCGTCGGCGGCACGGGCCGGATCGAAGCGCAGCACGATGTCGGCCGGCTGCTCCTGGAAGATGCCGAACGACTGGGCGGCGTAGCGGCGCAGGTCGAAGTCCGGGGGGCGGTCCGCCGTCTCTGCCAAGGGCTCCACCTTGCCGATGTTCGGCAGGCTGTACAGCCGCGGCTGGGTCCTGCCGTCCGGCACTGCGACGAGATAGTGCCGAACGCCGTAGAGCAGGCCGAGCGGCGACACGGTCCGCCAGCCCGCCTTCCCGCCGCCGCGCGGCGAATAGTACAGGCGTACCCGCTCCATCGCCTTGAAGGCATGGCGGAGCGGGGCGAGTACCTCGGGCGTCACGACCGGACGGGGTCCCGGCCGCGCGGCAAGCCCCTCGGCCTCGATCAGGGCCGCGAGGTCGGGCTCCATGCGGGCGAGTTCCCGAGGCCGTAGTGATGCCCGCAGCTTGACGGCAAGCCGGCCCAGGATGACGGCCCGCACCTCGAGTCCCTCGCGCCGCAGCGCCTGCTCCGCCGCCTCCATCTCGAGCAGCTCCTCCGGGGTGACGGCGACCAGCTCGCCGAGCGTGCCGGGGGCAATGCGCCAGCGCTTCACCGGTTCGTCGGAGGGAACCACTTCGACGCGGTCGCCGAATGCCCGGACCACGACATCGCGCATGCGCTCGGCCGTGCGCCGGCTGACGTGGAATTCCTCCTGGATGTCCTGCAGCGAAACGCCCAGGCGCGTTCCCTGCATCATCAGCAGGAGCTGGAAGATGTTATCGATCTGGCCGTAGGCCAAGGATGCCTCCGTGACTGCGCCTGGCGGCGAATGCCGGGCCATCCTATGCGTCAGATGTTGACGGACCGTTTCTTGACGACCGGCGCAGGCGTGAGACCATGCGACCGGATTCAACGGCATGGAGCCCGGCTGGTGGACGTACCCGACTTCGACGACCTTTGCGAACGGCCCCTATCCGCGCCGGCAGTCCGCACCGACAGCCGGATCGCCGGCGACTACCTGCGCACTGCGGTCACCGGTCCGTTCGGCCCCGCCGTCGTGCCGGTGCTCGCGTCCTGGCTGGCCAAGTGGCGCGGTTTCCTCGGGCTGCCGGCCGGAAACGACCTTGACGAAGCCCTGAGCCGGTTGGCGGACTGCAGACACGGCGGCAATCCGGATCCGGGGAAAAAAGACGACAAGGCATTGCGCAGGGCTCTCGATTGCATCGGCGCGGTGACGGGAGCCGGCGAGGACGACCCGGTCTCCCGCAATCTCACGCTGCTCGGCGGCATGCTCGCGGCCGATCCGCGCGACATGGAGATCCTGGGCCTGCTGCTGAACTGCGCGCGCATCGACGCCGTCCGCAGACTCGCCGACGCGCTGGGCCGGGATCTGGGCAGCCCCCCGCGCTGTATAGCGGCACTGCTCGGCCGTGATCCCGAGGATATCCGCCGCCGGATCCTCCCGGGGGCCTGGCTGGTCCGGTCGGGGCTCGTCATGAGGGTGGAGGGATCCGGGGGCTTGGTCGGTTACGGCTGCTTCTTTGATGTCCCCGAGCGGGTGGAGACGGCCCTGACAAGGTGTTGGCCGGATGCGGAGAGCCTGCGCCGGGTGCTGGTCGGGCGCACCGCCGCGCCGACGCTCGATTGGGACGATTTCTCCTGGCTGCCCCAGGCGGACCAGCTGGCGCGCCTGCTCGCCGGTGCGCTGGACGCGCGGGCGCGCGGCGTCAGCGTGCTGCTGGTCGGGCCGCCCGGCACTGGCAAGACCGAGCTTTGTGCGGCGCTGGCCGCCCGGGCAGGTGCTGTCCTGCATGCCATCGGCGAGAGCGACGACGAGGGATTTGAGCCCGGGCGCGGGACGCGGCTGGCCGAGCTGCGGATGGCGCAGCGGCTGCTCGCCGGAAGAGGCCGAAGCCTTGTCCTGTTCGACGAGATGGAGGACCTGCTGGCCCTGCCCCGTGGCGAGCAGGGGGCAAAGGTCTGGCTTAACCGGCTGGTGGAGGATAACCCCGTCCCGATCCTGTGGACCAGCAACAAGGTCGGCCGCTTCGACCCCGCGTTCCTGCGCCGGATGAGCATGATCGTCCAGGTCGAGACTCCCGGCCCTGCGGCGCGGTCGGCCGTCTGGCGCCGGCTCGCCGGCCGCGAGCAGCTGGACCGGCTCGATGAGGCCGAACTCGTCCCGCTGGCGCGGACCAGCAACGCCGCACCCGGCCTCGTCGCCACGGCGCTGCGTTCGGCGAAGCTGGCCGGGGGCGGCCGGGACGACATCGCAGCGGTGCTCGATGCCATGGTGCCGCTCGTGACCGGTAGGGAACGGCCAACGATGCGCAGACACGGCAGTTCCGCCGACTTCTCGCCCGGCCTGCTCAACGCCGGCATGGACCTCGGTGCGCTTGCGGACGGACTTCGCCGCCGCGGCCGGGACCGGTGCTTCACCCTGCTGCTGCACGGCGAGCCGGGCACCGGCAAGAGCGTTTACGCCCGCTATCTGGCGGCACAGCTCGGGTACGAGGTGATCGAGAAGCGCGCCTCGGACCTGTTCTCGTGCTTCGTCGGCGGGACCGAACAGAACATCGCCGCAGCATTCCGGGAGGCGGCGCGGGACGGCGGTTTGCTGATCTTCGACGAGGCCGACAGCCTGATCGCCGAGACGAGGCCGACAGCCTGATCGCCGACCGCCGCGACGCGGAGCACTCCTGGGAGTGGACGCAGGTCAACGAGTTCCTGGCCGCGATGGACGCGCACACCGGCCCGGTCGCGGCGACGACGAACCGGATCGATCGGCTCGATCCCGCCTGCCTGCGCCGCTTCGACCTCAAGATCCGTCTGTCGCCGCTGACGGCAATACAGGCGGGCGAGGCCTTCAGGTTTTTCTTCGGTGTTGAGGCCCCGCGCGAACTGGCACGCTTAGGGGGACTGACCTGCGGGGATTACGCCGTCGTCCGGCGGCGCATGGAGTTTCAGGGAGACGCAGCGGATGCGACATCCCTGTGCCGGATGCTGGATGAGGAACTGGCGCTGCGCGGCAGCACGCCCTACCAGATCGGCTATGTCTGAGAGACGAGGCAGCAGTATGCGCCGATGCTTTCCGGGCAGTGACCGGCACCTGGAGGCCGTCCGCGACTGATCGCCGTCCCGCTATTCAAGGGACGGTTTACCACGGAGTGTGCCGCGATGACGGGAACAAGCAGCGATCTGGCTCTCGTCACCCCCGACGGTCGGCCGGCCGGAGCGGCAGCGGGTCCGCGCATCGGCAACACCGAACGGTCACGATGCTCCTGATCCGCAATCCGGACAGCCCTGACGGAATGCCCCCGGGCGACGGTCCGATCCGCTGCGTCGCGCGGCCGGACCATCTCATCTGCTGGCGCGGAGTAGAGCCGGGCCACGCCGAGGTCATGGCAGCCACCGGCGTCGAGGGTGTCAATCGGCTTCGAATAACCAGCCAGCATCGGCGTCCAATATCCAACCATTCTTTTGGTTGCAGAATCTCTTGTCCAGGGAGTCCACGGGAGGGACCCGCGCGCGCCGCGGAGTGCCCGTCATGACCGACGTAGCGGCGCGTGTGGGAGGGAACCTGTGGGCCCCCCTGGACAAGGCACGGGCGGAAGGAAGGTCAGGAGCGGTTCTTGAACCGCCAGCTTTCGTTCCCGGTCTCCAGGATGTCGCAGTGGTGCGTCAGCCGGTCGAGCAGGGCGGCCGTCATCTTGGTGTCGCCCCCGAAGACGGACGGCCACTCGGCGAAGCTCAGGTTCGTCGTGATGAACACCGACGTCCGGGAATAGAGCTTGCTCAGCGTATGGAACAGCAGCTGGCCGCCATTCTGGGAGAACGGCAGGTAGCCGAGCTCGTCCAGCACCACCAGATCGACGCGGGTCAGCTGGTCGGCGAGCTTGCCGGCCTGACCGGCCCGGGCCTCGGCCTCCAGCCGGTTCACCAGGTCGATGACGTTGAAGAACCGGGCGCGCGCGCCGCGGCGTACGCAGTTGGCGGTGATGGCGATGCAGATGTGCGTCTTGCCGGAACCGGTTCCGCCGACGAACACGGCGTTGCGCTGGGTCTCCAGGAAGCCGCCGTCGTGCAGGTCGCGCACCAGCGCTTCGTTCACCGGGCTGGCCGCGAAGTCGAACTCGGCAAGCGTCCTGGCCAGCGGCAGCCTGGCCGCGCCGAGCTGGTAGCGGATTGAGCGCGCCTTCTTCTCGGCGCGCTCCGCGGCCAGCAGGTCGCCCAGGATCTGCTGGACGGTGCGCTGCCGCTTCAGGCCGTCCGCCATCACCTCGTCGTAGACCGCGCGCATTCCCGCCAGGCTGAGCTCGGCCATCATCGCCATCAGCTCATGCCGCTCCATGACAGCTCTCCCGTGCCGCGCGCAGGCCGTCGTAGCGCGCGCAGTCGGCGGCCGGTTCGATCGTCAGCGTCAGCGCCGCCGGCACTGCCACGGGCGGCGTCGGGGTGACGTCGTGGCGCCGGGCGAGGATGTTCAGGATGACGTCCCGGCTGTGCGTCCCGCTCGCCAGCGCCTCGCGGCAGGCGGCCTCCACCGCGTCCAGGCCGTCGGTCAGGATGGCGGCGAGAATGCCGACGAACTGCCGGTCGGCTTCGTCGGAGCGGCCCAGCCGGGCCCTCACCTTGGCCAGGGCCGCAGGCAGCTCCCACTGCCGGAACGGCGCCCCGTTGCGCAGCGCGCCGGGCTTGCGGGCGAGAACCGGCAGGTAGTGCAGCGGATCGTAGATCGTGTGGCCGTGCCCGAAGGCCCGCCGGTGCTCGGCCACCACCGTCCCATCGCACCACGCCACGAGCCGGTCGGCGTAGGCGCGTACCTGCACCGGCTTGCCGGCGGCCGCCGCCGCCACGCTGTAGCGGTTGCGCTCGAAGCGGATCAGGCAGGTCTTCGACGCGCTGGCCGTGATCTCGTGGAAGCCGTCGAAGGCGTTGGCCACGGCGACCAGCGCCGGCCGCTCCGCCTCGAACACCGCCCACACCGTCCGGTTCGGGAACTCGGTATGCGGTGCGGTGCGCGCCCACGCTTCCACGGCGTGGCGCAGCCGCTCGTTTACTTCCTCCAGCGTCGCCGCCCGCAGGCGTGGGATGAACAGGCGGTGGCGCAACGTGCCGACCTGGTTCTCGACCTGCCCCTTCTCCCAGCCCGAGGCCGGAGTGCAGGCCACCGGCTCGACCAGATAGTGCGAGCACATCTGGGCGAAGCGGCGGTTGAAGCGCCGCTCCTTGCCGACGAACACGGCGTCAACCGCCGTCTTCATGTTGTCGTAGATGCCGCGCTCGCACAGGCCGCCGTAGAATGCCGCGGCGCGGGCGTGGGCGTCGAACACCATCTCCTGGGTCTGGCGCGGGTAGACCGCCACGAACGGCATCCGGCTGTGGCACAGGCGCACGTGGGCCACCTGCACCTTCGTCGTCACCCCGTCCAGGACGATCCACTCCTCCGCCCAGTCGAACTGGTAAGCCTCGCCCGGTGCGAAGGTCAGCGGCACGAATGCCTCGGCCGTCGTCGCCGGCTGGCGCCGCTTCCATCGCGTGATATAGCGCCGCACGGCGTCGTAGCCGCCCTCGAACCCGGCCGCTGTCAACTGGTTGAAGAGCCCCCGGTAGTCGAGCCGGTCGCGCGCCGGCCGGCGGTCGTTCTCCGCGATCAGCCGTTCCAGCTCCGCCTGGAACTGCCCCAGCTTCGGATACGGCTGCCGCGTCCGCTCGTACCGCGGCGCCGTCTCACCGGACCGCAGGTACTTCGTCACTGTCTCCCGGTTGATCTTCAACGCCCGGGCGATGGCCCGAACGCTCCGCCCCTTCGCGTGCTCCCGCCGTATCCGCGCGATCGTCTCCACTGTCAGCATCCCCGCGTGCCACCCCCTCGTCCAACCAAGGGTGGTATTGTGCCAGATCCGAGGCGGCCGGTTATTGGACGCCGATCACCTCCGAAACTGGCTTACTGTTCCACGCCGATGCACATCGAGGGCGTGCGCATCGTCCTGCCGAGACGAGGATTGGTCGCCGTGAATATGGACGTGATCGAGCAGGCTGACCGTCTGGACTGGTTGTTCGAGCCGGATCATCGCGGGGCCGATCCACCGGATCTGCAGGATATCATCGAAGCATGGCTGCGTGCCCATCCCCGTCTCCAGCGGCTCGTGCCCCCGGCCTTCAGCCTAGTCTGGTATTGTTGATAGAAGGGCGAACCTGGTCGTGAGGATCGGAAGCATCGTGCACCCTGCCGGTCTCCCTGCATCGCTTCGGCCCCTTGGGCGTCGTGCAAGCAGGCTTTGAGCCGAAGCTGGGCACCAGTCACATCGCCGGGGCGTCGGTCTTGCCGAACGGCCGGTCGAGCAGCAGGCTGATCGCACAGGCGATCCGCCGCGCATCCGGTGCTGCCCGGTGCCGCGCCGGATGGCGCCGGTACGCTTCGGCCAGCGCCCGTTCGCGTTCCCGAGGCGACGCGAGCGGTTCCGACCACCCCCAGAAATCCGTCAGGTAAAACGGTGGCGGACGGATGCGGGCAGCCGCGCAAACAACGCCGAGCCAGTAGCTGTCTGCGGCGATGTTGTCGGATAGGACCTGACGGCCGCGCACGGCCGCGGAGACCTGTTCAACCACGTGGCCGGGCGGCTCTCCTTGACCCTGCAGCATTGCCCTGGAAAGCCTGTGGAGACGCTCCGCAGCGGGATCCCACTTCCCGTCGCGCAGCCAGACTGGCGCCGGCTGGATAAGCCAGGCTATCACGTCGGCGTCCGGAAATGCGACGGCGATCTCTACCGGATAGCTTCGTGGCGGCAATGCGCTCGCCTCGAGATCGAGAACGGCCCAATCCTGATTGGGGACGTAGGTCATAATGGCCAGCCTTCAAGAAGTACTGTGGGAGTGTGACAGGAGCTTGTCCGGGCGCGCATAGTGGCGACCCGTTGCCTCAAAGCCCCTATAACCGTATAGGGCGATTCAACGTCTTGGCGGAGATCGTCAACGGCCTCTAGAAGACCGAGTTGATTCGGCGCCGCGGCCGATGGCACATCCTGAAATCCGTCGAGTTCGCCATCCTGGAAGGGGTGGACTGGTTCAATCACAAGCGCCTCCCAAAGTCCATCGGCAACATTACCTCCGCTTGGGTCGAGATACTCTACTATGCTCAAGCCGAGGATGTTGCGATGGTAGCGTGACTCAACCAAACCGGACTTTGACGAACCGAGTGCGGTTCACCTCATATCCATGCAACAAGCTGTGTCTTAGCAAGAAACCACGTTGAATTAACCCTTACGATAAGGTAGGAACCTTGATAGAAAATTCTGAGTGCGGCAATTAACCTGATTGACCTGAGGGCCGATGGGAGCGGACAGGCGGCAGAACGGGGCGATTTTCTGGGGCGTCGCGCAACGCTTGGCGTTCATCGACACGTGGTTCTACTGGGGAGGCAGCGTCAGCCGCGTCGACCTGGCGCGCCGCTTTTGCATCTGCACCCAGCAGGCGTCGGCCGACTTGGGACGGTACGCCGAAATTGCTCCTGGCGACATGGCGTACAACCGGAGCCTAAAGCGATATAAAGCTTCGGAGATCTTTCAGCTCGCGATTGTCAAGCCCGATCCGGCACGCTACTTGGCACAGCTTCTGATAGGCGACAGGGCGGCGAATGAAGCGGATTCCTGGCTGGACACGCCGCCAGCGTTCGACCTCGTGTCGGGACCTTTGCGCCGCATCGACCCGGTTGTCCTCAAGCGTTACGTGGCAGCGGTCAGGGATGTCGCCCCGATCAAAGTCTTCTACCAGTCTATGTCTCTATGTCAAAGTCGGAGCCTGATTGGCGTCGACCTTCGTCTCATACCCTCGCCATCGACGGGGTCCGATGGCATTCCCGTGCAGCCTGTTATGAGGACGATGTCTTCAAAGACTTTGTCATAGCCCAGATGCCAGACGTCCGACATCCCGAACCGTCCTGCTTCGACGCCAAGACAGACATCGCCTGCCATACACGGATCCGGGCCATCATCGGCCTTCATTCCAAGCTTTCCGGCGGTCAGAGGAAGGTGGTCGAGACCGATTGCGGAATGACGGGAGGCGTCGCGGTAATAGACGTGCGGCGGTGCTTCCATTTCTACTTTTTGAAGTGGTTCGGCCTCGATGTGGACGCATCGACGCGCCGGTCGGAAATCCAGCATATCATTCTGCTCAACAGTGAAAACGTCATGGCGGCGGTGAACGGGCAGACGGGGGAAACATGCTGAGCCCAAACACGCTTGCCTTTTTGGGCCCTTTGGACCATTCCTTCCCCCGCATCGGCCTTTCAGCCACGCGTTCGACAGCGACTACGGTTTCCATAGTGTCACAGAATAAACAGGCCGCTTCACCAGCTCCGTTCACAGCTAACGGTGGCCAATCCGTCAGTGGTCCGGGTGCACTGGGTTCTGCCTCTTGGTTCTCGTCCGCCGCCTACGCATCCCCAACAACCGATGCAGGTATCAATATCGATGATACAACTCCGAGCTTTCAATGCATCCAAGGGTGCGATCTAAACGGGTGTCACCGTTTTGCTCACCCTCATCTCCGCCCTGCTTGGACGTCCCCTGCGGGGCGGCTTGGCTGTATTTGGCGGGCTGAACCTTGGTGGCTCAGTAGAGCCGGTTCACAATCCAATGGGCGTGGTAGAGCTTGCCCTATGAAGGGCATTACGACCGTGTTGCTTCCTGTAACTGCGCACTAAGCAATCATGGATCTCTCCAATGACGCGGCAACAAAAATTTATTTTATTTATCTTCCAACGCCCATGCACATAGAAAATCTCTCCAAGATCCTTGACAGAACGATCGTTCAATTGGAAAGGGGTCTGCGGCGACTTGATCGAGTTGAGGAATTGCGCTTCCAAGCCTACGGAGACCTAGTCCAATGGTGAACATTGTTCCGATGGGCCGCGGCCCTCACAGCCGCGAAGTTGCGGGCTTGGAACTCCTGAAGGCCAAGCTGCCGGACGACTGGACGATCTTTACGAACCTCGACTTGGCCCGGCCCCGCGGCGGGGCTCGGGAAATCGACGTCATCCTCATCGCGGCGGACCGCATCCTGCTCATCGACCTCAAGGACTGGCATGGGCGCATCGAGTCCATGAACGGATGCTGGGTGCAGAACGGAATGGACCGCGGGCGCTCGCCGGTCGCGAAGATCCTGGAGAACCGCCGGGATCTGGAACTGCTGCTGAAGGGATACCTGGAGAGGCTGGCGCGCCGCCAAGGTGGGCGCTCACGGGACGTCATCGTGCCACTGGTGCAGGGCCTTGTCGTTCTGACGCAGCAGCCGAACATCGACGGCATCGCGGAGACGGAGCGCGAGGCCGTCCACATGATCGACCCGTTCCTCCGCATGATCGCGAGTCCGAAGGCGCGCATCGATCGGCTGGGCAAGCCTAGGCACGAGGTCGTGCTCACGAGCGCCGAATGGCGCAAGAAGCTTGGCGGTTTTTTCAGGGCCGGCGATGGGGCCTTCTGTCATGGTGAGCGGCAGTACGGCCCGTTTCAGGCGCTCTCTGAAAACTCCTCGTTCCGCCACCAGACCGGCATGTTCGCGGAGTACGACGCCGAGGACCGGGTGACCGCCAATGCGGCGGGCCTGCTTCGGCTGTGGGACTTCACCAAGGCGGACTCCCGGTTCCAGACCGAAGAGGGACGCCACGACATCGCCGGCCGCGAAAAGATCGTCATCGCCGCCCTCAACAACCTTCATGAAGAGTTCCGCACCAGCATATTGCAGCCGCGCGTCGACGACCATGAGCGCAGCGTCCGCTATTGGGAGGTGTTCGACCGGAGCCGGCGCCTGAAGCGCCTTTCGGAGTTCATGGCCTCGGAGGTTACCCGGCTGGCGCGGGAAGACAGGCTCGCCCTGGCGCAACAGCTCATCGCGAAGGTAGCCGCGCTGCATGAGGTGGACGCGGTCCATCTCGACATCGGGACGCACAGCGTGTGGTTGGAGACGCCGACGACGGTGCGGCTGTCCCACCTGTTCTCCGCCAGCATTCCGGAAACCAAGTCGCTCGGCGACAAGCGCTACCAGTTCCTGAGCAGCACGGCCCTGCCGGAGGACATCGTCGGTCAGGCCACCGCCAAGGCCGCCGACAAGAAGCGGCGGGACGTGTTCCTGCTCGGCGTCGCGGTGCACGGCCTGCTGTTCGGTCGTATGCCCGACGCGCCGAGCGGCCTTGGGGTGCTGGAGTGGGATCCCGCCGTCGATGAGGAGGGCAAGTTCGGCGGCCTGTGCAGTTGGTTCGGGCGGGCGCTCAACTTTGTGCCGGAAGAGCGCTTCCCGGATGCCCAGGCGATGCTGGAAGCGTTCGACGACGCCATGTCCGACAGGCTCCTCCAGCAGGCTGCGTTGGAGGGGCTGGAGAGGTTCCGGACCATTCCAAATCAGCGCGTGCTCTACCGGGACTTTCCAGAGGAGGAGTTGCTGCGGGAGGACAACCGCATCCTGATGTGGCGGAGCGTCTGGAACGGCAACCCGGTCCTGGTGAAGATGTGGCGGCGCACGTGCTGGGGCGACCAGAGCAAGGAACTGGTCCGCATCCACGACTTTCTGGAGTCCGCTGACGGCTTCCGGCGGTCGCCGCCGGAAGGCGTTGCGGCCATCCGGCACGTGGCTTGGGTGGACGACGCCATCGTGCTTGTCCAGGACTGGCACGGGCTTCCGAATCTCACGGACGCCGTCGCCTTGGTGCCGGAACGGTGGAACTCGGAAGCGACCGTGCTGGAGTTCATCCTGCGGCTCGCACGCCGCGTGACCGCCCTGCACGAGGCGGGACACCCGCACGGCGACCTCAAGCCGGAGAACATCCTGGCGCCGCAGGAAGGCGACCCGGAGCCGATCCTGATCGACTTCTTCGATTTCACCCCAGTTGACGACGGCGAGATCCGGACGTCCGCGTACACGCCCCCAGGAGGCGGCGGGCGCGACGAGCGCGACATATATGCCGTCACGAAGATTGCCGAGGAGCTAACCGGAGCATGGACATCCGACGCTGGCCGCGCGGTAGCAAGGGCGGTTGCGGATTGCCGCAGGGTCGGCAGCGAGAACCTGACCCTGCTCCCGCTCATCGAGACCATTGACGCCCTGCTCCACCCGCCCAAAGCGGTCGCCCGCAGGCGCCTGGTCCTGGGCCTCGTGGAGGCCACCCCCGGCGCGCTATTGCCGGACGAAGGCGAATTCTGCTTCCGGTTCGCCAAGGATCGGCCGACGTTCTACATCCGCGGAGCGTTCGAGGAGATCCAGATCGAGCTCGACTGGAAAATGAAGCCACTGCGGGCGAAGCGCGTTCCGCTCGAACAGGGACGCATCGCCGGGTTTTCCCGCTTCGAGTTCATGAAGGTGGTCATGGACGTGGAGGTCCGCGGCACCCCGGCGTACGACTGGGGAGACTTGGCCGACATCCTGAATGAGCCGGACGTCCTGGAGCACTGGGGGTTGGTCGCCAAGGCGGCGGTCGGGACGACGCCAAGACGCCCCTCGAAGGAAACGGATTTCCTTGATGAAGCGGCGGTGGACGGCGAGGCCGCGGAAGACGAACTGTGTGAAGAGATCGCAGGCCGTTCCGCGGCGGGGGCGCCGGGCACAGGCATCGACAGCATCGACATCCCAACCCTCTGGCGACGGCTCATGGACGCCGAGGAGGCCCTGACGACGGACGGCGTTGCGTTAGGGAACAGCATCGAGGTCAGAGGCACGCAGCGTCACGCCGTGCCCTTCGAGCTGGAGAACGGCGCGTTCGATTACAAAAAGGATGACCGGGTAACGGTCGAAAAGTACAAAAAGGGTCGGTGGGTAAGATTCGGCAAGCTTGACCACACGGTTTCGGACGCCGAGCGTCTCATGATCATTCCCTTCAACCAGCCGACAGGGCTGGGAGGGTCGGCGGTGTCCGAAGGGGAAAGACTCCGGTTCGAGAGCCATTTCGAGAACCAGAGCCGCAATCGGCGGGAAGCCGCCATTTCCCGCATACTCCGCCGCGGCTCGGTCGCCGCCGGGCTCATCGACGCGTTCAACCCCCGCTCGGGAGCGGAGCCGGCAAAAGAGGCCGTCGCCGTCGATGAACCCCAGCTGGAGTCCCGGTACGGGCTCAACGACGACCAAGTCGAGGCGTTCAGGCGCATCGTTGCGACGCGCCCGGTGGGCTTGGTCCAGGGGCCGCCCGGCACCGGCAAGACGAAATTCATCGCCGCGCTGGCCCATTATGCGCTGACTTCCGGCATTGCCAAGAACGTCCTGCTCGCAAGCCAGTCGCACGAGGCCGTCAACAACGCCGCCGAAGCGGTGATGAAGCTCATGGGCGAGGCCGACGAACCTCTCCGCATGATCCGCGTCAGCCAGGAGGGCGCGGTGTCGAAGATGCTGCTGCCCTACCATACGTCGCGGGTCGAAAGCGCCTACAAGGACCGTTTGAAAGCGCAGTTCAAGCGCCGGATGAAGATTGTTGGCCGATACTTGGGCGTTCCCGACGAGTTTACGGCGCAGCTGGTGTTCCTGGAGCGGGTTGTCGGACCGCTTGCTGAGCGGTTCTACCGGGAGCAGGCCAAGCCCAAGGCCGACGGCCGGACGCCGGAAGAGGCGCTGACCCGGCTGCTCGACAAAATGGGCGCCCCGGCGGAGCCGTCCGCTTACGAAGACAGCGGCGCCTTGGTCCGGTCCGTCGTCGCCCGGTTGTCGGCGCGCCACCCCCAGGTCAGCGAGGCCGTCGTCCGCAAGATCCGGTCGGCGATCCGGCTCGGCAACGACTTCATCGGCGTCGTCTCGTCCGAGCGCCGCAGCTTCGAGACGTTCCTTGCCGGCACCCGGCAGATCGTGGCCGGAACCTGCGTCGGCCTGGGACGCGGGGCGCTGGGTCTGACGCAGATACCGTTCGACCTCGTCATCGTGGACGAGGCTGCCCGGTGCACAGCGAGCGAACTGGCTGTCCCCATCCAGGCCGGGCGCTGGATCGTGCTGGTCGGCGACCAGTCTCAGTTGGAGCCCCACCACAAGCCGGAAATCGTCAGCCAAGTCAGCAGCGACCTCGGGATCGGCCCTGAGGAAATCATCATGAGCGACTTCGAGAGGCTGTTCGGCTCGAGGTACGGCGCGGCGGCATCCCACCAGCTCTCCCGGCAGTACCGCATGCTGCCGCCCATCGGCCGCATCGTCTCCCAGGCGTTCTATGGCGGCAGCCTGCGGCACGAGCGGACGACGCCCATCGTCCCGCCGGACGTCCTCCCGGAGGAGCTGGGGAGCGTTGTCAGTTGGCTGGAGACCGATTCCCTGGGCACGAGCGCCTTCCAGACCGAAGAAGGAACCAGCCTCGTCAACCGAAAAGAGGCGGAGCTGATCATCAGTCTCCTGCGCGCGTGGGACGATCATGACCCCTTCCAGCAATGGCTGGCCAACCAGCCGGAAGACCGGCATGCCATCGGTCTCATCTGCACCTACGGCGCGCAACGCGATCTCCTGGACAAGCGGGTCCGCCAGGCCGGGCTGACCGAGGCCATGCGCCGCAACATAAAGGTCGGCACGGTCGACAGCTATCAGGGCAAGGAAAACCCTATCGTCGTGCTCTCGCTCACGCGCAACAACGCGGACGGCGCGCCTGCGGACGGCCGCCGCGAAGTCAGGGAAGGCTTCATGGCCCGCGCCAACCGGATAAACGTGGCGGCCAGCCGCGCCATGGACCGCCTCGTCCTGGTCGGCGCCCGCTCGCGCTGGCCGAAGCGGGGGCCGATGGGTCTGGTTGCCGCCGCGTTCGAGCGGGAGCTGGCCATCGGCGAGGCGTCGGTCATCGACGCTCAGGACTTCATGGAAAAGATCCGCAACGCATCGAAAGCATTGAGGCGGAAGGCGTCCGTCAAGGAGCCCGCCGCTGGAGGAGCGCCATGAGCCAGAGTCCGCTGAAACGCACGACCCTATCGCTCGGCAAGCCGAAGCCGCCTCCGGAGCCCGAAGAGGACAAGGCCATCGACATCGGCGTCTTCGACGTCCGGCTGCCCTGCCGGAAGTTCAGCGTGACTCACAAGGTCACCAAAGAGGCGGACCTGTCCCTGACGCTGGAGTTCCTGTTGCGCCTGGTTCACGCGGCGGACGGCATCCCAGAAGAGGACGTGGCCGCCTTCTTCGGGTTTGACCATCGCGAGTTCAGCTTCGTCGTTGGCGAAGCGGAAAGCAAAGGCTATGTGTCGAGACGGGACGGCCGTCTCTGGATTATGGATGCCGGTCGGAATCTGTTCAGGGCTGATGAGGAAGTCCCCCAGATATACAAGGTCGAACAGGAGATCGAACGGGTGGGGTTCGACCTTCTGGCTTTCGCGCCTACGGATCCAGACAGCATGAACGACTTCGACCGGGCGCTGCCGGAACTGGAGCCGTACGACCCACGGGCTTTTGCCGAACCCAGCATCCGTGTACGGGAAAGATTCCGTCACTTCTTCCGGCAGTTTAAGACATCCACCGACGGCAACGGCAGATTCCGCGAACTCTACTCGATTGATTCGGTCAAGGCGGAAGACAGGTATTCCTGCGTGGTCACAATCGTCGCAAGATCGTCGTCGCTCAATCCCGGGGCGCCGATAGCCAACCTGGAGCGGTGGATGTCGGGTCTGGACCTCGCCGAGCGGTCGGCGGTCGAAGATGCCGCGGCGCGCCACCTGGCGAAGCTCCGGATCAGTCGGCAGCCCACCGACGCGGACGCCTACGGCTGCCTGCTGGATCTGGCGCCGGAGTACCTTCGGGAGTACGCGCGGCGGGACGGCTTCGCTGTCGAGCGCTTCTTCAAGGAGACGGTGAAGCGCGCCGGCGAGTTCCGGCAGGACCGGATGACGGTGGGAATCGTTGGGTCGCTTCTCACCGAGGGTAACCTTCCCCGGCTCGTCAAGGCGGCCGAACTGACGGCTCAGGCGTTCAAGTCCAGGGCGAGCGCCGATGCGGATGCGGGGGGCGGATCGCCGCAGCCCAGTGTCGGCGGCCTGGTCTGGGTCGTACCCGGCACGCCGGGCTGGGGCGAGACGCGTGTGCTGCCGAACGTCCTGGAGGAACTGGCCAAGAACCATCCGGAGTCGGCGGGGCCGGATGCCAGCGAGGCCGATTTCATCACGCTCGCCGTGACCGCCGGCCGGCCGCGGCGTCATATCGAGCAGGCGTTCAGCCACCTGCTGGAGGGGCCCGAGGCCCCCATGTTCCCGGGCCGCCTTGAGATCCTGCTGCTGCCGGGACGGGTCGCAGCCGTCCTCGTCCATGCTCCGGTCGGCGCGGCCGAGGCCGTGGCGGTGCCGCTCGGAGTCCTGAGCTTTGACCCCGACGTGGTCGAGCGCGTCACGGCCTTCGTCGGGAACCGGATTTTCTCCATCAGCAATCCCCATTGGCAGCGGATCCCGATGGAGGTCTGGCAGGCGGCGAAGGCCATGTTCGGCATCGCGGAGACCGGATAGCGCCGTGTCCTGGGCCATGTTCGGCATCGCGGAGTCCGGATAGCGCCGTGTCCTGGATGACCCTAAAATTGCGGATCTCAACAAGTACTGACGGCGCTTGACGCGATGGAGGCCGAATGCCCGGCATATTCACGACCCACCCGATCTTCCTCTCCCAACTGCTCGACGGGCTGAGGTCGGGGAGAATCCAGCTGCCCGACTTCCAGAGGGGGTGGGTCTGGGACGACGACCGCATCAAGGGCGTTCTCGCCAGCGTCTCCCGAGACTTTCCGGTCGGCGCGGTGATGATGCTTCAGACCGGCGGCAAGCTGCGGTTCGAGCCGCGTCCCGTCGAAGGCGTGAAGGAGCCCGCCTGCAAAGACCCCGAGCAACTCATCCTCGATGGCCAGCAGCGTCTGACATCGCTGTTCCAGGCGACGATCTTCGGCGCCCCGGCCGCCACCGTGAACGCCAAGAAGCAGAGGATCGAGCGCTGGTACTACTTCGATATCGAGAAAAGCGTCGCCTCGCCCGAACTCCGTGAGGAAGCGGTCGAAAGCCTGCCGCCCAGCCGGAAGCGGGAGCTCATCACCGGCAAGGTGGAGCTCGACCTCTCCACGCGCGAATTGGAGTACGAGAACCTGATGTTCCCGTGCTCCTCGCTGTTCAACGCGTTCGAGTGGCAAAACGGATTCCTGGCCTACTGGAAGTACGACCCGCAGAAGACGGAATTGTTCGCGAAGTTCCAGGCGGAAGTCATTCAACGGTTCATGCAGTACCAGATCCCCGTGATCACGCTCACGGACCAGGTCAGCAAGGAGGCCGTCTGCCACGTCTTCGAGAAGGTGAACACCGGCGGCGTCACCCTGACGGCGTTCGAGTTGCTGACGGCCAGCTTCGCCGCCGACGCGCAGGGATTCCGGCTCCGCGACGACTGGCTGGGGCCGGCCGGCAAGGGCGACGGCATACGCAAGACCCTCGGGGTGCACCCGGCCCTGAAGAAGCATCGGGTGCTGGAAAAGACGGCCTCCACCGACTTCCTCCAGGCGGTGGCGCTCTACCACACCTACCGCAAGCGCCTCGATGCGGCGGCCAACGGCGTCAAGGACGAGCACCTGCCCTCGGTCAGCTGCACCCGGGCCACCATCCTGAACCTGACGTTGGACAATTACCTGAGCGCCCGCAAGCCGGCTCTGGACGGCTTGCTGGCGGCCGGGAAGTTCATCCGCGAACTCCGCATCTTCCGCTCGGAAGACCTTCCCTACCAGTCGCAGCTGGTGCCGCTTTCCATCATCCTGGCCTGCCTGGGGCCGGACTGGGAGGGGCACGGCATCAAGCAGAAGCTCCGACGCTGGTACTGGTGCGGCGTCCTCGGTGAACTCTATGGCGGCGCCATCGAAACCAGGTTCGCCCGCGACGTTCCGGAGGTGCTCGCCTGGATCAAGGGCGGCCCGGAACCTCGGACCGTGACCGATGCGGCCTTCAACCCGACACGGCTGCTGACCCTGCGGACCCGCGGCAGCGCCGCCTACAAGGGCGTCTACGCGCTCCTGATGGAGAAAGGCGGGCTCGACTTCCGGACCGGCAACCCCATCAACATCCAGGTGTTCGAGGAGGAGGCCATCGATATCCACCACATCTTTCCGAAGAAGTGGTGTGCCGGGAACGCCGTCGATGCCCGTGAGATGGACTGCATCGTTAACAAGACCGCCATCTCCGCCCGCACGAACCGCATGATCGGCGGCAAGGCTCCTTCCGCTTACCTGCCGGGTCTGGAGAAGAAGTTCCAGATCGGCCCGGAAAAGCTGAAAAGCTTCCTTGAAACCCACGTCATCGCGCCCGAGTTGCTGCGCCAGGACGACTTCCAGGGCTTCTTCGCCGCCCGCAGCAAGGCGCTCCTGGACATCATCGCCGAGGCCATGGGCAAGGAGGTACAGGTCACAGCCGAACTACCGAGCGGCCAGGAGGCCATGATCGAGGATGACGAATCCAACGCCGCCGACCTTGATGACGAACTAGAAGAGCAGGCGGCCGCGTAGCCCGCCTCTTCTGCTTGTGCAACGATGGCGATACGGGAGGCCTCAGTGCTAAACGAAAGCAAATTTGCCGGAATGCGCGTGCGTACTGAAGTTCACCGCGAACGAATTCAATAACAATAGTGCAGAGCACCGGGGCACGACATGTCTAATCAAGTCTTCGAGTGGCTTTCAATGGATGCAATCGGAAATCTCATCGCACGCGCGCGCGATCGCGTCGTGCTCGCGGCGCCGGGTATCGATGAGGGGGTCGCCGCCGCGCTGCGGTTGGCCGGGGAGAACCTGCCTCCGGCCAAGGTCCAGGTCATTCTCGACATCGACGAGGACAATTGCCGCGTGGGCTACGGGAACATCGACGGCTACTCCGGCCTGCTCGAAACCACCATCAGCATCCGGCGGTGCCGGGGGCTGAGGATCGGCTTCCTGTTGGCTGACAACACGGGCTACATCTTCGGGATGCCGCCCCTCATGATCGAGGCGCCGTCGCGTCTGGCGGGATGCCCGAACGCGATCCGGGCGACCCCGGACCAGATCGAGGCCCTCGTCGCGGCGACGGCGCCCTCGGCCGGGTCGAGCCCGTCGCCGGCCGCCAAGCCGGAGATCGGCGTCGAGGCAGTTCCGGACGAGGAAATCAAGCGCATCGAGAAGAGCATTCAGGACAATCCGGTCCAGGATTTCGACCTCGGCCGGGTTGTGCGGGTGTTCTCCGCCCACGTCCAGTTCGTCGACCTGAGCGTCGAGGGGGCGCAGCTTCAAAACCATACGGTAAAGATCCCAGCGGAGCTCCTCACCGTCGTCAAGGACAAGGACACGCGGGACCGTCTGACCGCGGCGTTCCGCATGATCTCCGACGGAAGCCGGATCGGCGGCGACAAGGTGCGCGCGGCCGCCAACGAGGTCAGGAAGGGATTCATCCGGGTCCACCCGACTTACGGGGGTGTCATTCTCAAATCCAAGAGGGCAAAGTTCGATGAGCGGGTGAAGGAGCTCCAGACGGAGTTGGAAAAGCACAAGCAAGCGGTTCGGAGGCAGTTCTCCAGAGAGTCCGAGAACTCGAAGAAGGATCTGGTTCACGCGTTCTGGAGGGCGGTGCGCGCCAATCCTCCAAGCGACCTTCAGGCACAAATGGCCGGTGATAAGCCAACGGCCGAAGAGGCCAAGGAGTACCTGAAGTACCTGCTCGACAGGGCTTTCCCGGACGTGGATGAAGTGTGCGATGCGATGAAGGTCTCCGTAGTGATGAAGGACGTGACCTGGGACACCCTGAACGATCGGACGTTTGTTGATTGGCTGCAGAGTCAGTTTCCGGTGAACAAGGAGCTCAGGAAGCCCTTCGAGGAATATCGGGCGGCAAAGCAGAGGACGGACACGGCATTGAGGGTGCCCGCGTAAAGGGGAAGCTCACAGAAGGGCAAGGAGAACGGCAGATGTGGTTTAGTGCACGGACGCCGCGGTTCAGTGTACAGCCCCTTGTAGCCTTCCCTCCAGGTCTGGTCCCTGACAACAAAACGCGCTATGAAGGTCTTCGACCCAAGCTAATCGCACAGACGGCTCGGCACGTCCTATATGATCTCTTTAAGAGCCAGGCCGCCTTCGGAAGATGTTTCGATCGCCTAGAAGAGGGACTTCCGGTTGACTGAGGCGTTGTTCCTGATCTCGGTGACCGCAGTGCGTTGAGTCGAGTTTTGCGCCGAGCCCGACAATCTTAGGTTACACAATCGTCTATTCCTACACTTTATGGCGCCCGCACTCTACTCCCGAAAGGTTGAGGAACTGGGAACGTTGCTGGCCGACGCCAAGTTGGAAGCTGAGGCAATGGATGGGATCGCTGCACTTATCGAGTGGGGGGTGATGGCGCCGCGTTCCTGAGAATCCGTGCTCTCCGGCAAACTGGCACATATTGTGTCGCCGTGTGACGGAGGCCGACCAAACCACAGTTGTCCGACCATGGGAGTTGGCCGGGCGTCAGCTGTCAGTGGTTACGGGGGCAAAATCTGACATGCAAATTACAGGTTGCAAGCCCGATAGATTTTATTCCGTTGGTGTCCACACACTCAAGCATATATCCACTGATACTCATCAAGCCAAGGGCAGCGGAAGTAGGCTGTCAGCAGTTTTCCCTTCCGCCAGCCAATGGAATGTGCCACATTGCTGCTCCAATCAAGGCGTGCTAGTACGGATCCCGCCTATATGGAATAGAGATTCTCAGCAATTTAGAGTTAGGTTGGACGTCCTAGTCCCCCAACCAACTTCCCTCCCAAAGCCTTGTTTTCCCAGCGCTTCCGGCCGGCACCTTTTAGCAAGTCGGCGGTGTGGTTCAGTCACGGAAACCGTATCGCTCTGTCAGCGGTGACAATGATCTGCCTGCAAGCCGATCGTGAACAAGGAAGTCGCCAGAACAACCGGCACGAAATCTCCCGCCCCCCCACTCCGCCGGCAAGGGCGCGGAACGCGGTGGTTCCTATGCCGGGGTGCTGCCCGACGCTTCGTTCTGATGCATGCCGCTAGCGCTGCTGCGTGAGGGTTACCAAAAGCTCAGAGCCTCTATCAGCCGGCAAAGTCCCCATGAAAGTGCCCTTGCGAACTGCTGTCAGATCGGGCTTCGGCCAGCGGTCCTCTTGACCGTGATCAAGCCGGGGAATGGAAGCGGCGGCGATGATGATCCATGCACCAAATTCAGGAATCTTGGCATGGTCATATCCGGCATCGGCGGCGCCAGCGGCCGCCCCAGGCGCCTCGTCCTCTTCACCCTCGGCTTTCGCCCCTTCTATCTCTTGGCGGCCGGCCTGGCGGTGGCGTGGATTCCCCTGTGGATCGGCATCTGGCACGGGCACCTCGCCCTTCCCGGAAGTTTCGCCCCGCCGGCATGGCATGCCCATGAAATGCTGTTTGGATTCACGTCGGCGGTGCTGGTCGGGTTCCTCTTCACGGCCATTCCCAACTGGACCGGCCGTCCGACCCCCACCGGCATCCCGCTGGCCGGGCTGGCCGGGATCTGGCTTGCCGGACGCGCGTCCCTGCTGATGGACGGGCTGCCCTGGCAGGCGGTCGCCGCGATCGATGTCGCTTTCCTGCCCCTGGCGGCGGCGGCCATGCTGCCGCCCCTGGTTGCGACCGGCAACCGGCGCAACATCGCGTTCCCGTTCGCCCTGATGGCTCTCGGGGCCGCCAACCTCCTGTTCCATCTGGACGCGGCCGGAATGCCGGTGCCGGCGGCGGAGGCCACGCGGGGCGTGCTCGGGATCATGATGGTGATCCTGGTGGTGATGGGCGGCCGGGTGATCCCGTTCTTCACCGCAAACCGGCTGCCGGAGGTGTCGATCCGCCGGAGCGGCAGGCTGGACCGTTGCGTCACGGCGGCGGTCGTCGCGACCGCGATCCTGTCCGTGGCGGCGCCCTCGACCATCGTCGGCGGCCTCGCGGCGCTGGCGGCCGCCGCGCTGCTCCTGTATCGCGGCCTGCGCTGGATGCCCTGGGCGACGCGGAAGCATCCGATGCTGTGGGTGCTTCATGCCGGGCATGCCTGGATCGCCGTCGCTCTGCTGCTCGGCGCGGGATCGTCCCTTGGACTGGGCCTGCCGGCCGGCGCGGCCGATCATGCCTTCACCATCGGTGGCGTCGGTGTCCTGACGCTGGGGATGATGGCCCGCACGGCCCGCGGCCATACCGGGCGGCCGATCGAGGCGACGCGCCTGATGACCGCCGCCTTCGCGATCGTCAATGCCGCGGCGCTGGTCCGGGTCTTCGGGCCGATGATCTCGATGGAGTGGCAGGCGCCGGCGATAGGCGTGTCCGGCGTTCTCTGGGCGGTCGCGTTCCTGCTCTATCTGGTGGAATTCGCCCCGATCCTGACCAGCACCCGGGTCGATGGCCGGCCGGGATGAGGACTCTCAGTCCGGAATCTCGGGGTCGGAGAAGGAAGCCGTCCGCAGCCGTGCCATGTCGGCGATGGTGACGGTGGCTCCGGAGGTCTGGACGCCGGCGGAACGCAGGTTGGCGAAGGCGCGGGACAGGTTCTCCGGAGTGGTGCCGAGACGCGTCGCCAGCAGCGCCTTCTCGACCGGCAGCGTCAGGGTCGCCGGGCCGTCAGGTCCCTCGGGCCGCTCCCCGGCCAGCGCCAGCAGATAGCAGCCGAGACGTTCGGTCGCGGAGCGGAGCTTCAGATCCTTGATCTGGCGGACCAGCATGCGGTAATGCCGGGCCAGGGAGGCAAGCATCTTGGATGCCAACGCCGCGTCGGTGGAAACGCGCTCCCGCAGTTGCTTCGCCGGAATCAGCATCACCCGCGAGCGATGCAGCGTCCTGGCCGTCATCAGGTAGGGCGCATCCGTCAATACGGCGGCCAGGATGAAGCTCTCCCCGGGTTCCATGAACTCCACCACGACCTGCTTGCCGTCGGCGCCCTCGCCGATCAGACCCACTCTCCCGTCGATCAGGATGTGCAGGAAGTCCGGCGGCTCGCCCTGGCTGAACAGGACGGCATCGGCGGGGAGATCCTGGACGATCGCACCCTGGAGCAGAACGACCAGGTCGCTCGCCGGCAAGGAGTTGAAGACCGGGTGGCTGGAGATCCAATCCCTATCCGAGTTCTTCATGTCATGGCACCCCGTCCAATAAAATCGCAGCAGATTTACAGTCACCAGAATTGATATTTATCAATCCATAACTCAACAAACATCAAAATCCAACATCCTGTCGGATTTACTGTCAAGTTTGACCTGAGTCAAGCTTGCCGCCCCCTCGTGATCTTATAACGCCTCGGGAGAAAGGCTCGCGACCTCGATAACGCGATCTTCCCGAACCTGTGGGGTAACGGCATGCAAGGGGCCAAACCGGAGGTGACGACCGCTCAGCAGACGCGGGCGCTCACCCTGAGCACCGTGGCCTTCACCGTGTGTTTCGCGGTGTGGACCATCTTCGCGATCATCGGCATCCAGATTAAGAAGGATCTGGGCCTCTCGGAAACTGAATTCGGCCTGCTCGTCGGCACGCCGATCCTGACCGGCTCGTTAAGCCGGCTGATGCTGGGCGTCTGGGCCGACCGCTACGGCGGCCGCATCGTCAACGTGGCGATCATGGTGGCCGCCGCGCTGGCGACCTGGGTCCTGACCTGGGCGGAAACCTATGGCGAGTTCCTCGTCGCGGCGCTCGGCGTCGGCCTGTCGGGCGGCGGCTTCGCGGTCGGCGTCGCCTACGTGTCGCGCTGGTACCCGCGGGAGAAGCAGGGGACCGCGCTGGGCATCTTCGGGATGGGCAATGTCGGCGCCGCCGTCACCAAGTTCGTCGCTCCCTTCGTGATGGTCGCGTTCGGCTGGGAGGCCGTGGCCCAGGTGTGGGCGGTCGGGCTTCTGGTCATGGCGGCCGTGTTCTGGTTCATGACGGAGGACGATCCGGTCATTCGCTCGCGGCGGCAGAGCAACGCCGCGCCGCCTAGTTTGGCGGCCCAGTTCGCCCCGCTGGCCAACATCCAGGTCTGGCGGTTCTCGCTGTATTATTTCTTCGTGTTCGGGGCCTTCGTCGCGCTGGCGCTCTGGTTGCCGCGCTATTATGTCGGCGCCTACGGGCTCGACATCAAGACGGCGGGCATGCTGGGCGCCGCCTACTCGATCCCGGCCTCGATCTTCCGCGCGTTCGGCGGCGTGCTGTCCGACCGGATCGGCGCCCGCCGCGTCATGTACTGGACCTTCGCCGTGGGCGTCGCCTGCACGTTCGTCCTGTCCTATCCCTCGACGGACTACACGGTCCACGGCATCCGCGGCGACATCACATTCTCCTTCGGCATCGACGTCGTCGCCTTCACGATCCTGACCTTCCTGCTGGGCTTCTTCATGTCGCTCGGCAAGGCCGCGGTCTACAAGCACATCCCGGTCTACTACCCGGACAATGTCGGCTCGGTCGGCGGCATCGTCGGACTGATCGGAGGGCTCGGCGGTTTCATCCTGCCGCTCGCCTTCGGCGCGCTGAACGACCTGACCGGCGTCTGGTCCAGCTGCTTCATGCTGCTGTTCCTGATCGTCGCGGTCTCCTTCCTGTGGATGCACGCGGCCATCGTGCGGATGGAACGCCGGCGCTATCCCGATCTCGGCAGGGCCGACGCGGTGCCCGAACTGGCCGAGGGCGTGACCGCCAATCCCGTCCCCGCGTCCGCCCGAACCCCGATCCCCCAAGGCCGTACCGCCTGAGAAGAGGAGCACCCTCATGACAGACCAAACCGCGGTCCGGGCTCCGGGCCATGTGCTGACCGACTGGCGTCCCGAGGACGCCGCCTTCTGGGCGGAAACCGGCAAGCGGGCCGCCCGGCGAAACCTGTGGATCTCGATCCCGGCCCTGCTGCTGTCCTTCGCCGTCTGGATGGTGTGGAGCGTCGTCGTCGTCAACCTGCCCGCCATCGGCTTCGCCTTCGACAACGGCCAGCTCTTCTGGCTGGCGGCCCTGCCGGGCCTGTCCGGGGCGACGCTGCGGCTGTTCTACAGTTTCATGGTGCCGATCTTCGGCGGCCGCGCCTGGACCACGCTGAGCACCGCCAGCCTGCTTCTGCCGGCCCTCGGCATCGGAATCGCGGTCCAGGATCCGGCGACGCCCTACTCCGTCTTCCTGGTGCTGGCGCTGCTGTGCGGCTTCGGCGGCGGAAACTTCGCCTCCAGCATGTCCAATATCAGCTTCTTCTTCCCCAAGGCGCAGAAGGGCCTGGCGCTGGGGTTGAACGCCGGCCTGGGCAACCTGGGTGTCAGCGTCGTGCAGTTCGTCGTGCCGCTGGTGATCACCGCCGGCATCTTCGGCACCCTCGGCGGGGAGGCGCAGACCTGGGCCAAGGGCGACGTGACCAAGGCGATGTGGCTGCAGAACGCCGGCTTCGTGTGGGTCCCCTTCATCGTGCTGAGCACGCTTGCCGCCTGGTTCGGCATGAACGACATCGCGGACGCCAAGGCGTCGTTCGCCGACCAGGCCGTGATCTTCAAGCGTAAGCACAACTGGATCATGTGCTGGCTCTATATCGGGACGTTCGGCTCCTTCATCGGGTTCTCCGCCGGGTTCCCGCTGCTGACCAAGATCCAGTTCCCGGGCGTCGATCCGCTGGCCTACGCCTTCCTGGGTCCGCTGGTCGGAGCCTTCTCCCGCTCCGTCAGCGGCGGCATCTCCGACCGGTTCGGCGGCGCGCGGGTCACGGTCTGGGTCTTCGCGGCGATGATCGCGGCCAGCGTCGGCGTGATCTTCTTCCTGGGATTCCCCGACAAGTCCGTCGGGTTCTGGGGCTTCCTCGCGATGTTCATGGTGCTGTTCGCGGCGTCCGGAGTCGGCAACTCCTCGACCTTCCAGATGATCCCGGCCATCTTCCTGACCCTGCGCCAGCGCGCCAACGGCACGGACGGCGTGGCGGCGGTCAAGGCAGCGGCGGAAGCATCGCGCGAGGCGGCGGCGGTCCTGGGCTTCACCTCGGCCATCGCGGCCTTCGGCGCCTTCTTCATCCCGAAGCTGTTCGGTACCTCGATCTCGCTGACCGGCAGCCCTGTGCTGGCGCTGGAGATCTTCATCGCCTTCTACCTGAGCTGCATCGTCTGCACCTGGTGGTTCTACACCCGCAAGGGCGCCGAGGTGCGGTGCTGAGGCGGAGGCGCAAACACGGCCGGAGCGGCGGGGTCCATGGCCCCGCTGCGCGGTTCGATCCGCAATTCCGTTTCGGGCGCTGACGCAGGAATACGGTAATACCCCCGCCGAAGGGATGCCGCCATGCGACCTGAGACATTGCGATCCCGATTGCATGACATACCAGCCTGAACTAAACTACATGAACTTAGTTCATCGGGAATCGCCATGCGTACCGTCAACATCCATGAAGCGAAGACTAACCTGTCACGGCTGATCGAACAGGTAACGCGGGGCGAATCGTTCGTGATCGCGAAAGCCGGAAAGCCAATGGCGAAGGTGGTTCCCCTGGAAGCCGGCGACATCGCGGCCACCCCGCGGATCGGCTTCATGGCGGGAGAGATCACTGTGCCGGACGATTTCGATCGAATGGGCCGGGACCGGATTGAGGAATTGTTTGAGGGCGGGGCGTGACCCTGCTGCTGCTCGACACACATCTGCTGCTTTGGGCGGCCGGACAGCCGCAGAAGCTGTCGGCCGAAGCGCGCGACCTGATCGAAGACTCCGGCAATATCCTGGCCTTCAGCGCGGCATCCCTCTGGGAAATCGTCATCAAGGGCGGTCTGGGTCGGGAAGATTTCCAGGTCGAACCGCGACGTTTGCGACGTGGCCTGCTTGATGCCGGCTACGTTGAGATCGCTATCACAGGTGAACACGCCCTTGCGGTTCGCCGCTTGCCGCCACTGCATAAGGATCCATTCGATCGCATTCTGATCGCCCAAGCTGACACGGAAGGCGCAACTCTCCTGACCGCCGACCACGTGGTTGCTCAGTATCCGGGAGCGATCAGGGTCGTCTAAGCAGGGCAGTGTGGGCCGGAGCAAGCTTTCGGCGAAAATCTCAATGTGGTTTCTGACCTTCTCCTGACCGCTGTCTGGTGGGCACGGGACGTGATCATTTGGTCGTGATCTCGTCCTTCACCCTATTCAAATCGGACGATGGTATCATGGTGACGTTATCAGGGCTCGTAACTTCCAGCTGAATGTTCGTATCCGCACGGTCGCTTCCGGCCGGAACTCGGGCCACCTGCTGTTTTCCAGAATTAAAATGCCGAGTGAGCGGCATTGGGACGGTGCCGGTCCATGTTCATACGTTAAGACGCTTCGTAGAAGGCCCGAATGGCTCCCTTCTTGCCACTTGATAAATGCTAAGTCAGCAATCAACAAAATACAATAATGCCTAAAACAAAAAGCCATTAATCTCAATTCATCCCGCCCATTTGATCCAAGTCAAGGCCACATCACCAGTTCACTCCGAGTATCCATCCATCGAAAGCGAGGCGGTTCGACCGCCTGCCCATGGTGAGGATCAGGGAGACCAGCGTGAGTCATTTTCTCGACCGCTTGGCATTCTTCAAGAAGAATGCCGGCACCTTCTCCAACGGTCATGGCGTGGTGACGACGGAAGACCGGACATGGGAGAACGCCTACCGGGCGCGCTGGAGCCATGACAAGATCGTGCGGTCCACCCACGGGGTGAACTGCACGGGCTCCTGCTCGTGGAAGATCTACGTCAAGGGCGGCATCGTCACCTGGGAAACCCAGCAGACCGACTATCCCCGCACCCGCCCCGACCTGCCCAATCACGAACCGCGCGGCTGCGCCCGTGGCGCCAGCTACAGCTGGTATCTCTACAGCGCCAACCGCCTGAAATACCCGATGGTGCGGTCGCGGCTGATCCGCCTGTGGCGGGAAGCGCGGCGCAGCTTCGGCCCGATCGAGGCCTGGGCCAGCATCGTCGAGGACAAGGAGAAAGCCCGCGCCTACAAGGGCATCCGGGGCCGCGGCGGAATGATCCGGGCGTCGTGGGACGAGGTCCAGGAGATCATCGCCGCCGCCAACGCCTATACCGTCAAGACCTACGGTCCCGACCGGGTCGCCGGGTTCTCGCCGATCCCAGCCATGTCCATGGTCAGCTACGCCGCCGGCACCCGCTACCTGTCGCTGATGGGCGGCACCTGCCTCAGCTTCTACGACTGGTACTGCGACCTGCCGCCGGCCAGCCCGCAGACCTGGGGCGAGCAGACCGACGTTCCGGAAAGCGCCGACTGGTACAACAGCACCTTCCTGATGCTGTGGGGATCGAACGTCCCGCAGACCCGCACGCCGGACGCGCACTTCTACACCGAGGTCCGCTATCGCGGCACCAAGAGCGTCGTGGTCGCCCCGGACTACAGCGAAGCCGCCAAGTTCGGCGACCTGTGGCTGGCGCCCAAGCAGGGCACGGACGCGGCGCTCGCCATGGCGATGGGCCACGTGATCCTGAAGGAATGGCACCTCGCCGGAAAGTCCCCGTATTTCGAGGATTACTGCCGCAGATATACCGACATGCCGATGCTGGTCCGGCTGAAGAAGCAGGGCGACGGCTATGTTCCCGAGCGCTTCCTCCGGGCCTCGGATCTGGACGGCGCGCTCGGCGAAACCAACAATCCTGAATGGAAGACCCTGGCGGTCGACGAGACGACCGGCGACCTGACGGTGCCGCTCGGCTCGGTGGGGTTCCGCTGGAATCAGCAGGGCAAGTGGAACCTGCAGGAGAAGTCCTCGTCGGGCCAGCCGACCCGGCTGGCGCTGTCGCTGATCGACCGCCGCGACGACGTGGCTCCGGTCGCCTTCCCCTATTTCGGCAACAAGAAGCACGATCACTTCACCGGCACCGACCATGAGTCGGTGCTGATGCGGAACGTCCCGGTCCGCAAGCTCGCCCTGAAGGACGGCGAGGTGCCGGTCGCCAGCGTGTTCGACCTGTTCGTCGCCAACTACGGCATCGACCGGGGGCTCGGCGGCGGCAACGTGGCGGCATCGTTCGACGACGACGTGCCCTATACGCCGGCCTGGCAGGAGCGCATCACCGGCGTCGGCCGGGACAAGGTGATCACCGTCGCCCGCGAGTTCGCCGACAACGCCGACAAGACCCACGGCAAGTCCATGGTGATCGTCGGCGCCGGGCTGAACCACTGGTACCACATGGACATGATCTACCGCTCGATCATCAACATGCTGGTGATGTGCGGCTGCGTCGGGCAGTCGGGCGGCGGCTGGTCGCACTATGTCGGGCAGGAGAAGCTTCGGCCGCAGACCGGCTGGACGCCGCTGGCCTTCGCGCTGGACTGGGGCCGCCCGCCCCGGCACATGAACGCCACCAGCTACTGGTACGCCCATACGGACCAGTGGCGCTACGAGAAGCTGACGGTCAACGATATTTTGTCCCCCACCGCCGAACCCGGCGACTGGACCGGCAGCATGATCGACTACAATGTCCGGGCCGAGCGGATGGGCTGGCTGCCCAGTTCGCCGCAGCTCCAGACCAACCCGCTGGAAGTCGCCAAGTCTGCCAAGGCGGACGGGGCCGAGGCCAAGGATTACGTCGCCAGGGCGCTCGCCAAGGGCTCGCTGAAAATGTCGTGCGAGGACCCGGACAATCCGAAGAACTTCCCGCGCAACCTGTTCGTCTGGCGGTCCAACCTGCTGGGCTCGTCCGGCAAGGGCCATGAGTATTTCCTGAAGCACCTGCTGGGCGCCCAGAACGCCGTCATGGCGGAGGAGACCGACGTCCGCCCGGCGGAGGTCGCCTGGAGCGACAAGGCGCCGGAAGGCAAGCTGGACCTGCTGGTGACCATCGACTTCCGCATGTCCACCACCTGCATGTATTCGGACATCGTCCTGCCGACCGCGACCTGGTACGAGAAGAACGACCTGAACACCTCCGACATGCATCCCTTCATCCACCCGCTGTCGGCGGCGGTGGACCCGGCCTGGGAAGCGCGCAGCGACTGGGACATCTTCAAGGGGATCGCGGCCAAGTTCTCGGAGATCGTGCCCGGCTACCTGGGCGTCGAGAACGACGTGGTGCTGCTGCCGCTCCAGCATGACAGCGCGCAGGAACTGGGCCAGCCGGTCGACGTCAAGGACTGGAAGCGCGGCGAGTGCGAGCCCGTGCCCGGCAAGACCATGCCCGGCGTCGCGGTGGTCGAGCGCGACTATCCCAACCTGTACAAGCGGTTCACCGCGGTCGGCCCCTTGATGGAAAGCCTAGGCAACGGCGGCAAGGGCATGGCCTGGAAGACCGGCGACGAGATCGACTTCCTGAAGGAGCTGAACGGCGTCGTCATCGAGGAGGGCCGGACCCAGGGCATGGCCCGGATCGACACCGCGATCGACGCGGCGGAGGTGATCCTGGCGCTCGCGCCGGAGACTAACGGCCATGTCGCGGTCAAGGCGTGGGAGAGCCTGTCCAAGGCGACAGGCCTGGAACACGCCCACCTGGCGCTGACCCGGGAGGACGACAAGATCCGCTTCCGCGACGTGCAGGCCCAGCCGCGCAAGATCATCTCGTCGCCGACCTGGTCGGGCATCGAGTCCGAGAAGGTCAGCTACACCGCCGGCTGGACCAACGTCCACGAGCTGATCCCCTGGCGCACCCTGACGGGGCGGCAGCAGCTCTACCAGGACCATTCCTGGATGCGGGCCTTTGGCGAGCAGCTCTGCGTCTACAAGCCGCCGATCGACACCGGCACGGTCAAGTCGGTGATCGACGCGCACCCCAACGGCAACGACCAGGTGGTGCTTAACTTCATCACGCCGCACCAGAAATGGGGCATCCACTCGACCTACAGCGACAATCTGCTGATGCTGACGCTGAACCGCGGCGGCCCCGTGGTCTGGATCTCCGAGGAGGACGCGAGGCGGGTCGGCATCCAGGACAACGACTGGGTCGAAGCCTACAACGCCAACGGCGCGCTGACCGCCCGCGCGGTGGTGAGCCAGCGCATCCCGGCCGGCGCCTGCTTCATGTACCACGCCCAGGAGAAGATCGTGAACGTCCCGGGCAGCGAGGTCACCGGCCAGCGCGGCGGCATCCACAATTCCGTGACGCGGGTGGTGACCAAGCCGACCCACATGATCGGCGGCTACGCCCAGCAGAGCTACGGTTTCAACTATTACGGAACGGTCGGCGCGAACCGCGACGAGTTCGTCATCGTCCGGCGCATGGACAAGGTGGACTGGCTCGAAGGGCCGGCCTCCCCTGCCAGCACCGCCGCCGAAGCCGCCGAGTAAGGAGCTATCCGATCATGAAAATCCGCGCACAGATCGCCATGGTCCTGAACCTGGACAAGTGCATCGGTTGCCACACCTGCTCGGTGACCTGCAAGAACGTCTGGACCAGCCGCGAAGGCGTCGAATACGCCTGGTTCAACAATGTCGAGACCAAGCCCGGCGTCGGGTTCCCCAAGGACTGGGAGAACCAGGACAAGTGGCAGGGCGGCTGGCGGCGCAAGCCCAACGGCAAGATCGAGCCGCGCATCGGCGGCAAGTTCCGCCTGCTGGCCCAGATCTTCGCCAACCCCAACCTGCCGCAGATCGACGACTACTACGAGCCGTTCACCTTCGACTACCAGCACCTCCAGCAGGCCGGCGAGAGCCGGACCATGCCCACCGCGCGCCCCCGCTCGCTGGTCAGCGGCGAGCGCATGGAGAAGATCGAGTGGGGGCCGAACTGGGAGGAGATCCTGGGCGGCGAGTTCTCCAAGCGGTCGGCCGACAAGAACTTCGACGGGGTCCAGAAACGGATCTACGGCGAGTTCGAGAACACCTTCATGATGTACCTGCCGCGCCTGTGCGAGCATTGCCTGAACCCGGCCTGCGTCGCGGCCTGCCCGTCCGGCTCCATCTACAAGCGGGAGGAGGACGGCATCGTCCTGATCGACCAGGACAAGTGCCGCGGCTGGCGGATGTGCGTCAGCGCCTGCCCGTACAAGAAGATCTACTACAACTGGCAATCGGGCAAGGCGGAGAAGTGCACCTTCTGCTATCCGCGCATCGAGGTCGGCCAGCCGACCGTCTGCTCGGAAACCTGCGTCGGCCGGATCCGCTACCTGGGCGTCATGCTGTACGACGCCGACCGGATCGAGGAGGCGGCGTCGGCCTTCTCCGAGCAGGACCTGTACGAGGCTCAGCTCAAGATCTTCCTCGACCCCAAGGACCCCGACGTGATCCGGCAGGCCCGCGCCGACGGCGTGCCGGAAGCCTGGCTCGACGCGGCCCGGAACTCGCCTGTGTACAAGATGGCGATCGACTGGAAGATCGCCTTCCCGCTGCATCCCGAGTACCGGACGCTGCCCATGGTCTGGTACGTACCGCCGCTGTCGCCGATCCAGGGTGCGGCGGAGCGCGGGCATGTCGGCTTCAAGGACGACCTGCCGGACGTGGAAAGCCTGCGCATCCCGGTCAAGTACCTCGCCAACCTGCTGACGGCGGGCCAGGAGGAGCCGGTGGTGACGGCGCTGAACCGGATGTTCGCCATGCGGATCTACCAGCGCGGCCGGCATGTGGACGGCAAGCTGAACAAGGACGTGCTGCGCAAGGTCGGGCTGACCGCGAACCAGATCGAGGAGATGTACCGCATCCTCGCCATCGCGAACTACGAGGACCGGTTCGTGATCCCCACCACCCACCGGGAATATGCCGAGAACGCCTTCGACCTGCGCGGCTCGTGCGGCTTCAGCTTCGGGAACGGGTGCGGCCACGGCGAGAGCGAGGTTTCGCTGTTCGGCGGCAACAAGGTGCGGGGGAAGGCCCCCGGCAAGGAGACGGTGTGATGGCGAGCTCCAGGCATTCGACCTTCAAACCCTTGAGCTTCAAGGCGCTCGGCGCGCTGATCGACTATCCGCAGGCGGAGACGGTCGAGGCGCTGGACGCGATCGAGGCGGTTCTCGCCAACGACGAGATCCTGCCGCGCGGGGTCCGTCTCGACCTCGCCGCCCTGATCGAGACCCTGCGCCGGGGCGACCTGATCGACCTGCAGGAGGAATGGCTGGCGCTGTTCGACCGCAGCCGCGCCCTGTCGCTCCACCTCTACCAGCACGTCCATGGCGAGTCCCGCGACCGCGGCCAGGCCATGGTCAGCCTGGGCCAACTCTACGCCGCCCACGGGCTGGAGCTGACCGCGTCGGAGCTGCCCGACTACCTGCCGGTGCTGTGCGAGTTCCTCGCCTGCGTGCCGGCCGAGGTCAGCCTGCCGATCCTGGCCGACGCCGCCCACATCCTGGAGGCGATCCGCACCAGGCTGGAGCGGAAGGAAAGCCCCTATGCCGCCGTGTTCGCCGGACTCCGCGCGCTGGCCCCGGCCGAGGTCGATCCGGCGAAACTGGCCGGGGTGATCGAGGCCGACCGGATCGAGGACGCGAAGGACCTGTCCGCCCTGGACGAAGAGTGGGAGGAGAAGCCCGTCACCTTCGGCCCCGGCGACGCCGCCTGTCCCAAGTTGCGCCATCCACCCGTCCGCCCCGCCGCCGCCTGACCGGAGAGACCGTCATGAGCCACCTGAACCAACTGCTGTTCGGATATTATCCGTACATCGCCCTGACCGTCTTCCTGCTGGGCAGCCTGTTCCGCTTCGACCGCGAGCAGTACACCTGGCGCAGCGGGTCCAGCCAGATGCTCCGCAAGGAGCGCATGGTGCTGGCGAGCAACCTGTTCCATGTCGGCATCCTGGGACTGCTGGTCGGACATACCGTGGGACTTCTGACGCCGATCGCGGTGTTCGACGCCTTCGGCATCGGCCACGGTGCCAAGCAGGTGCTGGCGATCGTCGCCGGCGGCGTGTTCGGTCTGATGTGCTTCGCCGGGCTGACGATGCTGGTCCGCCGCCGGTTGACCGACCCGCGCATCCGCAACACCAGCAGCCGCATGGACATCGCGATCCTGCTGATGCTCTACGCCCAGCTCATCCTGGGCCTCATCACCATCCCCTTCTCAATCGCCCATGCGGACGGCGAGACCATGGTGAAGTTCATGGAGTGGGCGCAGCACATCGTCACCTTCCGGCCCGGGGCGGCCGAGCTGATCGCCGACGTGCCGGCCGTCTTCAAGCTCCACTTGGTCCTGGGGCTGACCATCTTCCTGGTCTTCCCGTTCTCCCGCCTCGTCCATGTCTGGAGCGTGCCGTTCGCCTATGTCGGCCGGCAGTACCAGATCGTCCGCACCCGCTGAGGGGGAGGGATCCCGATGCCCGACACCATCCTGCCGATTTCCGAGATCCGCGTGAACGGCGTGGCGATCACCGGCCCGGAGATCGACCGCGAAGTCCAGTACCACCCCAGCGAAACCCTGGCCGAGGCCCGCGCCGCCGCCGCCCACGCCCTGGCGGTGCGGGAACTGCTTCGGCAGGCCTGCGCCGCCCGGGGCATCCCGCTGGACGACGAGGAAGCCGCGGTCGAGGCCCTGCTGCGGGCGGAAGTCGCGGTGCCGGAGCCGGACGACGCGGTCTGCCGCCGCTACCACGCGCGGAACCCGGCGAGGTTCCGCAGCGCCGACCTGTTCGCGGTGCGCCATATCCTGCTGCCCGCAGCCCCCTCCGACGCGGCGGCGCGGGACGCGGCGAAGCTGAAGGCGCAGGCCCTGATCGCGGAGCTGGCCGACCATCCCGGCCGTTTCGCCGACCTGGCGCGGGAGCATTCCGCCTGCCCGTCCGCCGCGCAGGGCGGCAGCCTGGGGCAGGTCGAGCGCGGCCAGACCGTGCCGGAGTTCGAGACCTTCATGGTGGCCCTGGAACCGGGACAGCTCTGCCCGGTGCCGGTGGCGACGCCCTACGGCTACCATGTCCTGCATCTGGAGCACAGGATCGACGGCGATGACCTGCCCTACGAGGCGGTCAGGGACGCGATCCACGGCTTCCTGCGCGACAGCGCGTGGCGTCAGGCGGTCCACCAGTATCTCCAGATCCTGGCGGGCAAGGCCCGGATCGAGGGGATCGACCTGGGCGGCGCCGAAACGCCGCTGGTCCAGTAGGGCGGGAGGAGGCGCGCCATGCCCCATCCCCTGCAACGGCTGCTCGACGGGTTCGAGGAATTCCGCGGCAGCGCGCTTGGCGACGATGCCGCCCTGTACGGGCGGCTGGTCAACGAGGGCCAATCGCCCGAGGTGCTTGTCGTCGGCTGCTCGGACAGCAGGGTCGATCCCGCGATCCTGACCCATTGCCGGCCGGGCGACCTGTTCGTGGTCCGCAACGTGGCGGCCCTGGTGCCGCCCTGCGAGATCGACGGCCGCCACCACGGCACCAGCGCCGCCATCGAGTTCGGCGTCTGCGGGCTGGGCGTCGGCCACGTCGTCGTGCTGGGCCATGCCATGTGCGGCGGCATCCGGGCGCTCGCCGCCCATCCCCGCGGCTGCGGCTGCGGCGCGGCGGCAACCTTCCTGGACGCCTGGGTCGAGATCGCCGGGACCGCCCGGCAGGAAGTCTTCCGGCGGCTCTCCGACGCCCCGCCGGAGATGCGCCAGCGCGTGCTGGAACAGGCCGCGGTCGTCAAGTCGCTGGGCAACCTGATGACCTATCCCTGGGTCCGGGAGCGGGTCGTCACCGGCCGGCTGGCCCTTCACGGCTGGTACTTCGACCTGGGGGCCGCCGAACTGCACGCCTATGACGGCGTGGAGCGGCGGTTCCTGCCGGTGCGCGGGGAGGCCCGCCCGCTGGGCGAGACGGAAACCGCCTGCGAGCACGGCTGCGCCTGCCGGACCGCGTTCGACGTCGCCACCTTCGTGAGCCGCATGGCCGAGACCCTGCCCCGAGTACCCGTGGAGGCCTGAATCCCATGCCCGATACACATTTCCCCCTCCCGCTCCCCCTGCCCCTCCCCGCCCCCTGCTGCGGCGGCGACCACCGGCTCCTGCCCGTCGCCTCCCTGGGGGCGCTTCTGGACCGGGTCGAGATCCCCGGGGCCGGCGTCGAGACAGTCGGCCTGGGCGACGCGGTCGGCCGGGTGCTGGCCGAAGACATCGTCGCGGCGGGAGACCTGCCGAGCCGGGACTGCTCCGCCATGGACGGCTACGCCGTGGCGTTCGACGGCCTGGAACCCGGCCGGCCGTCCACCCTTCCCGTCGTCGGGCGGGTCGCGGCGGGCCATCCGCTGGACCGTCCCGTCCGGCGGGGCGAGGCCGTACGGATCTTCACCGGGGCGGCGCTGCCCGACGGGTGCGACACCGTGGTGATGCAGGAACACTGCGCCGCGGCCGATGGGTTCGTCACCCTGCCGCCGGCCGTGGCCCGGAACGCCAACCGGCGCCGGCGCGGCGAGGACGTCTCCGCCGGGACGCTTTGCCTGGCGCGCGGCGCTGTGCTGCGCCCCCAGGACATCGGCATGGCCGCGGCGCTGGGGCACGCGACGCTGCGGGTCCGGGCTCCCGTCCGGGTCGCGGTGTTCTCGACCGGCGACGAGCTGTGCGAGCCCGGCGAACCGCTCGGCGACGGACGGATCCACGACATCAACCGCTATACCCTGACGGCCATGCTGAAGCGGCTGGGCTGCGCGGTGACCGACGTGGGAATCGTGCGCGACGACCGCCGGAGCGTCGTCGGGACTTTGGCCGAGGCGGCCTGCGGGCACGACCTGATCGTGACATCAGGCGGCATGTCGGTCGGCGAGGAGGACCACGTCAAGGCCGCCGTGGGCGAGCTGGGCTCGCTGGGGTTCTGGCGCCTCGCCGTCAAGCCGGGCAAGCCGGTGGCGGTCGGGCATGTCGGCGCGGTCCCGTTCGTGGGCCTGCCGGGCAACCCGGTCGCGGTGATGGTGACCTTCGCCCTGGTGGCCCGGCCGTTGATCCGCCGCATCGCCGGCGCGGTCGCCGCCGAACCGCGGCGCTGGCAGGTCGCGGCCGATTTCGCCCACGACAAGCCGGCCGGCCGGCGCGACTATCTGCGCGGCCGGCTGCTGGACGGCGGCCGGGTGGCGAAGTTCCGCCACGACGGATCGCATGTCATCTCCTCCATGGTAGAGGCCGACGGGCTGATCGAGCTGCGGGACGAAACCACCCGGATCGAGCCGGGAGACAGGGTGGACTTCCTGCCCTTCGCCGAGCTGCTATAGTCGGACGGCGCCAGCCCGAAGGAGCACGCGACCGCTATGCCCGCCCAACTCGCCGACCTGTCGCCCCGCGACTCCGCGCTGCTGCGCAACCTTCCGCTGTTCCAGCAGCTCGCCGAGCCGGTGCTGGCGTCCCTGCTGGCGACCGCCACGGTGCGGACGGTGGAGCGGGGAACCGACCTGTTCGTCCAGGGCGATCCGGCCGACCGGTTCTACATCGTCCTGGAAGGCTGGGTGAAGCTGTACCGGATCAACCGCGACGGGGCGGAGGCCGTGGTCACCATGGTGAACGCGGGCGAGAGCTTCGCCGAGGCGGCCATGTTCGCCCAGGGCAACTTCCCCGTCTGCGCCCAGGCCGTCACCGACGTGCGCGCGCTGTCGATCACGTCCCAGGCCTTCGCCCGCTGCGTCCAGGCGGACGTTCGGACCGCCTTCGCGATGCTCGGGTCGCTGTCGATGCGGCTGCGCACGCTGGTCCAGCAGATCGAGCAACTCCAGGTCCAGTCCGCCCCGCAGCGGGTCGGCGGCTTCCTGCTGAAGCTGTGCCCGGCGGGCGCCGGCAACGCCTCCTTCATGCTGCCGCTCGAAAAATCGCTGGTCGCCCGCCGGCTCGGCATCCAGCCGGAAACCTTCTCCCGCGCGCTCGCCAAGCTGCGGCCGATCGGCGTGGAGGTGCAGGGCGCCGTGGTGTCGGTTTCCGACATCGACGCCCTGCGGGAGTTCTGCCAGGAAGACCCGGCGGAGGCGTGACGGCGCCCGGCCCGCTCGGTCAGCCCGTCCCGGCCAATCGGCGCCGGCCCTCCTCGGTTATCCGGTCGGGAGTCCAGGGCGGCTCGAAGGTCAGCTCGATCCGCGCCGGGCGGCCGGGCGCCGCGACGGCGGCCAGGGCCTCCTGCGCCTGCTCCACGATCAGGCCACCCATGGGACAGCTCGGATGGGTCAAGCTGAGCAGGACCAGCAGGCCGTCCGCCGTGTCCTCGACCCCGTAGACGAGGCCCATTTCGACGACGCTGAGATCGGTTTCGGGATCGAACACCCTATCCAATGCCATCCATGCCTTGCCCACCGGGGTATCGGCGGGGATCCGGGTATCCGCGGTCATGAACTGGTCCCTCCGGAACTGTTTTTCGCAATCGGGGCGGCGGCCCGGGCGCGCGGCAGGTCGCCGATGCGCAGGTAGAGGTCGATCGCGTAGATGATGAAGGCGCCCGCCCCCGCCGCCCCGGCAAGCGCCCCCGTCCGGATCGCCCCTTCAAGGTCGAGCACGATGCCCGCCCCGACGCCCGCGAGAGCCGCGCCGTGGCAGGCCGCCTGGACATACAGGATCGGACCGGCGCCGAGTTCCGACACCTTGGGGATGCGCCGGCCGGCGCGGGCGGCATGGATCGCGGCCAGGAACGGCAGGATGCGCTGGAGCATGCCGAGCACGAGGCTCAGCAGCCACCCGCCCACCAGCGTCAGCGCGAAGAGCGCCGGTCCCCAGGCGGGCAGCTGGCCGAGCGCCAGCAGCAGCCCCAGGACAAGGCTGGCGGGAAGCATGACCCAGGACAGCCGGATCAGCAGGAACGACGACCCGAGATCGCGCCGCGTCCGCTTGCGCATCAGGCCGGCCATGCCGTGGACATGCAGGCTGGCCGCACCCAAGCCGACGGCTGCGGCGGCGGCGAAGGACCCGGCGCCGGCCAGCAGCAGCCCCGCGACGGCGAGGCCGAGGACGAGGTTGACCCGGCTTTCGGGCTGCGGCCCGACCAGGGCGAACATGGGCACCAGCACCTGGACGAAGCCGGCGGCCAGCAGTCCCAGGAAGCCGTAGCAGGCGACCGCCAGATGGATCGCCGCGACGGTCCGGTGATCGTCCAGGTAGCCGTGGGCGAAGTCGCCGAGCAGGGCCAGGCCCAGCACCGCCAGCGCCGCGACGCAGGCCAGCGCCGCCCAGAGGTGGCGCACGACCGGCCGGACCTGCGGCTTGGAGCGATCGGCGTGCCGCAGGGCCATGCCGACCACGACGGCGAACACCGCCAGCGCCAGGGCGACGGCGCTTCCGCCGATCCCCAGCAACAGGAGGTCGCCCGTCGCCATGCCCCAGCCCAGCGCCGCGACCCCCGGCAGCAGCAGCCAACTCGCCAGCCGGCACGGCCAGACGGCGGGCAGGTCCGCCTGGATCGCCACCGGCAGCAGCTGGAACCCGGCGCCCATCGCGGCGGCGGTCAGCACGCCGAGCGTCATCAGGTGAAGGCCCGCGACGTCCAGGCCAAGCCCGCCGCTGGCGCCGGCGATCACCGGCGCGGCGGCGGCGAGCGCGGTCCACCCGACGAGGTGGAACAGAAGCGCCGCCGCCAGGAAGCGGAACGGGATCGAGGCCGGAAGCAGCCGCGAGCCCGGAGCCATTCCCCCCGATGTGATTCCCCTCGGGGCGATCACGACTCCTCCCGCGCCAGCGTGACCCGGACCTCGCCCTCCAGGTGCTCGACCGACAGGCAGGACCAGCCGCGCTCGGCCAGCATGGGGAAGAGGAAGACCGGTTCGCGGTCGTGATGCAGGACGAGTCGCTCGGCGGTGCCCGCGTCGATCAGGTCGAGCACCCGCGTCATGGGCTCCGGCGGCTGGAGACCGCGCACGTCCAGATGGGTGCCGTCCGCCGCCTGCCACGGCTCCGGCCCCCGGCGCGGCTGCGGCACCGGCGGCTGCGCCTCGTCTTCGAGACCGGCCGGTTCCTCGCGGCGCCAGCAGATGCGCCAGTGCCCCGCGCCCAGCTGCCGGCCGAGCGAGGTGAAGCCCTTGCCGGCCAGCACCCGGCGCAGCGGGGCCGGGTCGAAAGGCGCGTCCACCACCATGAAGCCCCCGGGCGGTACCCGTGCCGCGGTGGACATGACGTGCGCGAAGGGATCCTGGCCGGACGCCAGCAGCGGCCGCACGTCCAGGTGCGGCGCGGACTGGCGCTCGGCCTGCTCGAACCAGTCGCCATCAGGCGCGCCGGCCGCGGGGCCGGCGTGACCGGAAGCGTCGGGACGGCCGATCCCGGCTGCGGACAGCCGGCCCTGAAGCACGGCGCACAGGATGTCGAACGGCACCTCCGCGATGCGGGCCGCCTCGCCCAGCCGGATCTGGCCGGCCATGGCGTTCCTGTGCTCCGGCTCCAGCAGCACGGCGAAGACCGGGTTGAGCCTGGCCAGCCGGCCTATCGCCTCGCCGTCCCCGGCGATCACGTCGGCCAGCAGCATGTCGGTGGTAAGGGGGAAGGACGTCACGCTCATCGTCAACTCCGGGTGATCTCGCCGCCATCATGCCGCATCGGTCCCGGCATCCCTTGACAGCGGTCAAGCGCCCGGCGTTTTCATCGGCCGCGGGCGTCCGCCCCATGTCAAAGGTACGCCAGCGGGTCGGGACCGATCACCACGGGGTGAAGCAGCAGCAGCGCCGCCCAGAGGACGATGGCCAGGAGCGGCCGTGCCCAGCCGATCTCGCCCCACTCCAGCCTCTCGCGCCCCAGCAGGATGCCGGCGAAGGGCAGGATGCCGGCCCGGCGCCGCGCGGGGCCGGCGGCATGCCAGTTCCTGGCCAGAGAGAACAGGGCGATGGCGGCCATTCCGGCGAAGACGACCACCTGCCGCGCCTCCCCCAGCGACGCCAGGTGAAGCAGCGTCCAGAGCAGGACCCCCAGGCTGCCGGGAACCGCGGTGATCCGGTAGATGCCGGCGGGGTCCGCAGTCCGGGCCGGCGTCGTCAGCCTGCCGACCAGCAGGAAAAGCGCGACCGGCATCGCCACGACCGTGAAGACCCTCGCCTCAGCCGGCGGAACGTAAAGCCACGCGCCCATGTCGGCGGCGGCGTAGCTCCGGACCAGGAGCGCGAGCGTGGCCAGGGAAACGGCCGAGTAGGCCGTGAGAAACGCCGTGCGGCCCAGCGCCGCGACCAGGGACGAGCGGACCCCCGGCAGGCCGGGGACCACATGGCTGCCGATCAGGAGCAGCGTGGAAAGGATCAGGAGTTCCATTGCGAGTTTTCCCGGTGACGGACCCGATCCCCGATATTTACCGGCGCCGGCGTGCGAAGCGCATGACCGAAATCAAGTAACGCGCGCTTGTCCCGTGGTCGAGTGACCGGCGTATCGACCGATCCAATGGGAAACAACGCTCCATGACCTCACGTACCGACACCACCCGGCTGGTCAGCATCGACCGCAAGGGCCGGGCGACCATCGCCCACGTCGATGCCGTTCCCGGCCCGTCCGCGGACGGGACCGCCGTCTTCGAGATCGTCAACTGCCCGCCGGCGGCCGGTGACGCCGATGTGGCCGCCCTCGCCCAGGGACTCATTTCTCCGCTCGGGATCTATTCGATCGATTACGCACAGCTCGCCGCCCGCCGGGGCGGCGCGTGCTGCGGCGGATGCTGCGGCGGCTGAACCATGACAGCATTCCCCATCCCCATCGGCATCCTCACCGTGTCGGACCGTGCCAGTCGGGGCGTCTACGAGGATCTGGGCGGCCCCGCGATCGAGCGGGAGCTGGCGCGCCTGCTGGTCACGCCCTGGCGCGCGGTCCGGCGCCTCGTCCCCGACGAGCGGCCGGAGATCGAGGGCCGGCTCGTCGAGCTTTGCGATACCGAGGGCTGCTCCCTGGTGGTCACCACCGGGGGCACCGGCCCCGCCCTGCGCGACGTGACCCCTGAGGCGACGGAGGCGGTCTGCCAGCGGATGATGCCCGGCTTCGGGGAGCTGATGCGCTCCGTCAGCCTGCGGGTCGTTCCGACCGCGATCCTGTCGCGGCAGACCGCCGGCATCCGGGGCCGAAGCCTGATCGTGAACCTGCCGGGCAAGCCCTCGGCCATCGCCGATTGCCTGGAAGCGGTCTTTCCCGCCGTTCCCTACTGCATCGACCTGATCGGCGGCCACCGGCTTGAGACCGATCCGGCGGTCTGCAAGGCCTTCCGGCCGAAAGCCTGACCGCCGCGTGCCGGGGAGCGTTTCCCGCTTGGGCGGCAAACGCTCCCCGGCAAGGCGTCAGCCGCAGGAGATCTGGCGGTAGATCGCGGGGAGCGCGGACGGCAGCCGGGCCACGTGGGGAAAGATCGCGAAGGAGCCCTGGCCGAACAGGTAGGGGAAATAGTCCCGCGCCTGCTCGTCCACGGTCACCCCGAACACCTTCAGCCCGGCGCGGCGCGCCTCGCGGATCGCCATGCGGGTGTCCTCGATCGCGTAGCGGCCCTCGTAATGGTCCATGTCGTTGGGCTTGCCGTCCGAGAGCAGCAGGAGCAGCCGGTGATGGTGCGGACGTTCGGCCAGCCGTTTCGCCACGTGGCGCACGGCGGCGCCGATCCTTGTGTAGTGGCCGGGCTTCAGCGCGCCGATGCGCCGGTCCACCAGGTCGCCCATCGGTTCGTCGAAGTCCTTGACCGTGCGGACATGCACCTGCTCGCGCCGGCGCGACGTGAAGGTGAAGATGCCGTGCTCGTCCTGGCACGCGGCCAGTCCGTGGCTGAGCGCCAGCAAAGCCTCCTTCTCCACGTCCAGCACGCGGTGCCCGTCGATCCAGCCGTCGGTGGACAGCGACACGTCCACCAGCACCGCGACAGAAAGGTCGCGCGCCACCGGCCGTACCGCGGTGTAGAGCCGGTCGCTGCCGGGACCGCCCGCCCGACGGTCGGCGACCGACCGGACCAGGGACGACAGGTCCAGCTCGTCGCCGTCGGGCTGGGCGGAGAGGCGCTGGCGGCGGGGCCGCAGGGCCTCGAACTGGCGGCGCACCAGACGAATGCGGCGGCGCGCCGCGGCGTCGGGCCGCCACGTCTCCGGCGCGTCCGGGTCCCCCGCCGGGGCCGGCCCGGCGATCACCCGGCAATGGCCGGGCAGCAGCACGCCGCGGACATGGTCCCATTCCGGATAGGTCAGGCCGGAGTCCAGGGACGACGGATCGACCGCTTCCGCCGCCAGGTCGAGTTCCATGCGCAGCCTGGTCGCGGCGCGCCGGTCGTGCTCGCCGACGCTCAGCTCGTCCAGGTCGTCTGCCGCCTTGCAGGCACCGTCCTCGTCGTCGTCCTCGACCGCGCGGTTGATGTTCACCATCTCGGACAGGCCGATGATCTTCTCGAACCGGTTGAGCATCAGCGGATCGTTGCGCCGGGTCTGGTCGTTGTCGCGCCGGGCGGCGCGCCGGCGCTTGCCGTCGGCAGGCGACGCCGGATCGCCGCCTTCGCCGTCCTGCCGGGCGGCGCGCGGCGTCGCGGCCCGGGGAGGCACCGCCTCGCCCCAGAGCGGAACGGGCAGGAAGCGCCGGTAGCCGCGCCCGGCCTTCCACTCCTCCAGCGGTACCGTCGGGTCGAGGATGCGGGCGATCGCGTAGCACCCGCCCTGCCCGGCCGCCGGCCCGCCCAGCAGTGCCGTCACGGCGGCTTCGATCGCCGCTTCCGGCGGCGGCAACCTACGCACCGGGCGGGCATCCAGCATGGCCCGGCACAGCCGCCCGTGCAGCTTCCCCAGGCCGGGCCAGGCGGCGAGCGCGAACGAGGTCGTGGCGGCCGCGACGCGCAGCCGGGCGACATCGGCCTGCAGGGGATCCTCCGGGACGTGCACCGGCTCGGCGCAGGCGAACCAGGCGACCAGCCATTCGTACAGCGCCTCGTTGTCGGCGCGGTCGGGGAAGCAGTCGATCCGGGCCGGCAGTTCCAGGGTCGCTCCGTCGAACCGGGCCATGTCCACCTTCTCCGTGCCCAGGCCGATCCGCTGGAGCAGGCCGAGCCGATGGCCGGAGGCGGCAGGCCCGCAGGCCGCCAGGCGGACGCCGCCAGCGCCGCCCAGCGCCCGGAACATCACGCCCAGGCCGGTCCGGATCCCGTCCAGCTCGACGGCGGCATCGGCATGGCGGCGGTAGCTGCCGGAGCCGCCGACCAGCCGGTGCCATGCCTGGCCGACCGTTTCTTCCGGTTCGAAGAGAGAAACCATGGCGCCCTCAGCCGAGCGTGATGTCGACGACCCGCAGCAGCGCCCTGCGGATATCGGGATCGTCGGTCAGCGGCTCGATCAGCGCCGCCAGGACCGCGCGCTCCAGGCGCATGCCCGACGATATCAGGGTGGCGCAGTAGACCAGCAGGCGGGTCGAGACGCCCTCCTCCAGGTCCTGCCCCTTGAGCTCGCGCAGCGCCCCGGCGAGGCGGACCAGAGGCCGGCAGCGCTCGACCGCCAGGCCGCTCTCCCGCGACACGATCTCCGCCTCGCGCTCCGGCGGGGGGAAGTCGAACTCCACCGCGAGGAAACGCTGCCGGGTGCTCGGCTTCAGGCTCTTCAGGATGTTCTGGTAGCCCGGATTGTACGAGACCACCAGCATGAAGCCGGGCGGCGCCTGGAGGGTCTCGCCGGTGCGCTCCAGCGGCAGGACGCGGCGGTCGTCGGTCAGGGGATGCAGCACCACGGTGACGTCCTTGCGCGCCTCGACCACCTCGTCCAGGTAGCAGATGGCGCCCTCGCGGACGGCCCGGGTCAGCGGGCCATCGACCCACACCGTGTCGCCGCCCTTCAGCAGGTAGCGGCCCGTCAGGTCGGCGGCGGTCAGGTCGTCGTGGCACGAGACGGTGTGGAGCGGGCGGCCCAGGCGGGCCGCCATGTGGGCCACGAACCGCGTCTTGCCGCACCCGGTCGGCCCTTTGAGGAGAAGGGGCAGGTTGTGGGCGTAGGCATGGGCGAAAAGCTCGCACTCGTCGCCGGTGGCCTCGTAGTACGGGATGTCGGCCGCGATGTCGGCCGTGATGTCGGCGGGCAGGCTGTCGGGCATGGTCGCAACTCCTGGGACGGCCTCGGGGTCATTCGGCGGGTTGCAGGGAGCGCGGCCGTCCGGCCGGGCTCTCCCGGCGGACCGGGCCGAACATCGAGTAGACGAACATCAGCGCCGCGATCAGCACCACCACGCCGGAGCCGAGACGCATCCAGTAGAACAGGGCGAGCTGGTCCTGGACCTCCATGTAGCCCATGCCGAGCACGCGCTGCAGATGGACCTGCACGACGCCGGCGAAGGTCAGCGAGAAGGTCATGAACGCCATGGCCGAGGTCATCAGCCAGAAGCTCCACACGTTGAGCACCTGGTGATAGGGCTGGCGGTTGCGCAGGTACGGCATGGCGTAGGACATGATCGCCAGGTTCAGCATCACGTAGGCGCCGAAGAAGGCGAGATGGCCGTGGGCCGCGGTCACCTGGGTGCCGTGGGTGTAGTAGTTGATCGGCGCCAGGGTGTGCAGGAAACCCCAGACGCCGGCGCCGAAGAACGCCATGACGGCGCAGCCCAGCGCCCACAGCAGCGCCGCCCGGTTCGGGTGGTCGCGCCCGCCCTTCCACACCATGGCGAAGGCGAACACGACCATGGCGAAGAAGGGCGCCACCTCCAGCGTCGAGAACAGGCTGCCGATCCACTGCCAGTAGCCCGGCGTGCCGATCCAGTAATAGTGGTGGCCGGTGCCCAGCAGGCCGCTGAACAGCGCCAGGCCGACGATGGCGTAGAGCCACTTCTCGACCACCTCGCGGTCGACGCCGGTCAGCTTGATCATCATGAAGGCCAGGACCGAGGCCATCACCAGTTCCCACACGCCCTCCACCCAGAGATGGACGATGTACCACCAGTACATCTTGTCCAGCGCCAGGTTGCTGGGATTGTAGAAGGCGAACAGGAAGAAGACCGCGATGCCCCACAGGCCCAGCATCAGCACGTTGGTGACGGCGGTGCGCCGGCCCCTGAGCACGGTCATGGACAGGTTGAACAGGTAGATCAGGGCGACCACGACGATGGCCATCTTGATCCACAGCGGCTGTTCCAGGAACTCCCGCCCCTCGTGGATGCCGAACAGGTAGCTGCCCACCGCGGCCAGCGCGCCGAACATGAACAGGCCGAACTGGACATAGGCCAGCGTCGGGCTGAACAGCTCCGTCTCGGCCTCCTCCGGCACCAGGTAGTAGCCGGCACCGAAGAAGCCCATCAGCAGCCAGACGATCAGCGCGTTGGTATGGATCATGCGGATGATGTTGAAGGGCAGCAGCTCCGACAGGGTATTGGGCAGGACATAGACCAGCCCGCCCAGCGTCCCGACCAGGACCTGCACGACGAAGAGAAGCAGGGCGCCGGCGAAATAGACGTGGGCGACCTTCTGGGATTGGTATCTCATGGCGGGAGCTCTCCTCAGCCTGCCTTGTTGGGCGGCCAGCCCTGGGTATCGATCGTGCCGGTCCAGCGCAGGAAGTCGGCGAGATCCCGGATCTCCTGGTCGGTCAGGTGGAACTGCGGCATCTGGCGCCGGCCCTCGATGCCGGTCGGCTGGGCCTCCATCCAGGCCTTCAGGGTGTCGAAGGCGGCCTCCGGGTCGCCCTGGACCTCCCAGCGATGCATGACGTTGCCCAGCTCGGGCGCGAAGTAGGCGCCCTCGCCCAGGATGGTGTGGCAGTTGATGCAGGAGTTCTTCTCCCACACCGCCTTGCCGCGGGCGACGCCGTCGGTCAGCGTTTCGGCGTCGGTCCCGGTTTCGAGGATGTAGCCGTGGCTCATCGCCGTCAGTCCGACGAAGACCAGGAAAAAGAAGGCCGAGCCGCCGTAGAAGATGTTGCGTGCCGCGGCCTTGGTCAGGCGCTCGCTCATGGCTTGCCGCGTCCGACGTGTGTCATGGGAAGTCTCCTCGGGTTTGCCGCCGCGTTCCGGAACCCGCCCCGGGATGCTATCCGGGAGCCGTCGGGATGCTGGCGGCCAATGGCCTGGGGACAAACTTGACTGCGCCGGTCGGAGATTCCTTGACCGCGGTCAAGCGGCGCGCATTTGCCGGGCAAGTCGTGCCGGAGGTGCCGTTCCTGGAAAAGCCAGGGCTTTCATGACCAAGCAGGGATCACCCAAAAAGACCACCCCCTGGAGCCCGCGAGCACCGACCACGCTGGCCGCTTCACCCCTAACCCCCGCCTCAGCTCCCCCGCCCCTGCGGAATTCCGTATTTCCGCAGCTTGTTCGCCACCATCGTGTGCGACGTCTTCAGCCGCGCCGCCAGCTTGCGGCTGGAGGGGAAGCGCGGGAACAGGCGGTCCAGAAGCGCGCGCTCGAACTCGGCGACCGCCTCCTCCCAGCTCCCGGCGTCCTCTTCGCCGGCACCATCGCCGCCCCGCCCCGGCTCCGCCGCCATGCGCGAGGTGGCGATCTCCAGGTCGGGCGCGTCCAGCCAGGGGCCGTCGGTCATGGTCACCGCCCGGAAGATCACGCTTTCCAGCTGCCGCACGTTGCCGCGCCACGGGTTCGCCAGCAGCGCGGCGGCGGCGCCCGCGGTCAGCCGGCAGGGCCGGCGCTGGACCTGGGCGCAGGCGCGCAGGATGAAGTGGCGGGCCAGCAGCAGGATGTCGTCGCCGCGCTCCCGCAGCGGCGGGACCTGAAGCGCCAGCACGTTCAGGCGGTAATACAGGTCCTCGCGGAAGCCGCCCTCCGCCACCATCTGGTCCAGCTTGCGATGGGTGGCGCTGATGATCCGCACGTCCACCTTCATCTCGTGGTCGCCGCCGACCCGGCGGAAGCTGCCGTCGTTCAGGAACCGCAGCAGCTTGGCCTGGAGATAGGGCGACAGCTCGCCGACCTCGTCGAGGAAAACGGTGCCCTGGTGCGCCAGCTCCAGCAACCCCGGCTTGCCGCCGCGCTGCGCCCCCGTGAAGGAACCCGGCGCATAGCCGAACAGCTCGCTTTCGGCCAGGTTCTCCGGCAAGGCCGCGCAGTTCAGCGCCAGGAAGGTCCTGCCCATCCTGCTGCTGGCCCGGTGGCAGGCATGGGCGATCAGCTCCTTGCCGGTCCCCGTCTCGCCCAGGATCAGCAGCGGCGCCTCGACCGCGGCCAATCGGGCGGCCCGGGCCTTCAGCCCCGTCATGGCGGGGGAATCGCCCAGGATCGCGTCGAAGCCGCCCTCGTCGAAGTTACGCAGCGCCTGGAGCCGCTCGCCGATCCGGCTCGGCGCGTGCAGCGTCAGCACGCCGCCGGCCACCCGGGACGGCTGGTCGGCGATCGGCCGGACATCGACCTGGAACGGCTGCCCGCACAGCATCACCTCCCGCGCCGGCACCTGGAACCCGTTGGCGACCATCTCGCGCTGGAAATCCCCGTCGCCGGTCAGCTCCGCGATCCCCTTGCCGGACAAGCCCCCGCCGGACAGGGCCGCCTCGCCCACGATGTCGTCGGCGGCGGCGTTGGCCAGGATCACCGTCCCCTCGGCATCGACCGCCAGCACCGGGTCCGGCATCGCCGCCAGCACCGCCGCCAGATGCAGGCGGCGGCGCATGCCCGGCAGCATGTCCACCGGGGCCACGCCCTCGACGCCCGCGACCTCCAGCAGCGCCTGCCGCAGCCCGTCCAGCGCCTCGCCGGCCAGCTCGGGCGCGTCGATGAAGATGTCGGGCGGATCGACCTCCACCGCGACGACGTTCAGCCGCCGGGCGGCGAGGACTGCCAGGACCTCGTGGGCGATGCCGACGCGGTCGGTGAAGCTGATGGCGATGCGCACGCCGGGACACTCCGTACAAGATCGCTTACAGTGTAACGAATCCGATACGGACTTCCCATACCCTTGCATCCCAGGGAAAATCGCGCCGGAATCCCGCCCCATGCCGCCCGCCGTAAACATCCGCGTACAGCCCGGCACCCGCCGGAACCGCCCGCCCCGCCGGCCATCGGCATTTTCCCGCTTGGCACGGCGATTGCTGAATACATCTCTACCGAAACCGGAGAAGGCTCCCCATGCTGGACACCCGTGAAGCAAGCGCAGGCGCCGTGCTGACCGTCGATCTCGACGCGATCCGCGCGAACTACCGTCTGCTCCGCGACCGGCTGGGCGGCACCGCCTGCGCCGGCGTCGTCAAGGCCGACGCCTACGGGCTGGGAGCCTCCCGGGTGGCGCCGGCCCTGGCCGCCGAGGGGTGCCGGCATTTCTTCGTCGCCCATCTGGACGAGGCGATAGCGCTTCGGCCCCACCTTCCCGACGATGCCGACCTGTTCGTTTTGCACGGCGTGATGCCGGGGGTGGAGGCCGACTGCATCGCCCACCGCATCATCCCCGTGCTCAACAGCCTGCCCCAGATCGACGCCTGGACCGGCCTGTCCCGGTCCCTCGGCCGCCGGCTGCCGGCGATCCTCCAGGTCGATACCGGCATGTCGCGCCTGGGCCTGTCGGCGCGGGAGATGGACCTGCTGGCCGGCGACCCGGCCCGGCTCGACGGCATCGAGATGCGCTTCGTGATGAGCCATCTCGCCTGCGCGGAGCAGCAGTCCCACGGGATGAACGCCGAACAACTCGCCCGCTTCCGCGAGGCCCGCGCCCGGCTGCCGGCGGCGCCGGGCTGCTTCGCCAATTCCTCCGGCATCTTCCTCGGCCCCGACTACCATTTCGACCTGGCCCGGCCGGGTGCCGCGCTCTACGGCGTCGCCCCGATCGCGGGGGCGCCCAACCCGATGCGGGGCGTGGTCCGCCTCCAGGGGCGGGTGATCCAGGTGCGCGACATCGAGGCCGGCGCCCGCGTCGGCTACGGCGGAAGCTGGACCGCGCCCGGCCCCGCCCGCATCGCGACCGTCTCCGTCGGCTATGCCGACGGCTATCTGCGCAGCCTGGGCAACCGGGGTGCGGCGTGGCGCGGCGGCGTCCGCCTGCCGGTCGTCGGCGTCGTCTCCATGGATACCGTCACGCTCGACGTCTCCGCCCTCGGCGGCCTCCCGCCCGATCCCGGCAGCATGGTCGACCTGATCGGGGAGCACAACCCGGTGGACGCCGTGGCCGAGGCCGCCGGCACCATCGGCTACGAGATCCTGACCAGCCTCGGCGGCCGGTATTTCCGCCACTATCTCGGCGGCTGAGACCGCCCCTTCCCCTCACCCAAGGAGACCGTCTCGTGAAGGTACTGGTTCTCGGCAGCGGCGTCATCGGCGTCACCTCGGCCTACTTCCTCGCCAAGGCCGGCCACGAGGTCACCGTGGTGGACCGCCAGCCCGGGGCGGGGCTGGAGACCAGCTACGGCAACGCGGGCGAGGTCTCCCCCGGCTACTCCTCCCCCTGGGCGGCGCCGGGCCTGCCGTTCAAGGCGGTCAAGTGGCTGTTCATGAAGAACAGGCCGTTGGTGATCTGGCCGAAGCCGGACCCGGCGCAGTGGATGTGGGGCCTGTCCCTGCTGCGCAACTGCACGGCGGAGCGGTACGAGACCAACAAGGCCCGGATGGTCCGCATCGCCGAGTACAGCCGCGACACGCTCCGCGACCTGCGCGCCGAGGCCGGCATCCGGTACGACGAGCGCAGCAAGGGCACGCTCCAGCTCTTCCGCAAGCAGGAACAGCTCGACGCCACCGGCGCCGATATCGCAATCCTGAAGCGCTTCGGCGTGCCGTTCGAGCTGCTCGACCGCGACGGCTGCATCGCGGCGGAGCCGGCGCTGGCCCAGGTGCGCGAGAAGTTCGCCGGCGGCCTGCGCCTGACCGGGGACGAGACCGGCGACTGCTTCAAGTTCACCCAGGCGCTGGCCGAGCGCGCCCGGGACCTGGGCGTCACCTTCAAGTACGGCGTCGGCATCCGGCGCCTGACCGGCGACGGCCGCCGGATCACCGGCGCGGTGACCGACCAGGGCGAGCTGACGGCCGACCGCTACGTGGTGGCTCTGGGCAGCTATTCGCCGCTGCTGCTGAAGCCGCTCGGCATCCGCATCCCGGTCTACCCGGTCAAGGGCTACTCGCTGACCGTGCCGATCACCGACCCGGCCGGCGCGCCGGAATCGACCGTGATGGACGAGACCTACAAGGTCGCCGTCACCCGCCTCGGCGACCGCATCCGAGTCGGCGGCACGGCCGAGCTGGCCGGCTACGACCTCACCCTCCGCCCGTCGCGCCGGGGGCCGCTGGACCATGTGGTAACCGACCTGTTCCCCCGCGGCGGCGACGTGTCGCGGGCCGAGTACTGGACCGGCCTCCGCCCCATGACTCCCGATGGCCCGCCGATCATCGGCCCGACTCCCCTCGCCAACCTGTACCTCAACACCGGCCACGGCACCCTGGGCTGGACCATGGCCGCCGGCTCCGGCCGCGTGCTGGCCGACATGGTCTCCGGCCGCGCCGCCGACATCGACCTGGAAGGCCTGACGATCGGGCGTTACGGTGTCGGAACCGGCGGCGATCCCGCCCCCGCCAGAGGGGCGCACGCCTGACATATCCTTAGAGGAGGGCGCATGGGCGGTTTCAAGGATCTCTTCTCCGGTCATGCCGCCCTCTACGCGGACTGCCGCCCAAGTTACCCGCCCGCCCTGGCCCAGGCGCTGGCTTCCGCCGCCCCGGCGCGCCGGCTGGCCCTCGACAGCGGCTGCGGGTCCGGTCAGCTCTCGGTCCTGCTCGGCGCCGAGTTCGACCGGGTCGAGGCGACCGACGCCAGCGCGGAGCAGATCGCGCAGGCCACGCCCCATCCCCGCGTCGCCTACCGGGTGGCGAGGGCGGAGGCGAGCGGCCTGCCGGACGGGAGCTGCGACCTCGCCGTCGCGGCCCAGGCCGCCCACTGGTTCGACCTGCCCGCCTATTGGGAGGAGGTGCGCCGGGTGCTCAGGCCCGGCGGGCTCGCAGCATTGGTCGGCTACGGGCTGCTGCGGATCGACCCCGCCCTGGACGCCGCGGTGGACGAGTTCTATGGCGACGGCCCCGGCGGCATCGGCCGCTTCTGGCCGCCCGAGCGGAAGCTGGTGGACACCGGCTACCGCGACCTCGACTTCCCCTTCCGCGAAGCGCCGCCGCCTCGGATCGACATGACCGCGCAGTGGGACCGGCCGAAATTCATCGGCTATATCGGCACCTGGTCGGCGCTCAAGGCGGCGGAGAAGCAGGGCCTCGACCCCCTGCCCGGCTTCGCCGAGGCGGTCGCCCGGCTGTGGCCCGACGCCGGCGAGGTCCGGCAGGTCCGCTGGCCGCTGCTGCTGCGCATCGGCTATTCCGCCTGAGCATGGGCGGCAACAGGCGGGCGGTGCGCCGCGTTAAGCCTCTTTCCCGACAGCGTTTCGACAGGAAGAGAGCTTTCCATGCCCTATGATGCCGCCGCCGACCGTTACGGACGGCTCTCCTACCGCCGGTGTGGCCGCAGCGGGCTCGACCTGCCGGCGATCTCGCTCGGCCTGTGGCAGAATTTCGGGGGCAAGGACGTCTTCGAGACCGGCCGCGCCGTGCTGCGCCGGGCCTTCGACCGGGGCGTCACCCATTTCGACCTGGCCAACAACTACGGCCCGCCGCCCGGCTCCGCCGAGGAGAATTTCGGCCGCTGGATGGCGTCCGACTTCCGCCCCTACCGCGACGAGCTGGTGATCTCGACCAAGGCCGGCTACGACATGTGGCCCGGCCCCTACGGCAATTTCGGCTCCCGCAAGTACCTGACCGCCAGCCTGGACCAGAGCCTGAAGCGCATGGGCCTGGACTATGTCGACATCTTCTACTCGCACCGGGTGGACCCGAACACCCCGCTGGAGGAGACCATGGGCGCGCTGGCCCAGGCGGTGCGCCAGGGTAAGGCGCTCTATGTCGGCATCTCCTCCTACTCGCCGGAGATGACGCGCAAGGCGACCGACATCCTGAAGTCCATGGGCACCCCCTGCCTGATCCACCAGCCCTCCTACTCCATGCTGAACCGCTGGATCGAGGACGGGCTGCTCGACACGCTGGAGGAACTGGGTATCGGCTGCATCGCCTTCTCGGCGCTGGCCCAGGGCATGCTGACCTCCAAGTACCTGGACGGCATCCCGGACGGCTCCCGCGCCACCCGCGGCGGCTCCCTCAAGGAGGGCTTCCTGTCGGAGGACAATATCCAGCGCATCCGCCAGCTCAACGAGATCGCCCGGCGGCGTGGCCAGTCGCTGGCCCAGATGTCCCTGCTCTGGGTGCTGCGCGATCCCCGCGTCACCTCGGCCCTGATCGGCGCCCGCACCGTCGAGCAGCTCGACGACAGCCTGGACGCCCTCAACGGCTCGCCCCTGACGCCCGAGGAGCTGGCCGAGATCGACCGCTTCGCCACGGACGGCGGCATCGACCTCTGGCGCGCCTCCTCGTCGCGCTGATCCCAGGAGGGGCGGCGAGACGCCGCCCAAGGTGCGCGGGACGCGCACCCTCCTCGCTCACCGCTTCTTGCGCCGGCGCAGCTGGTCGAAGAAGACGATCGCGATGATCAGGAAGCCGGTGATGATCCGCTGCCAGAACGGGTTCACGTTCAGCAGGTTGGCGCCGTTGTTGATGGTCGTCAGCAGCATCGAGCCGAGCAGCGGCCCGGTGATGCTGCCGACCGCGCCGAACAGGCTGGTCCCGCCGATCACCGACGACGCGATCGACTGGAGCTCCCAGCCCTCGCCGGTGGTCGCGACGCCGATCGCGATCCGGCTGGCGGTCAACACACCGGCCAGGCAGGCCAGCGTCGCAGACAGGATGTAGGCCAGGTAGATGGTCCTGGCGATGTGGACGCCGCTCAGCCGGGCGGCCTCCGCGTTGCTCCCGACCGCGTAGATGTAGCGGCCCCAGCGGCTGTGGTGCAGCAGGATGTAACTGGGTATCGCGATCAGGATCACCACCCAGAACAGCGACGGGATGCCCAGCAGCTCCAGCCGGGAGAAGCCGGTGAATGCCGGGGGGAAGCCGCTGATGGTGGCGCCGTTGGTCATCAGCAGCCCGATGCCCCGGAACGCCGTCAGCGTCGCCAGCGTCATGATGAAGGGCGGCAGCCCCAGCTTCAGGATGCCGAAGGCGTGGAAACCGCCGATCACCGGCCCCAGCAGCAGCGTCAGCGTGACCGCCAGCCAGATCGGCACGTCGGCCTTCAGCAGCAACGCCACCACCGTGCTCGACAGCCCGACCACCGCGCCGACCGACAGGTCGATCCCGCCGGTGATGATCACGAAGGTCTGCCCGATCGCGATGATCGCCCACAGCGACGCCTGGCGCAGCAGGTTGACGATGTTGTTGGTGGTCATGAAGCTGTCGGTCGTGACGCTCAGCGCCAGCCACATCAGCAGCAGCAGGCCCAGCAGAGTCAGGTTCAGCAGGAAGCCGAAGCGGAGCCCCCGCCGGGGCTTGGTCGCGATTGCCATGTCAGCCATGGTTGTCAGCCATTGTGGGCGGATCCCTTGAATAGGTTCTTCTGCTTCCTCAGGTCCCGGCCTCAGGTCCCGCCCTCAGGTCCCTATCGCCTCGGCGAGGATGGATTCATGGTCGGTACCGCGATGGCCGAAGCTGGCCGTCAGCCGCCCCTTGCGGAAGACGTGCAGGGTGTCGGCCAGGTCGTGAACCTCCGGCAGGTAGGAGGAGATCAGGATGATCCCGGCGCCGTTCCTCAGCAGCGCCGCCATCAGCTTGTAGATCTCCGCCTTGGTGCCGACATCGACGCCCACGGTCGGCTCGTCGAAGATGAAGAGGTCTGCGCCGTGGTTCAGCCATTTGCCGATCACGATCTTCTGCTGGTTGCCGCCCGACAGGGTCAGGGCGTCGACGCTGCGCGACGCGGCGACGATCCGCAGGTCCCTCATCTGCTTCTCCGCCCGGGCGCGCTCCTCGCCCGGCTGGATGAAGCCGGCGACGCTGATCCGGTGGAACACCGGCAGGTTCAGGTTGAAGCCCACCGGCAGGTTCAGGCACAGCCCCTGGTCGCGGCGGCTTTCCGGCAGCAGCACGATGCCGTTGCCGATCGCGTCGGCCTCCCGCCGGAAATCGACCGCCTGGCCCCTCAGCCGCACATCGCCCGCCGTCTTGCGGGTCCGGCCGAACAGGCACTGCACGAACTCGCTCCGCCCCGCCCCGATCAGGCCGTACAGCCCGACGATCTCGCCGCGCCGCACCGTCAGGGACACGTCCTGGAAGCCCGGGCCGCTCAGGCCGCGCACCTCCAGCAGGGTCTCGCCGAGGGGGATCGCCTCCTTGTGGTGGACCTCGTCCAGCGGCCGGTTCACCATCTCCCGGATCAGGTCGCGCTCGTTGGTCTCGGCCACCACATGCGTCCCGATCAGCTGCCCGTCGCGCAGCACCGAGACGCGGTCGGCGATCTGGAAGATCTCCTCCATCCGGTGGCTGATATAGATGATCGTGACGCCTTCGGCGTGCAGCCGGCGGATCAGGGCGAAGAGCTGGTCGGTCTCCGCTCGGGTCAGGTAGCCGGTCGGCTCGTCGAACACCAGGAAGCGGGTGCCCCGGCTGGCCGCCCGCGCGGTCGCCACCAGCTGCTGCTGCCCGATGGTCAGGTCGCTCAGCATGGCGTCGGCCGGCAGGTGGAAGCCCAGCCCGTCCAGGATCTCCTGCGCGCGGCGGTTCATCTCCCGCTTGCGCAGCAGGCCGAACCGGGTGGCCTCGTCGCCCAGGAAGATGTTGGCCGCGACCGTCAGGTGCGGGCACAGCACCACCTCCTGGTGGACCGCGTTGATGCCCAGCGCCAGCGCGTCCTGCGGGCCGGCGAACTCGACCTCCCGCCCCTGCCACAGGATGCTGCCGGAGGTCTTGGGATAGACCCCCGTCAGCAGCTTGATCAGCGTCGATTTGCCGGCCCCGTTCTCGCCGACGATCGCGTGGACCTCGCCGGGCAGGAACCCGAGGCTGACCGCCTTCAGCGCATGGGTCCCGGCGAACCGCTTGTCGAGCCTGCGGAGCTCCAGCGTCGGGACGGCCGCCGCGCCCGCGGCAGCCGGCGCCGCCGTCATCACTTGACCTTCGGGTTCAGCAGCTCCTGCGACCGGGGGTCGTTCATGTTGGCCTTGGTGATCACGTTGACGCCGGTGTCCACTTCGGCCGGCACTGCCTCGCCCTTGGAAGCGGCCAGGGCGGTCTTCACCCCGTCATAGCCCATGCGGTACGGGTCCTGGACCACCAGGGCCGCGATCACGCCCTCCTTCAGGAAGCTGACCAGCCGCTCGTCGTTGTCGAAGCCGACCAGCTTGATCTTTTCGCCCAGGTTGTTCTCCGCGATGGCCTGCCCCGCGCCCTGCGCCATGATCAGGTTGCTGGCGAAGACGCCCCGCAGGTTGGGATTGGCGGTGATCAGGTCGGTCATGATGTTCAGGCCGGTGGTCGGCTGCCCGTCGGCGACCCGGTCGGCGGTCAGCTTGAGCTTGGGATACTTGGCGGCCAGCTGCTCCTTGAAGCCCTTGGCCCGCTGGTCGAGCGAGCCGACGCCCGGCAGCGACGTGATCAGCGCCACCTCGCCCTCGGCGGCGCCGTACTGCTGGGTGATTGCCGCCGCCAGCGCGTCGGCCGCCGCGCGCCCGCCCTGGACGTTGTCCGTGGTCAGGAAGGAGGTGAAGGCCTTGCTGTCCGCGGCACTGTCGATGCCGATGATCTTGACCTGCTGCGCCGCCTCGGTGATCGCCGGACCCAGGGCCGCGAATTGGGTGGGGGAGATCACGACGGCCGCCGGGTTGCTGGACACGGCGTTCTCCAGGATGCCGATCTGGCCGTTGATGTCGGCCTCGGACTGGGCGCCCAGCTCCTGGACGTTGACGCCCAGGTCCATGCCGGCCTGCCGGGCGCCGGCCAGCACGATCTGCCAGTAGAAGGACGTGGTGTCCTTGACGATGATCGGGATCGTCGGCTTCTGAGCCTGCGCAGGGGTGTGCGAGAAGGCGAGCGCCAGCGCGAGGCCGGTGGCGGCCAGGAACTTCCTCATGTGCTTCCTCCCAGTGGATGCCGGCCCTTTGTGGGCCTTTTCGGATACCGTTCGTGCGGACCGTTCTATTTTGTTAGACAACCAATCAAACCACCGCTCCCGCCGCCCCGTCAAGACACCCCTTCACTCCGCCGGCAGCCCCAGGAAGCCGCCGGACTGGCGCTCCCACAGGCGGGCGTAGAGGCCGCCGCGCCGGACCAGCTCGCGGTGGCTGCCCTCTTCGACGACGCGGCCGCCGTCCATCACTACCAGCCGGTCCAGCGCCGCTATGGTGGACAGGCGGTGCGCGATGGCGATTACGGTCTTGCCCTCCATGAGGGTCTTGAGCTGGCCCTGGATGGCGGCCTCGACCTCGGAATCCAGGGCGGAGGTCGCCTCGTCCAGCACCAGGATCGGCGCGTCCTTCAGGATCACGCGGGCGATGGCGATCCGCTGGCGCTGCCCACCCGACAGCTTGACCCCGCGCTCGCCGACCAGCACGTCGTAGCCGCCGCGCCCGCGCTGGTCGCTCAACCCGTCGATGAAGTGGTCGGCCTCGGCCAGCCGTGCCGCCCGCACCATGTCCTCCCGGGTGGCGTCCGGCCGGCCATAGCGGATGTTGTCGGCGATCGAGCGGTGCAGAAGTCCCGTATCCTGGCTCACCACGCCGATATGCGCCCGCAGGCTGGCCTGGGTCACGGTCGAGATATCCGTGCCGTCGATCAGGATGCGGCCGCCCTCCAGGTCGTAGAAACGCAGCAGCAGGTTGACCAGCGTGGATTTCCCGGCGCCGGACCGCCCGACCAGCCCGACCTTCTCGCCCGGACGGACATCGAGCGACAGGTTCTCGATCACGCCGCCTTCCTTGCCATAATGGAAGCGGACGTCGTCGAACCGGATCGCGCCCTTTCCCACCACGAGGTCGGGCGCCCTCGGCCGGTCCGTCACGCCATGGGGCCTGGAGATGGTCTCGATGCCGTTCTCGATGGTCCCGATATTCTCGAACAAGGTCGTCACAGTGCGCAGGATCCAGCCCGACATCTGGGTCAGTCGGATGATCAGCCCCGTCGCCACCGCGATCGACCCGGTGGTGATCGCCCCCGCCAGCCAGAGATGGACCGCCAGCGCGGTCATGGCGAACAGCAGCAGGCTGTTCAGCACCGTCAGGGCAACCGTCATGTCGAAGATCGCGCGCATGACCACGCGGTAGGCCGCCAGTTGCCGCACCAGCCCGCTCCGGACGAACTCGTCCTCCCGCTCGGCATGGGCGAACAGCTTGACCGACAGGATGTTGGTGTAGCTGTCCACCACCCGGCCGGACAGCGCGGAGGTCGCCTCCGACAGGGCTTCCGACTTCCGGCGGACCGGCGGCACCATGACCCAGATGACGGCGGCATAGGCGGCGATCCAGGCCAGCACCGGGACCAGCAACCGCCAGTCCAGGGCGGCGAACAGGGCTATGGCGCCGATCAGGAACGTCACCAGGAACCAGACGCCGTCGATCACGTTGACCACGGCCTCGCGCAGCGCCGGCCCGGTCTGCATCACCTTCTGTGCGACCCGCCCGGCGAAGTCGTTCTGGAAGAAGGTCAGGCTCTGGCGCAGCACCCAGCGGTAGTTCCGCCACCGCACCCGGCTGGTCAGCGCCGGGATCAGCGTCAGGTTGATCAGCCCGCGCGAGGCGAGCACCAGCACCGGGCGGATGACGACCGCGACCAGCGCCATGCCCGCCAGCGACCAGCCGTGGACCTGAAGAAATTCCTCCCTTCCTGTCGTCGCCATCCAGTCCACCAGCCAGCCCAGGAAAGCGTAGAGCGCCAGCTCGGAGAAGGACGCGAGCCCGGCCACCACGAGGGTGACGGCCAGGAGGCCGCCGATCGGCTTCAGGAAGTAGCTGACGAACGCGCCGGGACGCTGCGGCGGCTGGACGACATCCGCCGGTGCCAAGGCGTCGAGCAGGTTCTCAAAGTAAGCGTGCATGGGGGTCCAGATCGGAAGCCGGTTGATTTATCCACAATAAAGAGGTATTCTGCAGCATGAGGTGACGCCATGATCAGTTCACTCAACACCAACACCGGTTCATACTCTTCGATCCGCAGTTTCGGCGCGGCGGAGAGCGCTGCGCAATTGTCGCAGAAGCGGATCGCCTCCGGGCGCAAGGTGGCGGACGCTTACGACAACGGCGCCGCCTTCAGCGTCGCGGAAGGGTTGCGCGGCGACACCGCCGCGCTGGGTGCGGCGAACGAGCGGCTTGCCGTGGGCAAGGGCATGATCGACGTCGCGGTCAAGGCCGGGCAGTTTATCTCCTCGTCCCTCCAGGATGCCAGGGCCACGCTGATCAAGCTGTCCGACCCGTCCCTCAGCGCGGACGACCGCGCGAACTATCAGGCCCAGTTCAAGAACCAGGTCGGCGACATCGGCGCCTTCGTCAAGGACGCCAAGTATAACGGCGTCAACCTGCTCGACCAGGGCGCGCAGAACCAGAACATCGTATCCAACGGCAGCGGCGGCTCCGTCTCGGTCCGGGCGCAGGATCTCCAGACTTCCCTTGTGGACGTGCTGTCCAACGCCGACGTCTCCACGGCTGGCGCCGCGGCGTCCCTGCTCCAGCCCGGCGGCCAGTTCGCCCAGGCGGAAGACAATCTCGGCTCCGCCCTCAACACCCTGTCGGCCGACGCCAAGAGCGTCAACAATTCCATCAAGTCCAACAACTCGATCATCGACGCCACCAACACGGGGTTGGGCGAGATCGTGGACGCCGACCTCGCCAAGGAAGCCGCGGCCCTGTCGGCCGCCCAGGCCAAGCAGCAGCTTTCCGGCCAGTCCCTGTCGATCGCCAACCAAGCCCCCCAGGCCCTGCTCGGGCTGTTCCAGTAATCCGCACCGGCACCATCATCATGGCCTGTCCGTAGGTCGGCCTCGGCCGAAGGCCGACGCCGACACCGATCCCGGAGCGTCGATGCACGGCGTCGGCGTTCGCCCTGTCGGGCGAAGTCCGATCCACAGATCGCTGACACCGACGCGCCGGCCGTCCGGAGCCGCAGCGCCCACCCCAAATAAACCAAAGGATCCGGGCAGAAACTCCCCCTATCATCATGACCGGACTTGATCCGGTCATCCACGTGCGAACTCAAAGGCGCCGGCATTACGCGCAAAGCCGACCGCCCCCGGCGGGGGCATGGCCAGCGCCGTATCAATAGGCCACGCGCAGGGCTTCCAGTTCGCGCCTGACGTCGTCCATGGACAGGGCGCCCTTCTTCTGCGGCCGGCAGGAATAACCACTTACCCGTCCCTCATAACCGAAGTCCCGGTGGAGCACATTGGCAAGGAAGGCGACGCAGTGGATCCCCACCTTGGGAAGCCGGAAGCGGCTGAGCTGATATCGCTCGCCCGAGACCTCCAGCGGTGGAAGCGCCTCCCAGTCGGACGACTCCTTCTTGATCTGTTCCACTTCCATCAAAGGCCCCGGCAATTCGCTATGTGCCAGGACAAAGTGGCCGACCGGAGCCAGTCGCTCGAAGAACACGTGCATCCACGCCTGCTGAGCTTTGAACTCCCTGACGAAAGCCGTTCCGTTCACTTCCACGTCATCGGTACGCGCGATCACGCATTTGGATTCGGCCGGCGCCTGGAACTCCGGCCGAAGGCTCTGGATCCTGAAGTCCTTGCAATCGACCGTTCCGACCTGCCCGGAGGTATAGGCCGGCTCGCTCGTCTTGCAGGCCGACAGTAGCGCAGGCGCGAGCAGGCAGAGAGCCATTCCGATGGTCCGGATACTTCCGGACGCGGAGCGGAGCGGCGAGAAGAAGCGGCTTGGTTGCCAAAACATGAAGAGCCCCCGACAGGTAGGGCGGCCGTTCCAGATTTCGGCCTCCGACGTGCTGGCGCGCATTCTTGATGACGTCGGTGACATCATCCATCCGAAAGAGGCATCACGACCCGTCGGCGGACGCGGCACATCGCCGCGTTCAGCCCCGGCTTCCCCCGCGCCGATAAGCTGAACGGCGCCGGGCGCGGCATGCACGGGTTTTGCCCCGCCCCCTCACCCCAACCCTCTCCCCCAAGGGGGCGAGGGGGCGCTGTATGGAAAGCGGTCGCCGCGAGCAAAGCTCCCTCGCCCCCTTGGGGGAGAGGGTCGGGGTGAGGGGGGTCAGCGCCACCTCAGCGGGAGCCTCGCGGAGGGGCGGCGTCCCGCCGCCCGCAGGACGCGCACCCTCCACATATCTTGTACCTAACGCGAATTCGAGATAATGTTCACTAACTGTTCCCTTTCGGCCAAGGCGCCCCAGCCATGCTCGACCACCAGCCCCAGACACAGCCACAAGCCGCCTCCGCCCCGCCCGTGATCGTGCTGCCGCCCCGCCAGGAAGCCTTCTGCCAGGCCATGGCCTGCAACGTCGGCGCGGCGGAAGCGGCGCGGCGGGCGGGTTACTCGCCCAAGGGCGCCAAGCAGCGCGGCGCCGTCCTGATGACCCAGCCGGAGATCCAGGTCCGCGTGGCCCAGCTCCGCGCCGACCGCCGCGCCGGCCATCAAGCCGACCTAGAGGAGGCGGCAACCCTGGTCAGGACGATCATGGACGAGGCGGTGGAGCGCAAGAACCTCGGGCTGGGCCTGCGCGCGGTCGAACTGTGGCTGAAGCTGCGCGGCGTGATCCAGGACAAGCGCATCCCGCACCACTTCCTCGGCGACAGGCCCCACCCCGACGCCGACCTGGAGACTCTGGACTGCGACCTGGACGACGAAACTACCGAGGCCGCCCCGGCCAGGCCCGCGACCCGGCCCGCTACGCCGGCAAAGCCCTCCCGGCCGGCTCCGACGCGGAATAGTGACCTTTCGGCCCTTCCGATAGTGACCTCCCCCAAGACGGCGGCCCTGTTCGGCTCCACCTCCTTGTCCGCCCCGGTGCCGCTCTTCCAGAAAGCGCCCACCCGGAGCGCGGCCGCTGCCGGCGCGCGGGTCACCGCTCCGGCAGCGGAATGAACTCCGCGTCGTCCGGCACCGCGCCGAAGCGCCCGGCCTTCCAGTCGGCCTTGGCCTGCTCGATGCGGTCCTTCGAGCTGGAGACGAAGTTCCACCAGATATGCCGGGGACCGTCCATCGCCGCCCCGCCCAGCAGCATCAGGCGTGCAGGCTCTAGCGCGGTGATGGTGATCGCGTCGCCGGGGCGGAAGACCAGGAGCTGCCCCGGCTCGAACCGGTCGCCCGCGATATCGATCCGCCCCTGGACAACATAGACCGCCCGCTCCTCCTGGTCGGCGGGCAGCGGGATGCTGGCCCCGGCGTCCAGCGCCGCATCGGCGTAGAAGGTCTCGGTCAACGTCGCGACCGGCGACGCCGCCCCATACAGGGAGCCGGCGATCACCCGCACGCGCTTGCCCTCGCCCTCGATCAGCGGCAGGTCGTCCGCCGGATGGTGGACGAAGGCGGGATCGGTTTCCTCCGCATGGGCGGGAAGAGCGACCCAGGACTGGATGCCGAACAGGTTGAAGCCGCGCGCCCGCAACTCCGGCGCCGTGCGCTCCGAATGGGAGATGCCCCGGCCCGCCGTCATCCAGTTGACGGCGCCGGGCTGGATCGGCTGGATCGTGCCCAGGCTGTCGCGATGCAGGATCTCGCCTTCGAACAGATAGGTGACGGTCGCGAGCCCGATATGCGGGTGCGGCCTGACGTCCAGGCCGTGGCCTATGACGAACTCCGCCGGCCCCATCTGGTCGAGGAACACGAACGGCCCTACCATGCGCCGCTTTACCGACGGCAGGGCGCGGCGGACCGCGAACCCGCCGATATCCCCGGTGCGCGCAACGACGAGCGTTTCCAGAAGATCCATCGTCAACCTCCTTGCCGAGCCTCACCCGACTGTACAGGATCGGCCTGGACCGCATCATGGCAAAACCGAACAGGAGGAAGCCGCATGGCCCCAGCGCCACCCATCGGGCCAACCATCTGGACCGTCGGCTACGAGCGGGCCTCGTCGGACGCGGTGCTCGCGGCCTTGAAGCAGGCCGGCGTCAAGGTGCTGATGGATGTCCGCGACCTGCCCCTGTCGCGGCGCGCCGGCTTCTCCAAGAGCACGCTGCGCGCCTCCCTCGAAGCGGTAGGGATCGAGTATCTCCACCTCAAGGGGCTGGGCACGCCGAAGGAGGGCCGCATGGCCGCCCGGCGCGGCGACCATGCCCTGTTCTGGCGGATCGTGGACGAACGGATGGCGACGCGGGAGGCCGAGTTCGACCTGCTGCGCGCCGCCGACGTCGCCAAGGCGCGTCCCTGCGCCCTGCTCTGCTTCGAGGCCGACCCGGCCGTCTGTCACCGCCAGCGGGTCGCCGACGCCCTGGCCGACCGCTTCGGTTTCCGGATCGAGCACATCCACCCGACCCATCTCCAGGCTGACGCGGCGGCGCCGGCAGGCCCAGGGGACGCGGCGGCCGGGCGTTGAGCGCCGCATCCGCCAGGCAATGGGCCAGCAGGTGGAACTGCGCCGCCCACGGAGTAAGCGCCACGCCGGGGCGTCATCTTCCGCGATGCCGCCCGGACCGGCAGCTGTTATAGGGTGATGCGGCGGGTCGGATAGAGAGGACGCATCCTTTGGGACAGTTTCTGGTCGGGTGCCGGATATTCACCGGTGACGCCATCATCGAAGGCAATGGCATCGCGCTGGACGGCGGGCGGATCGTCGGCGTGATGCCGGAGGCGGACGTGCCCGCCCATGCCGACATCGTCCGGCTGCCGGCCGGAAGCCTGCTCGCCCCCGGCTTCATCGACGTGCAGGCCAACGGCGCCGGCGGCGTGCTGTTCAACGGCGACCCCGGCGAGGGCACCGTCCTCCGGATGGCCGCCGCCCTGCGCCGGTTCGGCTGCACCGGGCTGCTGCCGACGTTGATCACCGACGACCGCTCCCGGATGGAGCCCGCCGCGGAAGCCGTGATCGCGGCCATGCGCCGGCCGGAAAGCGGCATCCTCGGCATCCATTTCGAAGGGCCGTTCATCAGCCCGCGGAAGCCGGGCGTCCACGACCCGCAGTACATCCGGCAGCCGGACGAGGCCGACCTTGACTTCCTCTGCAGGTTGCCGGACCGGCTGCCCCATGGCCGGGTGCTGGTCACCCTCGCCCCGGAGGAGGTCGAAGACGGGATGATCGACCGGCTGGCCGGCGCCGGCGTGGTGGTCTCGGCCGGGCACACGGTCGCCGGCTACCGCCGTACGCTCGACGCCGTCGGGCACGGTTTGACCGGCTTCACGCACCTGTTCAACGCCATGCCCCCGATCACCAGCCGGGAGCCGGGCGTGGCCGTGGCGGCGCTGGAACGCAACGGCACCTGGTGCGGCATCATCGCCGACGGCGTCCATGTCGATCCGGCGACCCTGCGGATGGCGCTGGCCGCCAAGGGGCCGGCCGGGCTGTTCCTGGTGACGGACGCCATGCCCCCGGTGGGGACCGACGCGACCGAATTCGAGCTGTACGGCCTGCGCATCCTCAGGCGGGACGGCCGGCTGGTCACGGAAGGCGGCATCCTGGCCGGTGCCGACATCGACATGGCGTCGGCCGTGAGGAACTGCGTCGGGCTTCTCGGCCTCCCGCTGGGGGAAAGCCTGCGCATGGCGTCGCTCTACCCGGCGACGTTCCTGGGCATGCAGGACCGGTTCGGTCGGCTGGCGGCAGGATATCGGGCGGATCTCGTCCTGCTCGATTCCGACCTGGGCGTTCTGGATACCTGGATCGACGGGGTCCGCTCACCGCGCGAAGGCGCCGCCGCGGAAGCATAGCCGCCGGCCCCTGACCGGCCACCCCCTGCCCAAAGGGTACCTACCAGAAGGGTCCGGGGACGACCTTCCCGGCGGACTGTTTGTGGCCCGCGTCGGCTCGACCGAAGCCGACGCGGGAAAGGACACTTGCGATGAATACGGAAGCGCTTCAGAAGCTCGGAGACCACATCCAGGCCAGCCTGCCCGGCACCGTCCGGTCGGCGGAGGTTCTCCTGAACGAACTGGTCCTCCGGATCGATCGGAAGGACACCGTCAAGGTGATGACGTTCCTGCGCGACGACACCATGTGCCAGTTCCAGCAGATGATGGACATCACCGCCGCCGACTATCCCCAGCGCGCCGAACGGTTCGACGTGATCTACAATCTGATCAGCCTGCGGCACAACCAGCGCATCAGGATAAAGCTGAGCACCGACGAGGACTCGCCGGTCCCCTCGATCACCGGCGTCTATACCGTCGCCAACTGGTTCGAGCGGGAGGTCTGGGACCTGTTCGGCGTGTTCTTCTCCGACCATCCGGATCTGCGCCGGATCCTGACCGACTACGGGTTCGAGGGCCATCCCATGCGGAAGGACTTCCCCCTGACCGGCTATGTCGAGATGCGCTACGACGACGAACAGAAGCGGGTGATCTACGAGCCCGTGAAGCTGCAGCAGGATTTCCGCACCTTCGACTTCCTCAGCCCCTGGGAGGGCATGACCAACGTCATGCTGGCCGGGGACGAGAAGGCCGAGGCGCCGACAGGCCGGGACCAGCCGGGGAGCAACAAGTGATGGCCGTCCAGACCGCGACCAACGCCGCCGAGCCCGGCAAGATCAAGACCTACACCATGAATCTCGGGCCGCAGCATCCGGCGGCCCACGGCGTCCTGCGCCTCATCATGGAGATGGACGGCGAGGTCGTCGAGCGCTGCGACCCTCATATCGGCCTGCTTCATCGCGGGACCGAGAAGTTCATCGAGTACAAGACCTATCTCCAGTCCATTCCCTATTTCGACAGGCTCGACTACGTCTCCCCGATGTGCATGGAGCACACCTACGTGCTCGCCATCGAGAAGCTGCTGCGCATCCAGGCGCCGCCGCGGGCCCAGTACATCCGGGTGATGTTCGCGGAGATCACCCGCATCCTGAACCACCTGCTGAACATCACCACCTACGCGCTCGACGTCGGCGCCATCACCCCGTCGCTCTGGGGCTTCGAGCAGCGCGAGGAACTGATGGGGTTCTACGAGCGCGTCTCCGGCGCCCGGCTCCATGCCAATTACTTCCGGCCCGGCGGCGTCAACCTGGACCTGCCGGCGGGACTGGCCGACGACATCTGGGCCTATACCGAGCAGTTCCCGAAATTCATGGACGACCTGGAAAGCCTGCTGACCGAGAACAGGATCTTCAAGCAGCGCACGGTGGACATCGGCATCGTCAGCGAGGCCCAGGCGCTCGACTGGGGATTCACCGGCCCCTGCCTGCGTGCCTCCGGGGTGCCGTGGGACCTGCGCAAGGCCGAGCCCTACGACGTCTACGACCGGATGGATTTCGACATTCCGGTCGGGCTCACGGGCGATTGCTACGCCCGCTACCTGGTGCGCATGGACGAGATGCGGCAGAGCAACCGGATCATCCGGCAGTGCCTGAAGGAACTGCCGGACGGGCCGGTGCGGATCCAGGACCACAAGGTCTCGCCGCCGCGCCGGGGCGAGATGAAGCGCTCCATGGAAGCGCTCATCCACCACTTCAAGCTCTACACCGAGGGCTTCCACGTTCCCGCCGGGGAAACCTACACGGCGACGGAGTCGCCCAAGGGCGAGTTCGGCGTGTTCCTGATCGCGGACGGGACATACAAGCCGTACCGCTGCAAGATCCGCGGAACCGGCTTCGCCCATCTCCAGGCGATCGATGCCATGTCCAAGGGGCACATGCTGGCCGACGCCGTGGCGATCATCGGCTCCATAGACATCGTGTTCGGGGAGATCGACCGTTAAGGCCGGCCCTCCTCGGCCGTGACCCTGGCGAAACGGTCCGGCGGGGCCGGCCGCCGGGCCGGCGGGATCGCTTCCGCCCTGCGGGGCCGGCGGCCTTCGCCGATCGCCAGGCGGTCTCGACGCAGGGTCTCGTGGCAATCGTTGCCGAACCATTCGAGCGAGGCTTCCGCTCCGGGATCGGTGGACAGTTCGGCCAGGAAGGCGCGGTAATCGACCATGCCGTCGAACAGCGGCACCATCCCGTCGCGCCGCCCCGCCGCGGCATAGACGTTGGCCGGCTCGAACACCGCGAGGTCCGCCCGCGAGCGGATGTTCTTCAGGTGGTAGTGGCCGATATGGGGAAGCAGGTGGCGGCGCGCCTCGATCGGATCGTCGCCGCCTTCCCAGACATGCAGCACGTCGAAATTGATCTTCAACGCTGGATGGTCCACCGCCCGGATCAGGGCGCGCGTCGCCGCCAAGCTGTCGGCCAGCGTTCCGGGATGGGTCTCGACCAGCAGGGACAGGCCGTGGTCCGCGGCGTACCCACAGATCATGCGCAGCCTGTCCGCGATGAAGGCCTGCCGGGCCGGCGGCGTCTCCCGGCTTCCGGTCCCGCCGGCGAAGGTGCGGATCTTCCCCGCCCGCCAGCGCTGGGCCAGGCGGCAAAGGTCGGCGGTCTTGCGCATCAGGTCGCCGACGTCCCCGTCGAGCGGCAGATAGTCGCTCAGCATCGGGACCGACAGGCCGTACCCGGCGAGCCATTCGGCGTCGCGGGCCGGGTCGTTCGCCATGTTGCGGGCATGGGCGCCCCACAGCTCGATGCCCTGGAAACCGTTGGCCCGAGCCCAGACCGCCAGATCCTCCAGCGACAGCAGGTGGTGGCGGAAGGTGATGGTGCAGAGGGATATCTTCATCGGGCCACCTCGGCATCGCGCAGGTGATGATCGCAGCGAAGTCCGTTCGCCGCGCACCAGGACCGGAACACGGCGCCCAGGCTCGCCTTGATCCCGAACTCAAGCTCGTCCAGCCGGTCCAGCCGTTCGAAGATGTCGCCGGCAAGGCCGGTGTCGCCCGTCTCGGCCAGCCGGAGGACCGCGTAGTGCAGCGCCTTGAAGCCCTGGATCAGCTCCTCGATCTCGTCGCAATGGACCAGGAAGGTTTCGTCGGGCAGGCCGAGGGCGCGCCAGAAGAACGCGAACCCGTGCTCGTAGGCGTATTTCCGGATCGATATGACCGGCAACTCCCGCAGGGCCGTCACCAGGTCCGCCGGGGTGCGGCCGCCCATTTCCGAAGGATGGCCCGCCAAATGGCCCGCCACGATCCGGCGGACGGCGGCGGTCAGGGGGTTGGCGTCGGGATGGAAGCAGGCTTCGAAATAGGCCTTCAGGTCCGCCGCCGCCGGAGGATGGATGTCCGCGCGGTCGAAGGCGAAGCCGCCGGCCACCGTCGGCTGGAGGAAGGCGTTGACGATCTTGTCCTTCGCGATTTCGCCTTCCCAGCGGAAATCCGGGTCGGAGACGAAGAAGGCTTCCGGATCGGCAGACGTCTCCAGCATCAGGTAATGGGGAAAGGGATTCTGGTTGAACTTGTTCTCGCGTTCCGGCAGGTGATGCAGGTCCACCATCGCCATGACGCTCAGCGTGTCGGGCCGGGTCTCGACCAGGTCCAGCAGGGTCTCCAGGTTCTCCGCCTTGCTCCTGGTCCTGTCATACCATTCCCGGACCTCCGGCCCGTACAGGCGCCTGAACCAGTGGCGGAAGAAGTCGTGGCTGATCGACGGCGCGTGATAGAGCAGCGTCCACTCCCTGCCCGGCGTGCCGTCGCCGACCGCGAAGTCGGCATCCCAGACCCCGAAATAGAACGGCCTGTGGTCGATGCCCGGCGTCCGCTTCACGGCGTCGCAGACGGAACTGACGAAGCAATGGACCTTGATGTCCACATACTCCTCGCCGTGGACGCTTCCCGGCGGGGGCTCCGGCGCGGCCGGCGGGGCGGCTTCCCCCTCGGCGAACAGGCCGGCGAGATCCGCGACGGTAGCCAGTTCCCGCGAGGTCATGACATGGTCCGGCACGGACAGGCCGAACGACAGCTCCAGCTGAAGGAAGACCTCCAGCATCAGGATGGAATCGAGGTAAAGGTCCTCGTTCAGCCGGGCCTCGGGGCCGAACAGGTGCAGGTGCCGGTTCCGGAGATGGTCCCGCAGGACGGTGCGGATCGCCTCGACGACATCGTCCCGTCTCATCGGCCGGCCCCCGCCCCGTCGGAGCTTGCCCCATAGGACTCCGCCACCTGCCGCCGGCTGATCTTGCCGTTCGCCATGCGCGGCAGGGACTCGGCCTGGAGGATCTCGGTCGGCTGCTGGTGGGCGGCCAGGTGATCCCGGCACCAGGCCCGGATGGACCGGTGGGGGACGGGTTCGGTGGCGCTGAAGACCAGCGCGACCCGTTCCCCGGCGAACGGGTCGGCCTTGCGGAAGGCCACGGCATCGGTGACGCCGGGCAGCGCCATCACCACGTCCTCGACATCCTTGGGATAGACGTTCAGGCCCGAGACGTTGATCGTGTCGTCCAGCCGGGAGACGAAGACCAGCATGCCGTCCGGCCTCCGGTACCCCAGGTCGCGGGTGTGGATGTCGCCTTCCGGCCCCTCCACGACGATCTCCTCCGGGGCGTCGGGACCGGCTCCCGTTCGCAGCCGGTGGTGCGGCAGCGGCATCCCCATGTCGCCGGAGGCCGCCATGTCGGGATTGACGGCGATGCAGCCGGCTTCCGAGCAACCATATTGCTGGTACAGGTGCCGGGTCTTGAGGCGGATCCGCTCGAACCAGGGATCGGGAAGCAGGGTGCCGGATGTCATCGCCGCGTGGATCTTCTCGCCGTCCGGCAGAAGCTTCGCCAGCGCCTGGAGGATGACGGGGGACGAGTAGAGCAAGGGCCGTTCCGTCTCGGCCAGCTTCCTCAGGATGTATTTCGGGTTCCCGGTATTCAGGACCAGAGGCTCCGCTCCCCGCCGAAGCCCGACCAGGAGCCCGCAGATCAGCCCGTAGGAATGGGTCGTCGGGCACGCGATCACCGGCGTCATTCCCTCCGGCTCGCGGAAGTGGCCGACATAGCTCTCGATCTCCCGGTCGATGTCGGCCCAGCTCCGGGCGATGTATTTGGGGGCGCCGGTGGTCCCCGAACTCATCTGGACGAGCTGGCCGGTGTCCCCGGCGTCCGCCTCGGGCGCGATCTCCTCCGGCGTCATGCCGTCCAGGAACAGGAAACGGCAGCCGCCTTCGCGCGCCATGCGCCGCGCCGCCGCGGGCGGCGTGCTGGGATGGAGCGGCAGCAGGCTGCCGCCGGCGGCGCGGACTGCGAAGAAGAGGCCCAGCCAGTCGACCGTGTCGCTGAAGCAGGCGGCGTAGCGGACGCCGGGGCGGCCGGAAAGGCCGGCCCGTTCCGCGAACCGCGCCGCCAGATCCTCGATCCCGGCGCGGCTGTGAAACGTGTCGTCGATCCGGATCATGCGGTACCTCGGCCGCTCGGAAGGGTCCCCGTCCCTTCAGCCCCGATTATCCGCGAAGACGTTCGGGACCGGGTGGTGAAGTTCTTCCGTTGCATTGAGCAGTTTTCCTCTCATCAGGGACTCGGTCAGAATTTCCCGCGCCGCGTGCCCGATCCGCCTGTGGCGCTCCTCAAGGCCCTGCCGCCGGGCGTAGCGCTCCAGGCAGTCATGGACCTTCCGCCAGAACACCGGTTCGGGCAGGCAGTAATGAAGGTTCAGGAGATGGGAAACTTCGGTCAGGTTGTAGATGAACAGGGTGTCCATCACCAGTTCCCGCAGGGCATCCACCCGATCCGACCAGTAGTACCGATCGGGGGGAGCGCCGCGGTAGACGGGATCCAGATCGGGAAAGTCCGGCACGGCTTCCCTGTCCTTCAGGAACTCGGGCACGTATTCCACGCTCTCGTGGAAGTCGCGCAGAACCAGCCGCTCCGGCCAGCCATTCCGGTGGACCAGGACCATGTTCTGGCCGTGCGCCTCGACGGCGATGCCGTGGCAGACCAGGAGGTGCCAGACCGGCAGGACGGCGATCTCAAGGAGCCGGTCGAGCCAGGGAAGGAGACCGAAGCTCTCGACCCAATCCGCGACGAAGGGCCTGCCGTCGGTTTCCACGAGCATCAGCATGTTGAAGGGAATCGCCGCCTCGCCGTCCCGCAAGGCCTCGACGACGCTGCGGCGCCACAGCGCGGCCAGTTGCCCGGCCAGCGGCCCGTCCCGGTCGGCGATGATCCCGGCATATTCCGTCCGCAGGGTGAGCGGGCAGTCCTCCCGGAAGAACGGATCGGACTCCACGACGCCGGTCAGCCAGCGGGCGATCGCCGGCCCGGTGCAGACCGAATGGGGCACGATGATCCGGCGCGAGGCCGTGTTGACGATGTTCATCGCCAGCTTGATGTCCGCCTTGCGGGGATCGTCGACGTTCATCACCGTCCGGACCGACTGGCTGGCGCGGTACCGGTCGCCCAGCGGCCCCAGGGGACAAGCGCGCCCGTCGGCCAGCCAGCTTGCCAGCTCTCGGTCGCGGAGAGCGCTCCACTGCCAGGGATGGACCGGCAGGAAACCGTAGCGGTCGGCGCTCCTGCCGGCGGCGGCACGGCGCGCATCCAGCTCTTCCCAGACCTTGCCGCCCAGTTCGGCGCGCCAGAACGCCTCCTCGTCGCCGCCCAGGTCCTGATGGAGATGCGACCTCTCGACCAGCAGCCAGAAGAGCTGGAAGCCGCGTCCCGCCTCCGGCCCATAGGCGGCGTGATCCTCCTCATCGAAGCCGAGGCGGGCCTTGAAGCAGGGATGGTAAGGGTGGCCTTCCTCCAGCGCCCCTTCCAGGTCGGCGAACGACATGTCCCGCCGTGTCCGCCGGGACAGGTTGGCGTCGTTCCACCGGCAGAGGGCGACGGTGCGGTCCAGTTCCTCCAGCAGCGAGACCTTGTGCGCGGCGGGAGTCGCCAGCCCTTCGACCAGCGGGCGGGGGTCGGCCGGTTCCCACTGCCCGCCCGGCACCCGCATCCGGACCGATCCCGGGACGATCCGCAGCCGCCCGAACGGGCCGGCGGTGCCTTCGCAGCGGAACCGCACGCCGCCCGAGACCCACTCGAACCCGGGCCCCCCGTCCACCTCGGCGGATCGGGCCTCCAGGACCCGTTCGAACAGGAGGGCGGCGACGAGCTGCCTCAGGACCCGTTCGTCGGCTTGGCCGGGCAGGTCACGGGGCAAGGGCATGGCGTTCCCTTCCGGGGCCTTCGACCGGGAGCCGGCACAGGGGATTGGGCAGGTGCGCGTAGAGCGCCGCCTCGTTCGCCGTCTGAAGCTCGTCTATGTTGAGCAGCCGGGCCGTGAGGTTGAACTTCGCCCCGATCGTCGGGCTGTCCAGCAGGCCGCCGATGAAGGACCGCCCCGCACGCCTCATCTGCGGCGCCAGGGACTCCAGGCGCCCGCGCAGGATGCCCAGCAGTTCCTCCTCGCCGGTCAGGCCGTCCTTGCCCATGCGGGCGATGACGGAGAAGACCTGGTTGACGATCGCGTAGTAGGAGAAGCGCCGGTTGATCTCGTCCTCGTCGTAATAGAGCGACGGCAGATTGTCGGCCTCCGGCGCATGGCGCCTCAACGACTCCCGATAGGAATTGCACAGGTAGAATCCCTGGTTGTCGCGGTAGTGGAAGCGGGTCGGCAACCCCTCCCCGATATCCAGGAGGCCGTTCTGCTGATGGGCTTCCAACGCGATGCCGTGCTCGTCGTAGAGCCGCACGAGGGGATCCAGCGCGCAGGCGAGATATCGGTCGAACCAGCGGCGGCACGCTTCCTCCAGCCGCCAGCCGTGCGCCGCCGCGACGCGCCGGACCAGCCGCTCCAGCCGCGAGACCTGTCCCGGCAGCGGGTCGGCGGTCAGCGCCGCGATGGCGACGACCCCGTTCCGCCGGCCGCCCGAGAAAGGATTCTCCCGGATGATCACCTCGAACCCGCTCTCGCCGCCGCCCGGCGCCTCCAGCGTGATGTAGGCCGGGTCGAGCAGGAAGCGGAGGCCCTGCCCAAGCGCGGGTCCGATGGACCCGATCAGCTTCGCCATGATCACGCCGGCTTCAAGCTCGTGCCGCCGGTTGACGCGCACGGAGTTGGTGATCCGGACCGGCAGCGAGAACTTCAGCATCCAGGGGCTGTCCGGGCTGTAGACCGTACGGACGGACGACGTCGCCGTGAAGCACGGTCCGCCCTGCCCCAGCGCCCGAAGCACGCCCCGCGCCTGGAGGGCCCGGACGGCGGGATCGAGCAGGAGCGCTTCCGCCTGGAGCGGATGCATGGGAATGATCTGCTCGCCGTCAGCGAGGTCGAAACGCCCGGCATCGGCGCCCAGCGCCTCGGCGATCATCTCCGGGGCGGTGCGCCGGAAGGCCGACCGATGGCTGACATGGTCCGCCGCGACGGCGAAAAGCTGCAGGCGGAACCGCCCGTGCAGTTCGGGGGCATAGTGCGGCTGCTGCCAGGGGGTCATGCCCTGGACGCTCTTGGGCGTCGGGTGAAGCCAATGGCCGAAGACCAGCGATTGCTCCGCGGCGATGAAATCGTCCGCAGCGGCGATGAAATCGTCCGCAGCGGCGATGAAATCGTCCCCGGCGGCGGGACTGCGCCGGTTCGCGTCGAGATAGCAGCGGACCGACTGGTAGCTCTGGAGGACGCGAAGCAGGAACTCCAGTTCGCTGTCCCGGAGATCGGGCGCCCCGTCCGCCGGAACCCGCCCGTAGCTTTCCCGCGCCAGGGCGCACAGGGCGGAGAAAGGCTCCACCTGCCGCCAGCCGCCGTCCGCCAGCGGCCGGGTCCAGAGCCGGCCGAAACAGCTCGGTCCGCACAGCGAGCGGGTGACGATCTCGCCGCGCAGGACCGCGCTCTGGGAAGGCAGGGTCCATTCGACGCAGTCTACCGCCGCCCCGTCCGGGACGGCGTGCCGGGCCGACCGGCCGGCATCGATCTCCCGCCAGTAGCAGTTGGCGAAACTCTGGAAGGTGGCTTGCTCGGCGATCTGCTGAGTTGAAGGCATGTTTTGCCAATCCTGGCGATGGCACGACAAGGGCCGCTGAGGCACCGCGGGGTCAGAACTGCGCGGTCGCGGTGATCAGGAAAGACCGGCCCGGCTGATAGAGCGGCGTCACCGTCCCGAACTCCTGCCCGTAGGTCGCGCGGTCGGCATAGGTGGCGTCGAACAGGTTGCGGACGTCGGCCCTCAAGGTGAGGTTCGAATATTGCGCCGGCCGGTATTCCGCGAATATGTTGAAGACCTCGTAGCCTTCGAGCGGCTGCTGGCCCGCCTGGACGTCGTCGTAGTCCAGCACGATCTCGACATCCGCGCCGAAAGTCATGTTCCAGTCCGTGACGGCCTGGGAGCCGCCCAGGGTGACGATCTGCCCCACCGGGGTGGCGAGATAGGTTCCGGTATCGGAATCCGCCGGCTGCCCGTCGATGGTCACGTCGATATCGGCGTAAGCGACCCGCACGAACCCGTCGTTCCAGGAATAGCCGGCGCCGATTTCATAGCCGTCCGATTCCACGTCGCGCGCGAGGTTGGCGCTGGCCGCGGAGAACCTCGCCGCGCGCGCATCGTCGATCCTGGTCCGGAAGACGGTGCCGTCGACCGTGAAGCCGCGGTAGCGGGCTTCCAGGCCGGCGGTCACGTTGTCCGAGGTCACAGGCTCCGGCCCGGAGCCGTAGTCCCAGGCCGAATTCATGATGAAGTTCTCGGCCAGCGGGATGCCCGCCCAGGCGTGGGAGTATCCGGCCCTGGCCGTCAGGAACTCCGGGATCAGGTCGAACTCGCCCGAGGCGTTGTGACTGACGCCGGAGTTGGTCCAGTCCTCGCCGGTGGTTCCCTCGAACTTCTGCCGGTCGCCGCGCAGCCCGAAGGACAGGCGCAGGCGCTCCCACGGCTCGATCCGGGCCTGGGCGTAGAGACCGACATTGTCCGCCTTTTCCGTGGCCTTGAAGGTCTCGTCCTCGTAAGTACCTTCGTCGCGGTAGAAATCCACGCCGGCCGTGATCGTCCCCAGCCCGAACGAGAAGACGTTCTCGGCCTTGCCGTTCAGGGATTCGGTCTTGCCGGTGCCCGGGATGCTGGCCGGAACGGTACTGGGCGGCACGGGACGGAAGAAGATCGGCGTTTCAACGTCGGTGCGGCCATAGGCCAGGACCAGCTTCGGGTTCCACAGGTCCATCGGCAGGGTGTCGCTGTAGGTGAACACCACGTTCTGCCGGTCGAGGGTATAGTCGCGCACCCGCGGCTCCCAGGGCGGCCGGCCGGAGATCCCGCCGATGTTCGCCCGGAACGGCCGGGTCGCGTCGTCGTAGACCCGCTCGTAGCTCAGCTGGAAGCGGTTGCCCCCGTCGCTCTCCACGGCGGCCTTGGCGAGGCCGCTCAGGATGTCGGTCCCGGTTCCGGCCACCTCGTCGCCGTTGCCCGCCTCGAACTTGCCGCCCTTGCCGTAGGTGACGTAGCCGAGGGCCTCGTATCCCTCGTGGAGGCCATAGCCGGCCAGGCTGGTGGTCAGCACCGGGCCGTTGGTGTTGAAGATGGACTTGACGAAGGCGCCGACGCCGTCGCCCGACAGGAAGTCGCGCGCGTCCTTCGTCTCGTAGGCGATGGAGCCGGCCAACGCGCCCGGACCCGCATCCGCCGGCGCCACGCCGGCATCGACCCGCACGACCTTCAGGAAGCTGGGATCGATCAGCGTCGTGCCGTTATGGTGGAAGACCTTGTTGTTCTGGCGGCTGCCGTCGATGCTGACGGCGAGATTGGTCTCCTCCACGCCGTTGACATAGACCTTCTGCGACATGGGCACGGAGCTGCCGACCCGGATCCGGGGCTCCCCGGCGAAGACTTCCCGGATACTCGTGGGGTTCCTGCGTTCCAGGTCCGCCGACGTGATGGTCGTCCGGCCGACGCCCCAGCCGGTACCGGAGCCGGAAACGGTGACCGGGTCCAGCATCAGGGTTCCCGCCGGGGCGGGGGTCGCTCCGGCGCCGGTCTGTGCCTGGGTCGCCACGAGCGAAGCGGTCGCCGGTCCGGTCATGCGAAAGCCGACGCCGGTCCCGGCCAGCAGGGTTTCCAGGGCCTGGGCGGGCGGCATGGCGCCGGTGACGGCTCGGGAGGTCCGGCCGTCCGCCAGGGCGCTGGAATAGCCGATCTGCCAGCCGGTCTGGCGGATGAAGCCGTCCAGCGCGGCTTGCAGCGGCTGGGCCGGGATCGAGAAGGCGACCGGCTGGTCGGCGGCGCCGGACTGTGCCGCCTGCTGGGCCGAGGCCGGCGCGGGGAGCCCCAGGGCACCCCCGAGGGCCGTCGATGCCATAAGGGCCAGGATCAAATGCCGGGCGGCCGTCTTGTTTATGCGCGTCGAAGTTCCCGGTGTCACACCCGTCCGGCAATACATTCCCCACAACTCCCGTCGTCTGCTGGCGTCGGGGAGCGTCCGCTCTCGGCTGAGAACCTCCCCATCCAGCCAGACGTTCGGAGCCGGCGGGTCTCACAAAAAATTTTCACGCCAGGATGACGATGCCGCCCGGCAGGACGGTCACGCTCGCTCCCGCGATCCCGGCAAGGGACCGGAGCGCGCCGACCGGATCGTCCAGCCGGTAGCTGCCGCTCACCAGTTCGCCGTCGATCCCGTGATCGAGGACCAGGATCGTCCCGGCGTAGTAACGGCGCAGGTTGTCGATGACTTTTCCGAACGGCTGTTCATGGAAGACATAGCGCCCCTCGCGCCAGGCGAGCGCCACGTCCGGCCTGACCCGAACCGCGGCGGACAGGCCCTGGGCCGTGGCGGTCACCCGCTCGCCGGGCGCCAGCGTCAGGGCCGGCCCGGCGTCATCAAGCCGGCCGACGGTGATCCGTCCCTCCTCCAGGAAGATCTCGTCCTCCGCGCCGTTGGACTGCACGGCGAAGGCCGTTCCGGTCACCTCGACCGTGCTGAAGCCGGCGGCCACCCGGAACGGCCTCGCCCGGTCCGGGACCACGTCGAAGAACGCTTCCCCCCGGAGCAAGCGGACGTTCCGCCGCCCGTCGCCGAAATCCAGCGCCACGGCGGAGGCGGCGTCCAGCACCATCGTGGAGCCGTCCGGCAGCGAAAGTTCGCGCCGGTCGCCCGCCTCGGTCAGGTAGTCCGCGTTCCAGCGCAGCATGGCGGCGGGCAGCAGCGGCAGTCCGGCCAAGAGGAATACCGACGCGGCGGCCAGCGACATCCACCGCAGCCGGTGCGGCATATTGGCTGGCGGACGGGGCCGCGGCCCGGAAGCCCGCGCGCCCGCGACGGTCGCGGCCCGAAGCTCCGGCATGGCGCCGACTTCGGCGACGAGGTCGAACGCGGCGCCGTGGCGCGGGTCGCTGCGGCGCCACTCCCGGTAGGCCGCCAGCGTCTCCGGATCGGCCGTTCCGTCCTGAAGCGCCACGAACCAGGAAAGCGCCGCATCCGTGACCGGATCGGGATGCCGGAAATTCCCAGCGTCGCCCGGACGGTCCGCGTCTCTCTGCTCCACTCGGGTCATCCACCGTTCCATTTCCGGATATGTATATAACTTAGACGCCTCCGGAGGCGCACAACACATTATGCGAAGAAGATTCTTTGAGCGGTCCGCCGGTCCTGGCCCTCCACAAATGCGAATAATTATCAGTTGCAGTAGTCCGCCGATTCTGGCAAGCCTTCGCGGCAATGATCTCCAGAAACCCCGGGAACGACCCGTCCCGGTCCAGGCAGGCGAACCTCCTTTCGCGACGCGAAGGGCGCGCCTGCGCAGCATGACAAGGCTGACCATGCCCGCCAGTTTGAACGCAATCTATCTTGATCATCGCCACTCGCTTCTCGGGCGGGCCATGAGGGTCGTCCGCAACCTCCATACCGCGGAGGACGTGCTTCAGGAAAGTTACCTGCGGGCTCACAAGGCGGCGGAGAACGGCCCGATCGACAATGTGGGCGCCTTCCTGCACCGTACCGTCCAGAACCTGGCGCTCGATCACCTGCGGCGGCGGAGGACTAGGGAGCGCTTCGAGATCAGCCCACCCGAAACGTTCGATGCGATGGAGATCGCGTCGGACAGCCCGTCGGCGGAGGACCATCTGCTCCACCGCGAGCGCCTGGACAAGTTCAAGGGCGCGTTCGCGACGCTTCCCGAACGCGCCCGCAAGGTCTGGGTCCTCAACCGGGTCGAGGGCTGGTCCTATCCGAAGATCGCCGACCATCTCAGGATATCGCAGGGGACCGTGTTCAACGACATGAAGCTGGCGATGGGCCATTTCCTCGATGCGATCTCCCGCGCCGAGCGGGATTGATCAGGCAGGCGGCGCGGCCGGCGATGACGGGAAAAGCGAAGTTGATTTCGGAGGTTGCGGAACGTCGAACGTCTTAGGATGGGAGCCGCATTCCGCGGCTGCCCTGTTCGTGGCCGTGTCCGGCAGAATTCTTGGGGCCCCATGGTGTTGAAGGACTTCTTTAGCTATTACCGCCCGCACCGGAGGCTGTTCCTGGTGGATTTCGGCGGGGCGATCCTGTCCGGCCTGCTCTCGCTGGGCTTTCCCTTCGCGGTGACCGCCTATGTGGACCACCTGCTGCCCGAAGGCGACTGGGAACTGATCCTGCTGGCGAGCGTCGGCCTGCTGGCGGTCTACCTGGTGAACACGGGCCTGATCGCCGTCGTGACCTATTGGGGCCACGTGCTGGGCATCAGCATCGAGACCGAGATGCGCCGCCGCGCCTTCGACCACCTGCAACGGCTGCCGCTGCGCTTCTTCGACCAGAACAAGACCGGGCACCTCGTCGCGCGGCTGACCAAGGATCTGGAAGAGATCGGCGAACTGGCCCACCACGGGCCGGAGGACCTGTTCATCGCCGTCATGACCTTCCTGGGAGCATTGGCGCTGATGATGACGGTGCATGTTCAGCTGGCCCTGATCACGCTCCTGATCGTTCCGGTGGTCATGGTGATCGTGCTGCGGTTCGGAAAGGACATGACGGCCAACTGGCATGCGCAGTTCGACCGCGTCGGCGCGTTCAACGCCAGGATCGAGGAAGTGGTCGGCGGGGCTCGGGTCGTCCGGGCCTTCGCCAACGAGGCCCACGAACGGGCGATGTTCGCCAAGGACAACGCCCAGTACAGGCAGGCCAAGCTCAACGGCTACCGCATCATGGCCTATAGCCTGGGACTGAACTATCTGGGCATGCGGCTGGTCCAGGTCGTGGTGCTGGTCGCCGGGACCTGGTTCGTCCATGCCGGGAGCCTGAGCATCGGCGAGTTCGTGGGCTTCCTGCTGCTGATCAACGTCTTCTACCAGCCGCTGGAGCGGATCGCGGCGGTGATCGAGAACTACCCGAAGGGAATAGCCGGGTTCCGCCGCTACCAGGAATTTCTGGCCACCGAGCCCGAGATCACCGACCGCCCCGGCGCCGTCGCGGCACCGGCGTTCAAGGGCGCCGTCGCCTTCGAGGGCGTGCGCTTCGGCTATGATCCGGCGAGGCCGGTCCTCGACGGCGTGTCGCTCTCGGTCCGTGCCGGCGAAACCGTCGCGTTCGTCGGACCTTCCGGGGCGGGCAAGACCACCCTGCTGTCGCTCCTGCCGCGATTCTACGAGGTGAACCGGGGACGGATCACGATCGACGGCCATGATATCCGCGACCTGACGCTGGCGTCCCTGCGCCAGCAGATCGGCATCGTGCAGCAGGACGTCTTCCTGTTCGCCGGGACCCTGCGCGACAACATCGCCTATGGCAGGCTGGACGCGACGGAAAACGAGATCCTGGAGGCCGCCCATCGAGCCCGGCTGGACGGATTGGTCGCCGATTGTCCCGAAGGCCTGGACACGATCGTCGGCGAACGCGGCGTGAAGCTTTCGGGCGGACAGAAGCAGCGCGTCGCGATCGCCCGGATCTTCCTGAAGAATCCCCCGATCCTGATCCTCGACGAGGCGACATCCGCCCTGGATACCGAGACCGAACGGGCGATCCAGGCGTCCCTCCAGGAGTTGGCCCGCGGCCGCACGTCCCTGATCATCGCCCACCGCCTGGCGACCATCCGCGACGCCGACCGGATCGTCGTCATCAATGGCGGCGGTATCGCCGCGGAGGGAGCGCACGAAAGCCTGATCCGGGCCGGCGGCCTTTACCAGCGTCTTCACGAAGCGCAGGACCTGGCGGTTCCGAACCGGATGAAGGCGTAAATCTCCGGGGCCGGAGCTGGCGCGATCCGGTTCAGGAGACCCGCAAGGTTGCCATGCCGCCGGTGCCGGAGCATTGTGGGGCGAGACGCGAGCAGCATGGCGATCCGAAGCGACAGCATGAAACCACATGATCACCCAACCGTCGCCGGACGGCACCGGCGTCTGACCCCGGGGGCCGGGGACGGCGGGCCTTGACGCCGCGGGAGCGGAACCTCCGGATTGTCCTGAGTGGATTTGCCTGGGCCGCGGTCACGGTGACCATTTTCGCCGGCTGGTTCGTCGTGACCCGGTTCGGCGTGACCCGCGAACTGCGCGTCTGGGACATCACCGCGCTCCGGTTCGGGATCGGCACGCTGATCCTGCTGCCCGTCCTGCTTGGCCGGACCGGCCGGCTGCCGAAGGGCGCCTGGACCGAAGGGCTGCTGTTCTCGGCGCTCTGGGGAGCGCCCTTCGTCCTGCTCGTCGCGATGGGGCTCCAGCTCACCTCCGCCGCCCAGGCCTCGTCCGTCACCCCGACCATGATGCCCGTGTTCTCCGGAGCGATCGCGTGGCTGGCCCTGCGGGAGCGGCCCGGCCGGGGCCGTCTCGCGGGATATGCCGCGATCATCGCCGGTCTCGTCGGACTGACCGTCGGCGCATCGCTTTCCGGAGCGTCTCCCAGCCCGGCGGGGTTCGCCTGCCTGCTTCTGGCATCGGCCATGTGGGCGCTCTACACGATGCGGTTCCGGCGGAGCGGTCTCGCCCCGATCCAGGCGGCGGCGCTGATCTGTTTCTGGTCGGCCGTCCTGTTCCTGCCGGCCTACCTGGCGTTCGACCTCGCCCGCCTCGGTAGCGCCCCGTTCCAGGAGGTCTTGGTCCAGTCCGTCTATCAGGGCGTGCTGATGAGCGCGGTCGCCATCGTGACCTTCAACAGGGCGGTCTCCCTCCTCGGCTCGGGAGCGGCCACCGCGATCGTAGCATTGGTCCCGGTGATGGCATCCTTGATAGCCATTCCCGTCCTGGGAGAGATCCCGACGCCCATCGAGGGCGTCGCGATCGCCGTCATCGTGATCGGCGTGACGCTGGCGGCGCGCCCGCCGCGGGCCGGGGTGTCGGCATGACCAGCAAGGCAATCCCTGCCAGTTAGACCTTCACCGGGGCAATGCAACAGGGGCCGTGTCGAAGCCGACCTTTCGCGACCATTAAATTTCGCGATCGGCCGGCACCAATGCACCACTCGCCGGTTTCCCGAACAGCATCACCCGGCCCGCTGTCGAGAGATCACATGCAAACCGATGCCGCCTCCGCCCTTCCGCGGGTCACCTTGGACAAGCCGACACGCCCGGACCGCCGCTGAGCGATGGCAGCGGTCTTCGGTCCAAAAGCGAACCTGATCACCAAGCTCGTCCTGCTGGGTGCGGCCGCCGGCCTGCTGACGCTTTTCGTCGGCGGCTGGGTATTTCCCAGCATCGATTATTACACCCGCGTCGGTTTCGTGCGGCCTCAGCCGGTCCCCTTCAGCCACGAGCACCATGTCGGCGGCCTCGGCCTCGATTGCCGATATTGCCACACCTCGGTCGAGGTCTCGGCCAACGCGGGGATGCCCCCGACGCACACCTGCATGACCTGCCACTCGCAGCTCTGGACCAACGCCGAGGTGCTTGCCCCGGTCCGGCAGAGCTTGGCGGAGGGGGAGCCGATCCGCTGGAACCGCGTTTATGACCTGCCCGACTACGTCTTCTTCAACCATAGCATCCATGTCGCCAAGGGTGTCGGCTGCACCACCTGCCATGGGCAGATCGACCGGATGCCGCTGACCTGGCAGGCGGCCAGCCTGTCCATGGGCTGGTGCCTGGACTGCCACCGCGATCCCGCCCCCAACCTCCGCCCGCGCGAGGAGGTATTCGACACCGACTGGAAGCCGACGCCGGATACTCCCACGGGAGAACAGCTCCTGGCCGCCTACGACATCCACCCCGCCACCCTGTCGGACTGTTCCGTATGCCACCGATGAACGACGAGACCCGCGCCGACGACGTCCGCGCCGACTTGGCGCGCCGCCTGGAAGGCAAGCGGGGCCGCGAGCTGTGGCGCAGCCTCGACGAGCTGGCGGCGGAGCCGGCGGTCGCGGCGATGCTCCAGCGGGAGTTTCCGGGACTGCCGGCCCTGAACGAAGTGAAGCTCGGCCGTCGGCGGTTCCTGGAGCTGATGGGCGCCTCCTTCGCGCTCGGCGGCCTGACGGCCTGCGGGCCGGCCGGCGGCGCCGACGAGGCGGTGCCTTACGTCGAGATGCCGGAGGGGCTCGTCCCCGGCGTGGCGCGGACCTACGCCACTGCGGTCACGCGCGGTGGCTATGCCGACGGCGTGCTGCTGACCCATCAGATGGGCCGGCCGCTGAAGGTGGAGGGCAATCCCGATCATCCGGCCAGCCTCGGCGCCACCGACAGCATCATCCAGGCCAGCATCCTCGACCTCTACGACCCGGATCGCTCCCAGGCGGTGCGGACCCGGGGGCATCTCGCCGGGGCGGATGCCTTCGTCACGGCCCTGGCGACGCGCTCCTTCGATCTCGCGGCACGCGGGGGCCGTGGCCTGCGCATCCTCACCGGAAGCGTGACCTCGCCGACGCTGGCGGCCCGGATCGACGGGCTGCGCCGTCGCTTCCCCGAACTGCGCTGGCACCGGTGGGAGGCCGAGGCTCCCGGCAATGCCGGGGCCGGCGCGCTGCTGGCCTTCGACCGGCGGGTCGATACCATCCTCCATGTCGATCGGGCGGACGTGATCCTGGCGGTCGAAAGCGATTTCCTGGACGGCGCGCCCGGCCATCTGCGCTACGCCCGCGATTTCGCCCGGCGCCGACGGGCGCCGGAGGAAGGCGATCCGGCTGGTATGAACCGGCTCTACGCCGTGGAAAGCGTGCCGACCCTGGCCGGTTCGCGGGCCGACCACCGCTTCGTCGCCCGCCCGGACGAGATCGAGACGGCCATGCGGGCACTGGCGGCGGAACTCGGGATCGGGCCGGCGGAATGGCGCGGCGGCCCCGGCTGGGTGGCGCCAATCGCCCGTGACCTCGCCGGCCACCGCGGCGCCGCTCTGGTGCATGCCGGTCCCGCGCAGCCGGCATCGGTCCATGCCCTGGTCCATGCGATCAACGAGGTGCTGGACGCTCCAGGCAACACCGTGACCCATATCGACCCGGTGGAGGCCGAGCCGGTCGATCCCTCGGAGTCGATCGCCGACCTGGCGGCCGACATGGCCGCGGGCGCGGTCGATACCCTGCTGATCCTTGGCGCCAATCCCGTCTTCACGGCACCGGCCGACCTCGGCTTTGGGGAAGCCCTCTCGAAGGTGCCGCTGTCCGTTCATCTCGGCACCCATGTGGACGAGACGGCCGCCCTCTGCACCTGGCATGTGCCGGAAGCGCATGAGTTCGAGCGGTGGAGCGATGCGCAAGCCTTCGACGGCACCGTCACCCTTCTCCAGCCGCAGCTCCGGCCGCTGTGGAACGGCTGGTCGGCGCTCGAACTGCTCGCGGTATCGGGTGGCGAACCGCGCCCCGATGCCTATTCGATCCTGCGGGAGTCCTGGCGGGAATGGGCAAACGGCCGCGGCGTTCAGGACTTCGACGCCTTCTGGGAGGAAAGCGTGCGGACCGGGATCGTCGCGGATACCGCCGCCCCCCCGATCCGGGTCCGGGTCGTCCCCGGCCTCGCCGGTCGGCTGCCCGCCCCGCCCGAGCCGCCGGCGGAGGGCACGCTGACGGCTCTGTTCCGCCCCGATCCGTGGCTGCGCGACGGCCGGCACGCCAACAACGGCTGGCTCCAGGAACTGCCGCGTCCCCACACCAAGCTGACCTGGGACAACGCGGCCCTGGTCTCCCCGGTGACGGCGCGCAGGCTCGGCCTCGCCAACGGGCAGGTGGTCGAGCTGACGACATCGGCGGGCCAGGTGCGGGCGCCGGTCTGGATCCTGCCGGGCCAAGTGCCGGACTGCGTCACCCTGCCCTTCGGCTTCGGCCGGCGCGTCGCCGGACGGGTCGGCAGCAATGTCGGCTTCGATGCCTTCAGGATGCGACCGCTGGCGTCGCCCTGGCAGTTCGCGGGGCTGGAACTGCGGCCCACGCAGGAAACCCATCCGCTCGCCTCGACCCAGAACCACCAGATGATCGAGTCCCACGACGCGGTGCGCGCGGCGACGCTGGAGGAGTTCCTGGAAGATCCTGATTTCGCGCAGCGGCCCGGGCCGGAGGAATCGCTCTATCCGCCCTACGAGTACGACCGGAACGCCTGGGCGATGGCGATCAACCTGAATTCCTGCATCGGCTGCAACGCGTGCAACACGGCCTGCCAGGCGGAGAACAACATCGCGATCGTCGGCAAGGAGGAGGTGCTGCGGAACCGCCAGATGCACTGGATAAGGGTCGATAGCTGGTACAGCGGCGAGCCGGATGCGCCGGAGGAGACCTTCTTCCAGCCGATGCCGTGCATGCATTGCGAGCACGCGCCCTGCGAGGTGGTCTGCCCCGTGTCGGCGACGGTCCACGATACCGACGGCCTGAACGTGATGGTCTACAACCGGTGCGTCGGCACCCGCTTCTGCTCCAACAACTGCCCCTACAAGGTCCGGCGGTTCAACTACTTCGACTATTCCCACGACGATCCCCGGCTTGCCATGTCGTGGAACACGGACGTCACGGTGCGGGCGCGCGGCGTGATGGAGAAATGCACCTACTGCATCCAGCGCATCCGCAAGACCCGGATCGAGGCGGACCGGGAGCAGCGGCCGATCCGCGACGGCGAGATCCGCACCGCCTGCCAGCAGGCCTGCCCGACCGAGGCGATCGTCTTCGGCGACCTGAACGACGCGGACAGTTGGGTCAACCGGCGCAAAGCGAGCCCGCTAGACTACGGCGTCCTGGAGGAATTGAACACCCGGCCGCGGACGACCTACCAGGCGCGCCTGCGCAATCCCAACCCCGAGATCGGGGAGGCCTGAGCCATGACCGCTGCGGCGTTCGACGAGACCAGGCGCGTGCTGGAGCCCGGCGTCACGGAGACGTCGATGACCGACCATGTCAGCGACCTGGTGCTGGAGCGGAAGACGCCGCTGTGGTGGTGGATCGGCTTCGGCCTGTCACTGTGCCTGCTGCTGCTGTTCGTCGTGTCCCTGGCATGGCTGTTCATCCGGGGCGTCGGCATCTGGGGAGTCGGTTGGCCGGTCGCCTGGGGTTTCGCGATCGGCAACTATGTCTGGTGGGTCGGGATGGCGAGCGGCGGGACCATCATCTCCGCCCTGTTCTTCCTGACCCGCTCGGAATGGCGGAGCGCCACCAACCGCATCGCGGAGTCCATGACGGTCTTCTGCGTCGCCTGCGCCGGGATCATGCCGGTCATCCATCTCGGGCGCTGGTGGTATTCCTACTGGCTGTTCCACTACCCGAACACGATGGGGACATGGCCGCAGTTCCGCAGCCCGCTGCACTGGGACTTCGTCGCGATCCTGGTCTATGTCATCGCCTCGGTCCTGTTCTGGTATATCGGTCTGATCCCGGACATGGCGACGCTGCGGGACCGCGCCACGCGGCGCTGGCAGCGGGTCCTGTACGGGATCCTGGCGCTGGGCTGGCAAGGATCGTCGCTGCACTGGCGGGAATACCGAAGCGCCTATCTGGTGCTGGCCGGCCTGATGGCGCCGCTGGTGATCTCGGTCCACAGCATCGTCGGCCTGGATTTCGCGGGCGGGCTGGTGCCGGGCTGGCACGAGACGCAGTTCCCGCCCTATTTCGTGTTCGGCGCCGTGCTGTCGGGGTTCGCGGTCGTCCTGATGCTGGTGATCCCGTTGCGGCGCGCGCTGGACCTGGGCGGCGTGATCACGCCGCGCCACCTCGACGTGCTGGCCCGGCTGATGCTGACCACCAGCCTGCTGATCGGCTACAGCTATGGCCTGGAAATCTTCATGCCGTTCTACCGGGGCGAACATGCCGAGATCACGGTGGTCCTGTCGTACCTGACCGGCCACTACGCGCCGTGGTACTGGGCGAAGATCGTCCTCAACGCGGTCATTCCGCAGCTCCTGTGGTTCCGCGCCGTGCGGCTCAACCAGCCGGTTCTGTTCACGATAGCGGCCGGCGTGGTCGTCGGCATGTGGATCGAACGCTACGTCATCGTCGTTGCCAGCCTGCATCGGAACCATTCGGAATCGAGTTGGGCCGTCTTCACCCCGACCTTCTGGGACTGGGCGACCCTGGCCGGGTCGGCCGGGCTGTTCCTGACCGGCTTCTTCCTGCTGCTGCGGTTCATCCCGATGGTCTCCATGTTCGAGATGCGCGAACTGGTGCGGAAACAGAAGCGGGAGGGCGGACGATGAGCGACACCCCCCGCCCCTATGGACTGGTGGCCGAGTTCGACCGGCCGGAACCGATGCTGGCGGCCCTCCAGCGGCTGCGCGCCGCGGGCTTCCGCCGGATCGAGGTCTACAGCCCCGAACAGGTCGACGGCGTGGACGAGATCCTGGAACGCCGCCCCTCCCGCACGCCCCTGGTCGTCTTCGCGGCCGGCGTCGTGGGGGCGGTCGGCGGCTTCTTCCTGCAATGGTACGGCTCGGTGATCGGCTACCCGCTCAATGTCGGCGGAAGGCCGCTCAACAGTTGGCCCGCCTTCGGGACCACCACCATCGAGCTGGCGATCCTGTGCATGGTGCTGGCCGGCGCGGCGGCCCTGCTCCGCGCCTGCCGGATGCCGCTGCTGTACCACCCGATCTTCGACGCGCCGGGCATCGAGCGGGCCTCCCGCGACCGTTTCCTGGTCTGCGTCGAAGCCGGCGACCCCCGCTTCGACCCCGACCGCCTGAGCCGGCTGCTGCATGTCCACGACCCCGTCCGGATATGCGAGGTGCCGGCATGAGGCCCGGGAGTGCCGCGTTCGCCGCCCTGATGCTGGTGCTGGCCGCCGGCTGCGACAATCTGGCGGAGCAGCCGCGGAGCAAGACCTGGGAGCCGGCCGCCGACCTGCCGAGCCGGGAGCGCTGGCCGCTCCAACCTCCCGAGCACACCGTCGCCCGCGAGGATGTCGCCCCGCCGGTGCCCGCGCTGGACGCCGCCCTGCTGGCGCGCGGGCATGAGCGCTACGACGTGTACTGCTCCCCCTGCCACGGCTTCCAGGGCGAGGGCGACGGCATGATCGTCAAGCGCGGATTCCCGGCGCCGCCGTCGTTCCACATCGATCGGCTGCGCTCCGCCCCGACGCGGCACTTCTACGACGTCGTCACCGACGGCTGGGGCGTGATGTATTCCTACGCCGACCGGGTCCAGCCGCCCGACCGCTGGGCCATCGCGGCCTATGTCCGGGTCCTTCAGGAAAGCCGGAACGCCGATGTCGCGGAACTGCCCGACGCCGCGCGGGAGAAGCTCGAATGACCCGCGCGTCCCGCATGGCCTATGGCGCTTCCGCCGTGGCGGTCCTCGGCGGCGGCGCCGTCTGCGGGCTGGGGCTGGGCATCGACCGGGAAGCCGTGCTGCGCGGCTGGCTGGCCGGCTGGGCCTTCTGGATCGGCTTTCCGGTCGGGGCCCTGATGCTGCTGCTGGCCCACGACCTGACGGGAGGGCGCTGGGGCGACGTCGCGAAGGCTCCGCTGAAGGCCCTGGCGACGACGCTGCCGGTGGCGGCCCTGGCTTTCGTCCCGGTCCTGCTGAGCCTGCCCGACCTCTACCCCTGGGCGCGGCCGGAGGAGGCGGCGAAGCTGCCCAACACCTTCTACCTGAACACGCCCTTCTTTCTGGCGCGGGCGGCGGCCTGCTTCGCCGCCTGGGCGTTCCTGGCCGTGCTGGCCGGGCGCGGGACGTCCTTCGCGGCGCCGGGGCTGATCGTCATGGGGGTGACCGCGACCTTCGCGTCGTTCGACTGGCTGATGTCGATCGAGCCGGACTGGGGGTCGAGCATCTACGGCATGCTGGTCATCAGCGGTTTCCTGCTGACCGCATTGGCGGCGGCGGCGCTCGCCGCGAGCGCCGCCCCCTCGGTCGGGGAGAGCCCGCGCCGGGACCTCGGCAGCCTCCTGATCGCGGCCATCCTGCTGTGGGCCTACCTTTCCTTCATGCAGTTCCTGATCGTGTGGGAAGCGGACCTGCCCACCGAGATCACCTGGTACCTGAAACGGCTGGAGGGGGGCTGGGAGTGGACCGCCCTGGCGGTGTTCCTGGCCCAGGGCCTCGTGCCCTTCCTGGCGCTGCTCTGGCCGCCCGTCAAACGCAGCCGCCGGGGCCTTGCCGCCGTCTGCGTGCTGCTGCTGGCGGCCCATCTGCTGGAAAGCTGGTGGCTCGTGCTGCCGGGCTTCGACGCCACCGGAATGACCTGGTTCGCCCCGGCGGCGACGCTGGCGATCGGCGGGCTCTCGGCGGCGCTGTTCCTGTGGCGCCTGGATGCCGGGGTGCGCCATGGCTGACCGGGTCTCCCCCAACGAAACCACGCGGTTCGAGACCGCCGACGTGCCGTCCCGGGTGGTCGGGTTGCTGGCCGCCCTCGTCGCCGGCGTGATCGCCCTGTCCATCGTCGGACTGCTGCTGGTCTTTCCCGGCGGCACCGCCGACGCGCCGAAAGCTCTGAAGGACCGCATGCCCGAACCCAGGCTCCAGCCCGATCCCCTGGGCGACATGAGGGACTATCGCGCGAGGGCGGCACGGGAAAGCGCCAGCTATGGCTGGATCGACCGGGATCGGGGGATCGTCCGGATCCCGATCGAAGAGGCGACCCGCCGCGTCCTGGAGCGCGGCATCCCCGACTGGCCGGAGACGGCGCGATGAAATTGTCCGGAGCCGTTCCCCTGCTTGCCGCGATGGTCGTCGCGATCCTGGCCGCCCTGCCCGTCCGAGCCCAATCGACCCTGCCGGCCGAGGGCTTTGCCGGCCTTGCCTTCGACCAGCATCCGGGAGCCGTCCTGCCCGCCGACGTCCGGCTCGTCGACGACCAGGGGCGGAGCGTCTCGACCGCCGACCTGTTCGGCCAGGGCAGGCCGGTGGTGCTGGTGTTCGACTATTTCCGCTGTACGACCCTGTGCGGCCTGGTGCTGGGCGACCTGTCGGCGGCGCTCGCCCAGGTGCCCCTGACGCCGGGCCGGGACTATGGGGTGGTCGCGGTCAGCATCGACCCGAGGGAGACCGCCCGGGACGCGGCGGCCCTCAAGGCCCGGCATTTCGACCGCGATCCCGCCTTCGCCGGGGCGGTCCGCTTCCTGGTCGGAGCGGAGGACGAGGTGCGGCGCCTCGCCGACACCGTGGGATTTCCCTACCGCTATGATCCGATGATCGAGCAGTTCGCCCATCCCGCGGGCGTCACCCTGGTATCGGGCAGCGGCAGGATATCCCGCTATATCCTGGGCATCGGCTACGACCCCCTGGACCTGCGCCTGGGACTGATCGACGCCTCGCGCGGGACCGTCGCCTCGGTCGCGGACCAGCTGCTTCTGCTCTGCTACGCCTACGACCCCGCCCACGGGCGATACAGCCTGGTGATCGGCAATATCGTCCGGGCCGGCGGCATCCTCACCGTGGCGGCCCTGGGCCTGCTGATCTTCCTGGCCTCGCGCAAGCCTTCGGGGGGCGCCCGATGAACCAGGGCATCCACTTCCTTCCCGAGACGGCATCGGCCCATGCCGGCGAGATGGACTGGCTGTTCGCAGGATTGATGATCACCAGCGCCATGATCCTGGCGCTGGTTTTCGGCCTGATGCTGGTGTTCTGCGTGCGCTACCGGCGGAACAGCGGAGCCGAGCGCGGCAACCGGCTGGGCAAGACCTGGCGGGTGGAGGTCGGCTGGACGGTGGCAACCTTCGTGCTGTTCCTCGGCCTCTATTTCTGGGGTGCGAACCTATATTTGAAGCTGCACCGGCCGCCGGACGATACGACCGACATTTTCGTCGTCGCCAAGCAATGGATGTGGAAGGTCGAGCATCCCAGCGGGCAGCGGGAGATCAACGAGTTGCACGTCCCGGTCGATCGCCCGATCCGGCTGGTGATGACATCGCAGGACGTGATCCACGACTTCGCGGTTCCCGCCTTCCGCATCCGCCGCGACGTGCTGCCCGGACGGTATGAATCCATGTGGTTCAGGCCGACCAAAGTCGGGCAGTACCGCCTGTTCTGCGCCGAGTTCTGCGGCACCGAGCACGCCCACATGACGGGCATCGTCACCGTCATGGAACAGGGCGACTACCAGCGCTGGCTCGACGCCCAGGGACCTGGCGAAACGCTGGTCGCCCAGGGGGCGGCGCTGTTCCGGCAGTACGGGTGCAGCGGCTGCCATGGCCCCGCCGGCACCGTCCATGCCCCGCCGCTGGAAGGGCTGTTCGGCCGGCCGGTGCCGCTGGCCGACGGGTCGATGGTGACGGCGGACGAGGGCTATATCCGCGATTCGATCCTGCTGCCCAAGTCCCGGATCGCCGCCGGCTATCCCGCCATCATGCCCTCCTACGACGGGCAGATCGGCGAGGAGGACCTGTTCAAGCTCGTCAGCTACGTGAAGTCGCTGGGGAACGCATCCCCCGGCGCCGGCGAAAGGCCCGCCCCATGACCGCCACCTCTCCCGACAGGGCCGTCACCGCCCGGCCGGCCGCCCAGCCGCCCAACTACCTGACCGAGGGGGGATCGACGCTCCGCTCCTGGCTGCTGACCCACGACCACAAGAGGATCGCGATCCTCTACGCCCTGACGATCACCGTGTTCTTCTTCTTCGGGGGAGCCGCCGCGGCGATGATCCGGCTGAACCTGGTGACGCCGCCGGGGATCTTCGCAGCGGATACCTACAACCGGCTGTTCTCGATCCACGGTATCGTGATGGTCTGGTTCTTCCTGATCCCGTCGATCCCGAACACGCTGGGCAATTTCCTGCTGCCGATGATGATCGGGGCGAAGGACCTGGCGTTTCCCCGGATCAACCTGCTGAGCTGGTACCTGTTCGTCGTCGCCGGGGTGGTGGCGCTGGTCGCCGTGATCGCGGGCGGCGTCGATACGGGGTGGACGTTCTACACGCCGTTCTCGACGATGTATTCCAACAGCTACGTGATCCTGGCGATCTCGGCGGTCTTCATCTCCGGCTTCTCGTCGATCCTGACCGGGCTCAACTTCATCGTCACGGTCCACCGGCTGCGGGCGCCCGGCATGACCTGGTACCGGCTGCCGATCTTCGTCTGGTCGAACTATTCGACCGCGATCATCCTGGTGCTGGCGACCCCCGTGCTGGCGATCACGCTGGCCCTGCTGGCGGTCGAACGGCTGTTGCAGGTGGGCATCTTCGATCCGGCGCTGGGCGGCGATCCGCTGCTGTTCCAGCATCTGTTCTGGTTCTACTCGCACCCGGCGGTCTACATCATGATCCTGCCGGGGTTCGGGGTGATCAGCGAGGTCGTGCCCTGCTTCTCGCGGAAGCCCATCTTCGGCTACAAGTTCGTGGCCTGGGCCAGCGTGTCGTTCACCGCGGTCAGCTTCCTGGTCTGGGCGCACCACATGTTCGTCGCCGGCATGTCGGTCTATGCCGCGCTGGTCTTCTCGCTGCTGAGCTACATCATCGCCGTGCCGTCGGCGATCAAGGTGTTCAACTGGACCGCCACCCTGCACAAGGGCTGGATCAGCTTCGACGCGCCCATGCTGTACGCGCTGGGCTTCATCGGGCTGTTCACGACCGGCGGCCTGTCCGGCCTGTTCACCGCCAACCTGGCGTTCGACGTCCATGTCACCGACACCTACTTCGTCGTGGCGCATTTCCACTACATCATGGTCGGCGGCATGGTCAGCGCCTACTTCGCCGGCCTGCATTTCTGGTGGCCCAAGATCACCGGCCGCATCTATCACGAATGGTGGGCGAGGATCGCCGCGCTGCTGATCTTCGTCGGGTTCAACCTGACCTTCTTCCCGCAGTTCATCCTGGGCTACCTGGGCATGGAGCGGCGCTACCATTCCTATCCGCCGGAGTTCCAGTTCTGGAACATCCTGTCCTCGGCCGGCGCCTCGATCCTGGCGCTGGGCTACGTGATGCCGCTGTTCTACCTGACCTGGTCGCTGTACCGGGGCCAGCGCGCCGGCGCCAACCCGTGGGCGGCGACGGGGTTGGAATGGACCACGCCGTCGCCCCCGCCCAAGCATAATTTCGACAAGACCCCGACCGTCACCCGTCCGCCCTACCAGTACCGGCCGGAACCGGAGCCCCAGGATGCCCAAGGCCATGCCTGACATACGGCCGGAACCCCAGTACGCCACCCTGGAACAGCAAACCGACGTCGCCGTCTTCGGAATGTGGATCTTCCTGGCGACCGAGGTGCTGTTCTTCGGCGGCATGCTGTTCGCCTACACGGTCTATCGCGGCGTCTACCCGGAAGGCTTCGCGGAGGCCGGCCGTCATACCAAGATCGTGATCGGGACGGTCAACACGGTGATCCTGCTGACCAGCAGCTTCGTCGTCGCCTGGGCGGTGCATTTGGCGGAGCGGGGACGCGGCCGCGGCGTCGCGGTCCTGCTCGGCGTGGCGGCGCTGCTGGGCACCATCTTCCTCGGGCTGAAGAGCTTCGAGTATTACCAGGAATGGCACGAAGGCCTCGTTCCGGGCCTCCGCTTCGAGGCGGCCGGCCCGCACGCCCATGCCATGGAGCTGTTCTACCTCCTGTATTTCATGATGACCGGGGTACACGGGCTCCATGTCACGATCGGGATCGGCCTGCTGGCCACCATGGCGGTGCGCGCGTGGCGCGGCGCATTCTCAAGCGCCTATCACACGCCGGTCGAGATCACCGGCTTGTACTGGCACTTCGTCGATATCGTCTGGATCTTCCTGTATCCGCTGATCTACCTGGTGGGAAGGAGCGGCGGATGAGGGAGAACCTGCCGCCGCTTCCGCTGGTCCTGGCCTGGGTGGCCCTGCTGGCCCTCCTCGGGGCCACGCTGATCCTTGCCTATGTGCCGATGGGGCCGTTCAACGCGGTCGCCGCAGTGGGCATCTCCGCGCTCAAGGCGCTGCTGGTCGTCATCATCTTCATGAAGCTGGCGGACAGTGGGAACCTGGTCCGTTTCGCCGCCGCGGCGGGCCTGTTCTGGCTCGCCATCCTCTTCTCGCTCGGCGCGACCGATTACCTGACCCGGACCACGGTGCCCACCGGCAGCTACACGCGCGGCCATCTTGGCGAGGAGTCGCCCTGACATGACATCATCCGGCGACGATGCCCGCGTGAGGGAGACCCGCCTGAGGGAGGCCGTGGAGAGGGCCTTGGAGCATCTCCAGGCTGGACGCCGGCAGGCCGAGGAGGATCTTTCCCGCAGCCCCGTGCACGGCACCCATGTCGACATGCTGCGCAGGATCCGAACCTTCCACAAGGAGGTGCTGCTCCCCGCCGTGAACGCCAAGCGGTCAGTGGTCGAGCATGTCGGCGCGCTGTGGCTGGAGGAGGATATCGATCCGCCGCACCAGATGCCGCGCGCCTTCGTCCGCTTCAGCTCGATCTCCACCAACGCGCAGGCGCCCCGCGCCTACATGACCTTCCATGTCGCGGAGGACGGCACCGTCCTGGTCTCCCGCAACTTCGAGACCCCGGTGAAGACCACCGAGGTAACGCTCGGCCGCCTGGAGGAACTGTCGCCCGAAACGGTGTCGGCCGCGATCGACGATTTCCTTCTGCGGGCGCTGAACGCCTGACGGAGGAGCGCAGGGGCATCCTGGATTCAGTCCACCGGCTCCCGGTATCGTATTCGGCCGCGATGGAGCTGAATTCCACGGCTACGCAGATGTCGCCCGGCAAGATCCTGGCGGCGTACCAGGCGACGGCATCAGCGGCGAAGACTCGGCGACCTCCCGCAGGACCCCTCGGATTTCCTCCGCGATGACTTCAGGATGATCCTCGGGCGTGAAGTGCCTCGCCCCGGGTATGCGCCGCATGGGCGCACCGAGAGTGTCCGCGAGCAGCGCGCCGGACCATTCCCCGAGCGGGTCGTCCTCGCCCCAGACGATACGGGCCGGAATATCGAGCCGGCGGAGCCTGCTTCCGATTTGCAGGGTATCGTAGGCGGACATGTGAAGGAGCTGGTTGGCGAGGCCGGCAGGGCCGATCGGGCGCGCATAGGGCTCCCAGAGCAGATCGTGGGATACCTTCCGCCGCCGGGGGTCGTCGTGACCCAGGTTGTTCACCGCCGCCAGCAAGAGCGGCTTGACCAGGGCGGGCGGCAAGCGGGCGATGAGACCCCGCATGCGCTGCGCAGTCCTGACCATCGGCACCGGCCAGTTGTCGTAGGCTACGGAATCCGCCAGCACCAAGCCGGCGAAGAGTTCGGGATGCTCGGTCAGCAGGGACTGGACGACACCGCCGCCGACGTCATGGCCGACGAACACGGCCCGGTCAACGCCCAGGTGCCGGAGCCACGACCGTAGATAGTCGGCCTGCCGCGGGATCGAGATGTCGCGGTCCAGACCTTCGCCGAGCGACCAGCCGAAGCCGACCTGCTCCCAGGCGAGACAGCGTACTCCGACGCTGGTCAGTCGGGGAATGATATAGCGCCAGATGCGGGGGTTGGTCGGGATGCCGTGAACCATCACCACCGGGATGGCGCCGCGTTCCGGACCTCCATGCTCCTCCCACCGCATCAATACGCCGTCGATCACCGCGCTGCGGATCAGCTCCGGCGCGGCATCGACCTCCTCCCGGTAGCGCGCCCGATACGGCGTACGCAGCAGCGCCAATCCCAGCCCGGCGGCGATCGCCCCGAGAATGAGATGCCTGCTGGTCCGCCCGGTGGCGGGACTCCGCCGATCGGACATGTTTCCTCCTGCATCGGTGAGGGAAATGACACTTGGATGGCTGCGACATGGCCGGATCATGAGAACACCGCGGCCGGCGTGGACCGGCTCTCCCTGTGCGGTGAGGATCGGCTACCTGGGCTGCTCCCCGGGCTGGTTCGTATCCGGTACCTTGGCGCGCTCCTCTATGCTTTCGGCGGATTCCGGCGGCTGCGGCGGCTGGCTGCTGCCGCGGCTCCGGCGTTCCACGTCGTTCCCCTGGACATCGACCGGGTCTTCCTTCAGACGCTCGAGGGCGCCTTGCAGCCCGCTTTCCTCGTCCGTCTCGTCGATCGTGTCAGGCGAGCGCGTTCCCTGAGGAGCAGGATTGGGCTCTAGGGTCCGCACGACGCCGGGGTCGTTCGTCAGCCTCTCCTTCGTACCCTGGGCCCCGGCCGAAACTGCGGCCAAGGCCAGCAGGGCTGACCCCAAGATGATCGGTATCGCATGCAAAATGCCGGTACTCCTGTCTTTCATATCCCGTCGGGCGAAGCCCTCCCGGGTCTGGACTGGACTCCGCATTGGCGGGAACAGCCCTTGTCAGGCACTCAACAGTGTGTCTGCGGGTTGGTTTCTTCCGCGAACGGTCCGGTCAGACCCGTGAAGGCGCCCCCCCAAGTGCGACGAGAAGGATTTCGAGCTCCAGGAAACCGGGTTCGGAATCCGGGTAGCGGAGTCGTCATGTCAGCCCGCATCCTTTCCATCCGCCGCGGATTGTCGTGCCAGGGAACCCGCGATGGTCCTGGGCGCCGGGGGTTTCCGGCCGGACGGCCAACCCTCCCGCTGGCGGTTGCGGTCGCCGTCGGTCTCCTCGGTCTGGTCGTGGAACAGGACCATGCTGGTGGGAAATGGAAGATCGATGCCGTTGGCGACCATCTCGTCCTTGATCGCGACGATCACCTCGTGCTGCACCCGCAGCACCTCGTGCTGGTGGGCGTCGGTCCACCACTGGGCGCGGATGTTGACGCTGGAATCGGCCAGCGCCACGGCGATGGCTTCCGGCGGCGGATCCCGCAGAACACCCTCCACTTTTCGCAGCGTCGCGACGATCGCCGCGGCGGCCTGTCGCGCATCGTCTCCGTAGCCGACTCCGACATCGCACTGGCTGCGCCGGATGCCGTAGGCGGTGTTCACGATGACGGCGTTGGTGAAGATTTCCCCGTTCGGGACATAGGCGCGCCTGCCGTCATAGGTCTTGATGATGGTGGTGCGGGTCTCGATCTCCTCGACCGTGCCCTCGAAGTCCTTGAAGACGATCTGATCGCCCAGGCGGAACGGCTGGCGCAGCAGGATCAGGATGCCGGCCAGGAAGTTCTGGAGGATGTCCTTGAACGCGAAGCCGATGGCCACGCTGCTGATGCCCAGCAGCGAGAACAGATCGACCGGCCGGACCGAGGGAAACATGATGGTCACCGCGACCAGCAAGCCCAGCAGGGTCAGCCCCCACTGGGCCAGGCGCCCGAGAACGAGGCCGACATTGCGGGCGGATCCGGCCGAGGTTCCCCGCCGCGCGCCCATGCGCACGCCCTTGCCGATCAGCCAGAACAGGATGAAAACGACGACGCCGATGGCGAGCTTGGGCAGGAAGGAAATCGACCAGTCGATCATCTGGTCGATCGTTGCCCAGGCCGTCGAGATCTCAGCGTCCACGGTGGCCTGCAGATCGGTATCCTGCATGGTTGCCCCTGCGGTCGAGATCACGCGGCGTCGGACGAATGCGCCGCAGGCCCCGGCTTGGGGACGTTGGCCAGTGCGGAGGTGGAGCCGTCGGAGGAAGGGCCGACGACGCTGAAGCTTCCGTCGGTTTCCAGCACGACCGCCTCGACCTGTTCCAGGCTCGCGAAACCGCTCGATCGGACGGCGGCCATCACCTCCTCGGGTGCCACCCGCGCATCGAGCAGGGCTTTGTCGAGCATGCTCCCCTTGTGAAGAAGCAATGTCGGTTCGGCCTTCACGAGATCCCTGACCCCTTGCCAGCGGGCAGAGGCCCAGGCGACGATCATCTGGAGGAAGATCAGCACGGCGAAGCCAAGAATACCTTCCGCCAGGGCAACGCTCTGGGACAGCAGAACCGTCGCCAGCGTCGAGCCCAGGGCCACCGTCACGATCATGTCGAACGCGTTCATTTTCGACAGGGTGCGTTTGCCGGTGATGCGCAGCAGCAATATGATGGCGATGTAGGCCAGCACGCCGACCACGACGGTCCGCAGCAGCCCGGTCCAGTCGTCAAAAAACATGAGCGTTCCTTAGGCTTTGAAAATTCGGGTCCAGCGTCGGCCGGACCTGGCCGGCGCGCAGACGCTCCAGATGCAACAACTTCGACCGGAAAAGCTCCCATGCCTCGGCACGCCATTCCAGATCAAGTTTCCCCGGCAAGACCGGGTGCGGCTTCAAAGACGTGCCGAAAGCGACAACTGTGACGTGACAGGAAAAACCTTGCGGGAGTCAGGAATTTCCTGACAACACACATCGCCGTTAAGTCTGTTGGCATAATCGAAGCAATAAGATCGAGTTTTCGTGCCAGCAATAATGCTGACACATCCGATAATAAGTCAAACGTGATACTCGACCGGATGAAGCGATCACCGGACCGGTTTCGCGAAGAGAAATTGTCGTCTTTTCTGCAGGAGAGCCATATGAGATCTCAAATATTGGCCACTGCCGCAACGTTGCTCGTCATGACGAGCCCGGCGGCCTGGGCCCAGCAGAACCCCCAGCAGAGCCCCCAGCAGAACCAAGGACAGCCCGGTCAGGAGCAGCAGGCTCAGGGACAGCAAGCCCGGGACCAAGCACCCCAGCCGCGGCTGCGCCAAGCTCAGGGCGAGCTGCGGCAGGCCTATCAGAATCTCGAACGCGCCCGGAACCAGGGCGGCGAGCAAGGCGTCCAGCAGGCCCGCAACCGTGTCCAGCAGGCGCTGGAGACCATGAAGGGAGCGCTGATCGCGGTGGCCGAGTTGCCGCGGGTGCAGCAGAACACCCAGGCCAGCCAGGCCTTCCAGGAGGCCAGGAACCAGGTCGACGCCTCCCTCGCCGCGATCGGCCGGCGCGGCGAAGCCGGGGAACAGGAGAGCCGCACGGCCGCCGCACGTGCCGACGAGCAGGTCCGCCGCGGCGCCGAGCAGGCCCGGATGCAGGTCCTGGTCCAGGCGGCCGAGCCGCGTGTCGCAGTCCAGCAGCCGGCACCGCAGGTCGACGTGCGGCAGAGGCCGTCCCGGGTCGGCATCGAGCAGCAGGCGCCGCAGGTGATCGTGCGCCAGGAGCCGCCTACGGTAACCCTGGAGCAGCCGGCGCCCCGGATCACGGTCCGCCAGCAGCCGCCCGAGATCATCGTGCGCCTGTTCGAACCCGAGGTGATCATCAACCAGCGCCGCCCCGAGGTCTCGATCGACATGGGCGATCCGAACGTGAACGTGGACCAGCCCGAGCCGCAGGTCTCCGTCCAGGTGCCCCGCCCCGATGTCAATGTCGACCAGCCCCGGCCGCAGGTCGCCGTGCGGATGCCCGAGCCCGAGATCCAGGTCGAACAGGCCCAGCCCAGGGTCCGGGTTGAGCGGTTCGCGCCGCAGGTCGACGTGAGCCAGGCGGCCCCCGAGGTGGACGTGCGGGTACCGGAGCCGCAGGTGGCGGTCAACCAGCCGCGGCCGCAGGTCGACGTCGATGCGGCGCGGCCGGACGTCGACGTCCAGGTCCCCCGTCCGCAAGTCCAGGTGGACCGCGCCCGGCCGGACGTGAGCCTGCGGATGCCGGACCCCCAGGTTCGCGTCCAGCAGCCGCAGCCCGACGTGAGGGTCGACATGGCCCAGCCTGAGGTCCAGGTCGAGCAGGCACAACCGCAGGTTCGCGTCCAGCAGGCCGATCCGCAGGTGACCGTGGAGCGGCAGGGAACCGCCGACGACCAGATGGCCGAACGCGAGGCTCTGGACGAAGGCGCCGCACGGCTCCAGGCCTTCATCGGTCGCGACGTCGTCGCGCGTTCCGGCGATCACGTCGGGCAGGTGTCAGACCTCCTCGTGGCACCCGGCGGGGAACTCGATGCGGTGATCATCACCCTGGTGGACGAGATGGGCGGACAGCAGGTCCGGATCCCCGCCGACAACGTCATGGTCAACAGCCAGGACGGCACCGTGCTCGTCGTGATGGATTCGCCCGAAATCGAGGCGGCCCCGGTCTTCGACACCGAGGCTGCCGAGGGAAACCTCGTAAGCCGCGGCACGCGCTGACACAACGAGAAGATCGGAGCACACCATGACCAAGCGGTTTACCGGCGGTTCGCTACGCCGCCTTTCACGTCCGGCATTGGCCGCGGTTCTGGCGCTGCCCCTGCTCGCCGCCTGCGGCGAGGATGAGGCCGCTGAACAGGAAACCACCGCACCGGCGGTTTCGACGGACGAGGAGCGGGAATCGCCGGCCGGCGTGCCGAGCACGCTCGAAAGCACGGAGCGCGCCATCGAGGCGGTGCCTCCCAAGTCCGACGGCCAGTAAGGCGTTCCCTCGAAGGACAAGCCTCACCCGAACAGGCAAATCACAAGGAAGGATTCCATCCATGCGAAGCAAGCTCCTGCTGACGACGGCTCTGACCATCGGTCTCGCTGCCCCTGCGGCGATGGCCCAGCAGAACCAGACGTCCCAGCCCAACCCGCAGAGCCAGCAGCGGAACCAGCAGCAGGCTGGCCAGGCCCAGCAGCAGAACCCGCAGATGCGGCAGGCGCTGCAGCAGCTCCGCGATGCCGAGAAGCGGATGCAGCAGGCCATGAGCCAGCAGGGCGAGCAGAGCCAGCAAGCCTTGCAGAAGGCCCGCCAGCAGGCGCGCCAAGCCATCCAGCAGATCCGCCAGGCGATGCCCCAGGGGCAGGACCAGCAACTGACGAAGAACATCCAATCCGCCGAACAGGCATTGGGCAAGCAAGGTACCGAGGGTGCCAGCGAGGCGCGCGAGGCGATCGCTCTGATCCTCGTCGACGTCGAGCGGATGACCACCGCCTCGGCCGGCACCAACGATCGTACGCAAGTTGCAGTCCAGCAGTCCTCGCCCGAGGTGGTCGTGCAACAACCCGCCCCGCAAGTGCAGGTTGAACAGCATCGGCCCCAGGTCACCGTTCAGCAGCCCCAGCCGACGGTCACGGTCGAGCAGCCGCGGCCGCAGGTGGATGTCCAGCGGGCGCAGCCGCAGGTCACGATCGAACAGGCCGAGCCGCAGGTGAACGTCGACCGTGCGGGTGAGCCCCAGGTCACCGTCCAGCGCGCGGGCGAGCCGCAGGTCAACGTCCAGCGGACCGGCGAGGCGCAGGTCGATGTCCAGCAGGGCGGCGACCCGCAGGTGAGGGTCGAGCAGGCCGGCAATCAGCCGGCACAGGCCCAGCAGGCGGGTAATCGGCAGACGAATGGGCAGCAGGCCGGGCAAGCCGGGCAGGCCGGGCAGGCCGGGGGCCAGCAGACGCAGATGGCGAGCCCGCCTCCCAGGTCCGACGCGCCGGACGGCATTCGTGCCGAGACCCTGATCGGCAAGCAGCTTGTCGGCACCCAAGGCGAGGAGTTCGGCGAGATCGAGGACATCCTGATCGACCCGCAGTCGGGCAGCGCGCAGCGCGTGATCGTCTCCGTCGGCGGCTTCCTCGGTATCGGCGACAAGCAGGTGGCCATCGATGCGTCGCGCCTCAAGATGGGCCAGGGGCAGGAGAACGTGCAGATCTCGGGCCTTACCAAGGATCAGGTCGAGGACATGCCCGCGTTCGAGATGGAAGAAAACATGACCTCGTTCAACGAGGCGCCGGGCAACGCCCCTTCCGCGGCGCGCTGACCTGGCGGAACGCTGACCAGACGAAATGATGGCGGGGTTGGGCGGATCACCGGCGGTGACCGGGATCCGCCGCCCTCCCGAACCACCTCACGGCTTCAACGACTATCGGAGTAGGAATGATGTTCAAACGCACTTCAGCCTGCATCGCCGCCCTGGTCATGGCGGCGACGGTGCCGGCCTTCGCACAGCAGCAGGGCGGTTCGCCGGCTGCCGGCCCTGATCGCTCCGACCTTCAGCAGTACATCCAGAAACGCTCCGGGCCGGAGCAGCGGAAACTCGAACTGCTCCAGACCACGCTTCTCAATCAGTTCGGCGGGCTCGGCTTCGCCAAGCTGGTCGAATTCGGCAAGGTCGGGGCAAGCTATGTGGCCGAAGTCGAGACCGTGCGCGGCGACAACGTGTTCGTCACCATAGACCCCGTCACCGGCGAGATCATCGGGATAGAGCCGATCACCGCCGCCGTCGTGCCGGCGCCCTCTTCCGCATCGGGCGCGTCCGGGTCGGGCTCGTCCGGGTCGGGCTCGTCCGGGTCAGGGCAGAGGAACGCCCAGCGGACGGCCTCGGGCGGCGGCACGTCCGAGTACAGCGACATGGGAACATGCCAGCCCGCCGGCTGGCAGCAGATCACCGACGGGATCGATAAACTGCCTCCTGACAGGGAGCTGATCGCCCGCCGCAAGATGATGCAGGTCTGGGAAGACTATGCAGACGGCGACAGCATCGCCTGCCGCGAGAAGCTGCAGGACATCCAGCGGTATTTGAAGACCGCGTCGGCTCGCTAGATGGGCTTGCGACATTTCCGGCCGGGTTTCCATCCTTGCCCGATCCGCACGGCAATTCCGAAGATACCGATGGGGAGATATCGATGAGACGCATGTCCTTGACGGTGGGAGTGGTGCTCGCCGGCTTGGCGGCAGGGGCCCACGCACAGGAGCGGAAGCTCGACGAGCCGCTCGACTCCGGTCGCATGGGAGCCGGGCGCGAAGCGGAGGGCCCGGCCGGAAACCTGCTTCGCGAGAGGGTTCCGCCCGATGCCGACGCTCCCCGGTCCGGTCGGCCGCATCAGCCCGCCATCGCCGGGGGCGACGGGACGGCTGCGACCAACGCCCTGACCAAGATCGGGGAAGAAGCCGAGGCCGACGTGGAACGCCCGCCGGAACCGGGTGCCGATCCGGCTCCGCTCAACACCCAGCCGCCGACATCGGTGCTGGGAAGCCGCGGCGGCGGCGCACTGGAAGCGGACGACGTCTATGCGGATCAGCTCAAGGAAATGGAGGTCCAGGTCAGCAACCAGGAGACGATCGGCACGGTTTCGGGCGTGCTGATCGACATCGACGCCGGCCGCATCGCGGAATTGATGGTTTCCAGCGCCGGACTCCTGGATTTGACGGACCAGGAATTCCGGGTTCCCTGGCCGGACATCCGCTCGATCGACAAGAACGACCACCGCATCCGGATCGATCGACGACCGGAGCCGGCCGGCGACCGGGAAACCGCCACCAGGGCATCGGACGGGCGCCGGCTGACAAGCCTTGCCGACCTGACGGAAATGTCCGTCACGGTCGGTCGTGACGGGGACTTCGGCGAGGTCGCGAGGCTGGTGGTCGACCAGTCGAGCGGAACCATAGAACAGCTCACGATCTCCGCCGGCGGCGTCGGCGGCACCGGTCTCGGCGATGCCCGTTACGACGTTCCCTGGAACGCCGTCGCATCGGTGGACCTTGATGCCCGCCGGGTGATGGTGGACCGGACTGCGGAGCAGCTGACGTCGGCAAAATGACGGCAGCCACGAACTGCGGCCCGCGAAACATGGAAACCTACTTCGATATTGGAGGAATGATGTACCGGAAAGGAATGAAGGCCGCCCTGGCGTCAAGTATCGCCGCCTTGGCACTCACCGTTGGCACCGCGTCGGCACAGGGAACCGGCTCCCAGGGAGCCGGGAACGACGCCGGGACGACGGTCAGCGGAAAGGCACCGGCCCCGATCGCGGGAGAGCAGACCCGCATCGAACTGGGAGAATGGGATTACGAAGAGCTTTACAGGTCCGGCTGGCGCGCCGGGCAGTTGATCGGCGCCAACGTCATCGGCCAGTCCGGCGAAGAGATCGGCAACGTCGAGAACATCATGATCGGTCCCGACGGCAAGGTTCTCAGCATCATCGCGGAGATCGGCGGTTTCCTCGATATCGGCGACACCCACGTGAACGTTCCCTGGAACGAGGTCCAGTTCACGTCCGGAGCGGAGTCGGCGAAGGTGCCGGTGACCGAGGAAAACCTCGACCAGTACTCACTGTTCGGCGATGAGGAACAGCTTGGCCGTGGCGCCGCCTCGCGGATCCATCGTGTGGACGACCCGGCAACCGGACCACGCGTATGGCGGGCGACCGAACTGACGGGCGATTACGTCAGGCTCCAGGGTGGCGAAGCATACGGTTATGTCGACGACCTCATCTTCAATAGCGACGGTACGCTGAGGGCGGTCTCCGTGACGCGGGATATCGGTTACGGCACGGCCGGTCCCTATGCCTATCCTTATTATGGCTATGGTTACGGCGCCTTCGATCCCGGTCTCGATTACTACGGGCTCCCCTATGCCGAAGGCGAGGTCGCGGACGTCGAGCCCTTCGATTACGAGGAAATGGACGGGAGCGTCTTCCAATAATCGAAGCGCCCATCCCGGCGGGCGCCGGCGGCCGGACCTGTCGTTCGGCCGCCGGCTCCTCTTTTTCCGGCACTTTCCGCAGCGATACGGCGGATGGCCGGCTCCCTTCATCAAGACGCACTTCGCTTCACAGGAGCGGGACATGAGCAGCGTGTTTCACCGCATCGCCGGCATCGCGGCCGTATTGACCATGATCGGCGCGGGTACGATGCAGGCACAGGTTCTATCTGATGGCGACGAGCCGTCCATCGGTCTGACCGAGGATCGCGGCGTGATCCCCGAGCGGGAAGGCCGCGGACTGTCGGATCAGGTCGATATCGGAACCGTCGAGGACGAGCAGATGCTGGCCGGTGAGGACGAAGGCCAGCCGCGTGGCGCCGGCGTGGGGCTGCGGGAGAACGAAAGCGATATCGGTGAGGTACCCCGGGGACCGGCACCAGGCCTGGAGCGGGACGACTGATCCCCCGCGACCAGTTCGCGCTGAAGAAGGAGCAAGGAGACAGACCCTAGGTCCGGATCAAGTCCGGCCACGACGGAAGGGAAGCTTCGGCATGTCCGGCCCGTTTTTTGATCGGAGCTCAAGAACCGAGCCGGACAGCCGTGCAGAAGGCGGGAACTCGCCCGCATCGCTTATCGGACGTTGTCGTCCACCATCTCCGACGGTCCGGGCAATCCCTGGCCGTCGAGCTCCGTGGTATAGGGAGCGCGGTCCACCGGGCCGCTGCTGTACCCCAGCGGATCGCGCCGGGTCGGCTCGCGGAACAGGGAAGCGTCGTCGGAAGACACCGGACTGGCCGGAGGCAAGTCCGTCGGAGCACAGGCTGCCACGATCAGCGCCCCCAGGACAGCGAGGACGAATTCAGGCGCTTTGACGGCCATGTGCGAACTCCTGTTGTCAATCGATGGCCGGCCGCACCTGTTCGCGGCCGGCCATCGAACCCTTGTTTCTGAAAAACCTGTTGCGGAGGAACCGTCGGCCGGAGAGCCACGGGACTACCGGTCATGGGGCGGTTCCGGGGCGCTCCTCAGAACAGTCCGTCCTCTTCCCAGTCGCCCCACTCGTTCTCGGCAAGCATGCCGTCCTCGTTGTCGTCCAGGATGTTCCAGGAGCCATCGGCGAATTCATTCCGGTCGATCCCGTCGTCACCGTTCAGATCCCAGTCGCCGAACGAAAGCTGCTCGTCTCCGCCCCAGTCCTCGGAGCCTGCGGCGAACTCCGTATCGTTGATGATCCCGTTCCCATCATCGTCCCACTCGCTGAAAATGCCGGAGTCGCCGAGATTGGTATCGAATGTTTCGCGGTCGATCAGGCCGTCGTCCTGCGCGAATGCGGTACCGGCGGCGAACAGGACGGCGACGAACACGGCTGAAAACTTGCGCATGGCTTCACTCCTCGGCTGACTGCAAGACCTCCCAATGGAGGTTTATCGGGCAACCCTCGGGCGCGCTCCTCGTCGCAAAAACAATTCAGGCAAAAGTCAGGCATTTCGTCAGATCACGCCAATGGCGACGCCGACGGCCGATAATAGATGGTCGATGGAAGGGCCGGACTTTGTATTGGATGCGCCAGTCGTCTCCAAAGAGACCTCCAGTCCAAGGGAACTTTCGCGCTCCAATCTGCTTCGATGAAGTAGAAGTACATTGATTATGATACGCTCGTGAAAGACGTCGATCTACCCATTGGAACCGATTCCCCGACCGCCAGGACGTTGCGCTGGATCGCGCTGACGGTATTGGCGTTGCTGGCGGTGTGGATGGCCGGCGGCTTCCTGCTGATCGGCTTCGCCGGCATCCTGGTCGCGATCATGCTCAGGGCCCTTGGCGACCAGCTCGCCCGGGCAACGGGCCTGAGCCGCGGCAAGACCGTCCTCATCGTGACCCTGGCCCTGATCGTCCTGATCGGACTGACCTGCTGGCTTCTCGCTCCGCGCCTGGCATCCCAGGTCGACGAGCTTTGGCAGGCAATCCCGCAATCCATCGACCAGCTGCGGGCCAGGCTGTCGAACTATTCCTGGAGCGAGACGCTGTTCCGCCAGCTCGATCCGGACCACCTCAACCTGGACAGCGGTTCGATCCTGGGGAGGCTTTCCGGCGCCGCATCCTCGGTCATGAGCTTCCTGGGGACGCTGGTGGTCGTCTGTTTCATCGGGCTTTACCTGGCACTCGACACCAGGCTTTACAGGAGCGGCCTGGTCCGGCTGTTTCCGCCAAGCTACCGTCCCCGCGTCGACCGGATCCTGGACGAACTCGGGCGCCTGCTGAAATGGTGGCTCATAGGCCGGGGAATCTCCATGGTCGCGACCGGCGTCCTGACCGGGCTGGGCCTCTGGCTGCTCGGCATTCCGCTGGCCTTGACGCTGGCGCTGCTGGCCGCGGTGCTGACCTTCGTGCCCTATGTCGGCGCGATCCTGTCGGCCATTCCTGCCCTGCTTCTGGGGCTCGTGCAGAGCCCGACCATGGTGCTCTACGTCTCGCTTCTCTACGTCGTCGTCCAGTTGGTCGAGGGCTACCTGCTGACACCGTTGATCCAGCAGGAAACGGTCGCCCTGCCGCCCGCACTCACGATCGCCTCCCTGGTCCTGTTCGGCGCCCTGCTCGGCCCGCTCGGGCTGATGCTCGGAACGCCGCTGGCGGCGGCCGGCATCGTCCTGGTCCGCATGGCCTATGTGGAGGATGTCCTGGAACGGGATGACACCTGAACGCCCCGGCGAACGGCCGGAACCGCGCCGGCACTGCCGGCGCGGTCCACACGCTCTCGAAGGATCGTACCGCCGCCATCTCCGGACGGTACCGGCCTGGACTGGGATCAGCCTGTCTGACCGTCGATCGGCAGCGGCACGAAGATGGAATTCCCGTCCCGCTGACGCAGCAGCAGCACGTGGTCCTGATCGGCATCGCGCGCCCGCTTGATTGCGTTCGCCACGTCGCCCGGTCCATCGACGCTCTGACGGCCCGCCTGGGTGATCAGGTCGCCTGGACGCAGGCCCCGCATCGCCGCCGGGCCGTTGGGCTTGACCTGTACGACCACCGCCCCGTTGGCGTCGGAACCCAGATCGAAGCGCTTGCGCATTTCCGGCGACACCGGGGCCAGCGTCAGTCCGAGAGGGCCTTCCTGCCCGCTGCCGCTCTCGCCCTGCGGCTGCGCCTCTGCCGACAGGGTCTCCTCCAACTGCGTGATGGTGGTGTTCAGGGTCCGGCTCTTTCCGTCACGAAGCACGGTAATGCCGACCTGCTTGCCGATATCGGCCTGGGCAACCGTCCGGCTGAGCTCGCGGGGGCCTTCCAGTTGCTGGCCGTCGAACTGGGTGATGACGTCCCCCTGCTCGATCCCGGCCTTGGCCGCCGGGCTGTCGGGCGTCACCTGCGCGACCAGGGCGCCACGCTGTTGATCGAGGCCGAGCGCCTCGGCGATCTCCGGCGTGACCGGCTGGATCGCGACGCCGAGCCAGCCGCGCGTCACCTTGCCGGTCTCCCGCAGTTCCGCGATGATCGGCTGGGCGACCTGCGCCGGGACGGCGAAGCCGATGCCGATGTTGCCGCCCGACTGCGAGAAGATCGCGGTGTTCACCCCGATCACTTCGCCCGCCATGTTGAACATGGGGCCGCCGGAATTACCCCGGTTGATCGCCGCGTCGGTCTGGAGGAAGTCGTCGTACGGCCCGGCCCCGATGTCGCGCGCACGAGCCGAGATGATGCCGGCGGTGACGGTGCCGCCAAGCCCGAAGGGATTGCCGATCGCCAGCACCCAGTCGCCGATCCGCATCTGGTCCGAGTTCCCCCAGGCCACGGCCGGCAGCGAGCCAGCGCCGTCGATCTTCAGGAGCGCCAGGTCGGTCTTGGGATCGGTGCCGACGATCTCGGCGTTGAACTCCCGATCGTCCTGGAGCACGACCTTCACCTCGTCGGCCTTGCTGACCACGTGGTTGTTCGTCACGACGTAGCCGGACGGGTCGATGATGAAACCGGATCCCAGCGCCGTGGCCGGCCGGGAAGGCTGCTGTGGCCCCTCCCCGTTCCCGCCCGGGCCGAACCGCCGGAAGAAGTCCTCGAATGGAGTGCCGGGCGGAAGATCGAACTGCGGAAAGCCCGGCGGCAGGCCGAACCCGGGGCCTCCCCCGTCTTCTTCCTCGCCGGACCGTTCGTTGGAGGCGGAGGTGGCGGTGATGGTGACGACGCTGGGAAGCTTGGCCTGCGCCAGGTCGGCGAAGCTCGCCGGCGCATCGGCCTGCTGGGCGGATACCGTGCCGGTACCAACCAGGGTCAAGGACAAGGCGAGCACGCAATGCCGCGAGGCTCGCATGAGGGACGGAGAGACGAACATCGGATGTTCCTCGATCGGTGTTTCCGGATGAAATTCGATACTGCTCCGAACACCGGCGATCCGGGTCGAGCGGGGACCCCGAGCAATCGCGGGTTCGATACAGGGGGCCGGGTGCCGGCTCCTCGCGTGGTACCCGGCTAACTACGCGGGTACCGCCCGGTTCCAGCCTTTTTCAGCCCCGGTCTACCCTTGGCGCATCCGTCGGAGCGGCGGCGGATGCTCAGTCCGGAAGGGCTTCGGTCATCTTGGCGTAGTCGAAAGCCGGAAGGCCGGCGATCACCTGTTCGGTCAGCGGGACCGTCAGGATCCTGCCCCCGGGTTCCACCACGACGGAGCGCCAAGGTACGGCGCGGAGGGTACCGGCTTCGTCATCCCGGAACACCACGGCTTTCAAGGCGGCGTCGCCGCCGGCGATGATGTCGTCCACCGTGCCGACCGGCACGTCGCCGTCGATCTCCAGCGCTGAGCCCACGAGTTCGGAGACATGCCACTGCCGGCCGATGCTCTCGGGACGCTCGACCGGCCCGATCGGCTGGCCGGGAGCGGTTTCCCGCAGGTTCCGCGCGTTGAGGGGAATTTCGGCCGTTTCAAACCCCTCGTTCACCTCGACCATGTTCCAGCCGAGGCTGAACCGGCCACCCTCCATCGGCGGTGCGGCGGCGCCGGGCTGGATCACGACCCATTCGAGCTCGCCGGGAAACCCGATCGTGACGTCCGCGATGGTGCCGACGGGTTTCTCCCCGCCTCCGACGACGGGAAGGCCGATCAGCCGGCTGAGCCTGAACCCGGTGTAGAAGTCGTCGTAACTGTAGTCACCGACCGCTACCGGCTCCTCGCGTGGCGGGGAAACGGGATCCTGCGCGGCGGCGCTCTGCGTTGCGCCGAGCATGGCGACCATCAAAAGGGAAAGCATCGGACGGGTCATGGGGACCTCCTGCTGTGGCGTCTTTCCGCTGCGGAGTCATTTCACTCCGGGTGTCGCGGCGGCGAGCGCCTGGATTTCTTTCATGTTCTTCAACTCGGACAGCCCGACGGGAAGGTCGAGGCCGAGCTTGCCTGCGGTACGGGAGACTTTCACCATCGTGAACGGCACGGGGATCCGGCCCATGTCGGCGGCATCGGTCGCGATGATGGCCGCCACGATCCGGCCCCCCGGAATGGCGACCAGGTCTTCCACGGTTCCGACCGTCTTGCCGCCCGGTCCCGATACGCCGGCGCCCAGCATGTCCCTTACGAGAAGCTTGTCCTGGGCGGCGGAACCGAGCGTCTTGGCAGCGCTTTTCGCGGCGGAAGTGACGTCGGTCATCGTCTGCGCGCCCGTCGTCTGCGCCATGGCGGGCGTCGTCTGCATCGAAGCCGCGACAAGGATCAGCGCCGGTAAAAGGATGGCTCGCATGGTTTCCTCGAAACATTTTCCTTAAGGGACTGGGCTTCCATTGGCGTAACTCCGGTCCGTGGTCCGGGTTCCATGTTTCGCGGAGGCGCTCCGACAGCCGTTCCAGGGATCCGGGGGATCCCCGGACTGTTGCCGCAGCGCGACCCAGAAGGAGGATTGGATGCCCGCGATTGCCCGTACCCTCGCCATCATCGGCTACGCCGCAGCCGGCGGCGGCTTGGTCACCGCGGCCGGGCTGGCACTCTCGCTGGACGGCTGGATGGCGGTCGGCGCCGCCCTGCTGAGCGGGTTTGCCGGCATCTACGCAGGGGCCATGGCTCTCGGATTCGCGGCCAACCTGCGGATCCTGTCGGCCATGCTCGACCGGCAGGCGAAAACCCCGCCGCACGCCGCCGTCCCCGAAGAGCGTACCCCTTCCGCCGGCGGCGGAAACCCGTGAGCCGCATCGGGCGACTACCGCCCGTCCATCCCGCGGAAGGTCGAACTCGCTTAAAAAGTGGGGAACCGTCCAGGCACATGGCCGGTTCTCCAAAGAGTTGCTCAGGGAAATAGAAGAAAATCGAGGAGGAAACGATGCTCACCAGGTTCGCGTCGCTGGCCGTTGGAGTGGCCATGTCGCTGGCCGCGTCACCGGCATTCGCGCAATTCGGGGCGCCTGGCCAGGGATCGGCCACATCCACCCAGGCGCCGGCCGCGCCGGAACTCTCGCCACCGCCCGAGATCACCGGCGACGTGGTCAGCGGGGACCTTCCGTCGCAGACACTTAAGTTCGGCATCGGCTTGGCCGAGACGTCGCCCCAGTACCGGTCGGTCAAATACTTCTCCGACATCCTGGACAAGCGCACCGGCGGCAAGCTCAAGGTCCAGATCTTCCCCAACAGCCAGGTCGGCGACGACGCGCAGATGATGCAGGCGCTTCAGAGCGGCACGCTCGAAATGACCTATCCGTCCACGTCCCCGGCAGCGTCCCTCGTGCCCGAACTTCAGGTGTTCGACCTTCCGTTCCTGTTCGGGGACCGCAAGGCCGCTTACGCTGTGATGGACAGCGACCTGGGCCAGGAACTGCTGGGCAAGTTCGAGGGGACCGGGATCAAGGCGCTGGCGTTCGCCGAGAACGGCTTCCGCGAGCTTACCAACAAGGTGCGGCCGGTGACCAAGCCGGCGGACGTCGGGGGCCTGAACGTCGGCGGGCTCAAGATCCGGACCATGCAGAACCCGGTGCAGGTCGATATCTGGAAGACGCTCGGCGCCAACCCCACGCCGATGGCGTTCGGCGAGGTGTTCAGCGCCATGGAGCAGGGGGTCATCGACGGCCAGGAAAACCCGTGGAGCACGATCCTGACCTCCAACTTCTTCGAGGTCCAGCCCTACGGAACCGAGACCAGGCACGTCTACACGCCCTTCATCATCATGATCTCCCAGCGGGTCTGGGACAACCTGCCCGAGCCCTACAAGCAGGTCGTCCAGGAAGCGGCGGACAAGAGCGCCCAGTACGAGCGGAGGATCAGCGCCGAGTACGACGACTGGGCCAAGGCCCAGCTGAAGCAGCGCGGCATGCAGATCGCCGAACTGTCGCCCGAGCAGCGCGCGGCTTTCCGGGAGGCGACGAAGCCGGTCTATGACCAGTGGGCGCCGCGCATCGGCGCCGACCTCGTCGATCGCGTCCAGAAGATCGCCGGGGGAGCGGAGGAAAGCGCCGCGACCAAGTGAGGCGACGGCCGGCCGACGACCCTCGGCCGGCACATTCCCGGCGCGTGACATCCCGGCGCGTACATCAAGGTGAACCATGGAAAAAGACCTGGACGAGGGCGGCACCGCCGAACCGTTGCCCCTGCTCTTCCGCATCATCGAAATGCTGTTCGGCAGCATCCTGGCGCTGCTGTTCATCACGCTGATCTGTACGGTCGGGGCCAACGTGGCGGGGCGGTTCCTGTTCAACTACTCCCTGGCCTGGGCCGACGAACTGTCACGCTTCATCTTCATCTGGCTGATCTTCCTGGGTGCCGCCTTGGCCTACCTGCGCAGCGAGCACATCGCCGTCGACTATGTCGAACAGAAGCTGACGAGCACCAGGGCGCGGGCCGCGATGCGGCTGCTGCAGGACGTGCTGGTCCTGTTCGTGCTGGCGATGTTCCTCTGGGGAGCCTGGCAGGTGCTCTCCACCTACACCGGGCACTCGGCGCTGCTTCAGGTCCCCATGAGCTGGATCAACGCGTCCGTCCCGGTGGCGGTCGTGATCATGGCCCTGATGTGCTTCTACCGCATCGGCCGCCATCTCCGCGGCCTGACGTCGAAGGACGATCCGGGACTGGCTCCCGGCGAGGGCCGGTCCGGGGATGCGCAGTTCGTGAAAGTCTACAGGGGGGAATGAGCGATGCTGTGGGTGTTTCTGGGGATCCTGTTCATCTGCATCGTGATCGGCGTCCCCATCGCCTTCGCGCTCGGGCTGGCGGCGATCGTCATGATGTTCATCGCGGGCGTCAGCCCGGCGGTGATGGTCGAGCAGGCGATCAACGGCGTGAACAGCTTTCCGCTCCTGGCGATCCCGTTCTTCATGCTGGTGGGCGAGATCATGAGTACCGGCGGCATCGCCCGCCGGCTGGTCAATTTCGCCGAGGCGCTGGTCGGCTTCATCGCCGGCGGGCTCGGGCAGGTGACGGTGGCGGCCTCGATGTTCTTCGGCGGGATCAGCGGGTCTGCGGTGGCCGACACCTCCGCGATCGGCGGCATGCTGATCCCCAGCATGAAGGAGCAGGGCTACACGGCCGCCCACGCCACCGCGATCGTCACCTCGTCGTCGGTGATCGGAATCATCATCCCGCCGTCGATCCCCATGATCCTCTACGGCATCGTGACGGAAACCTCGATCAGCAGGCTTTTCATCGCGGGCCTGATCCCCGGCCTTGTGATCGGGCTTGCCCTGATGGTCACCACGTTCCTGACCGCACGGACCAGCCACGCCGGCAAGACCACCCGGTTCTCCCTCGCCCGGCTCTGGCAGACCTTCAAGGAGGCTTCCCTCGGATTGATCCTGCCCGTCATCATCGTCGGCGGGATCCTGGGCGGCGTCTTCACCGCGACCGAGGCCGCGGTGGCGGCCCTGTTCTATTCGCTGGCGATCTCGCTTTTCGTCTACCGGGAGGTCAAGGTGCGCGACCTCTGGGGCATGCTGATCAACACCGGGCGCCTGACCGGCATGGTGCTCTTCCTGCTGGCGACCGCCACGGTAGTGGCCTGGTTCCTGACCACCTCGATGGTGCCGCAGACGCTGGTGCAGAGCATGACCGGCATCACCACGAATCCTTACTGGATCCTGCTGATGCTCAGCGCCTTGCTGCTGCTGGTGGGCGTGGTGATGGACCTGACGCCGGCCATGGTCATCCTGGCGCCGATCATGCTGCCGATCATTCAGGCCGGCGGCATCGACTCGGTCTATTTCGGCGTCCTGATGTCGTACCTGCTGGGGATCGGGCTGCTGACCCCGCCGGTGGGCACCGTCCTGTATGTCGGGTGCGGCATCGGCAAGGTCAGAATGGAGCAACTGGTTCGCGCGCTGCTGCCGTTCTACGGAACGCTTCTCGTGGTGCTGGCCCTGCTGATCATGTTCCCCATGCTGATCCTGTGGCTGCCCTACGCGTCGGGCTTCGCGATCAAGTGACGGGCCGGTGCCGGAACGCCGATCCCTACGGGCCGGCCAGCGTCATCAAGGCGGCCTTGCCGCCGCTGCCGTCGGCGGAGATCGCGAAGCCGCCATGGGTGTGGGCGGGATCCAGGAGGGTCCGGCGATAGTCCGCCTGGTCCAGCCACTGCCCGACGAAGAACCGGACGTCGGCGTCCGTCGGCTCGGTCCCGCAGCCACCGCACCGTCCCGCCACGCTGGAGAAGTTGCGCCAGCGTGTCCGGGCATCCGGCGCCAGGTGGCGGAACGGGGAGGCGTCGAGCGGCTGGCCGCCTCCCCCCTCGTCCAGTGCGGCGCGGCCGGCATCGGCCAGCGCCGGAGCGCCCGAAAGCGGTTCGACGCCGCCCTCCCTTCTGGCGCGGTTGATCAGGTCGAGCGCCAGGGCCTGCCTTTCCTCCGGCCCGATCCGGCGCGCCGGCGCGTTACCGTTCCCGCTTGCGGCCTCGCCGCCCGCCCGGCGCGGAGTACCGGCACCGGCGAAGTTCTGGACGGCGTAGAGGCCCTGCCCGGCATCGCCGGCGATGCCGAAGCCGAAGCGCTCCAAGCCGGGAGCAAGGATGTTGCGGCGGTGTTCCGGGCTGTTCATCCAGCCCCGCTGCAATTGCTCGACGGTCGATCGGTCGGGTGGCAGCGCACAGCCTTCGCACCGCGCGATGTTCTCCGCGACCACCCGGGAGGAACTGCCGCCGGCGGCGCGATAGCGGTCCATGACGGTTCCCCCTTCCGGCGAGGTGTGGCTGTAATAGCCCCGGCGAAGCATGTCCTCCGCGTGGTTCTGCGCGGACTCGTTCAGCGTGTCGGCCAGTTCGAGAGACGGCAGGTCGTGCTCGCGCCGGTCCTGATTGAGCAGGTCGAGGGCCTCGGCCCGGAGAGCGGCCAGATCGCCCGTTTCCATGCCGGACGCGGCGCGGACGGCGATCAGGCACGCCACCAATCCTGCCGCGGCGAATGCCGCCAGCCGGCGGGTCACGGGCGCCCGCGGGGTTGTTGCGCACTTCGTCATACGGGGATCCTTCGGCATCGGGTCAATCCTTGAACTGATGGGGGGACCAAGGGTTCCGGGTCGCCGGCGCCCGGAGATGGCGCGCGGGACCACCGGGAGGTGGACTGGCGGACTGTCTCCGCCCTATTCTCCCGGCCAGTTTTCAGGGGGTTCCACCGATTTGAAGCACCAGCCGCCGCCCGGCGACAATCGAAAAGCCAACGCGGAAGGTGCGCACCCCGCCATCGACGCGGCCCGCCGCGTTCCCGTCCGTCTCCTGGTCCGCCTGCGCAGGCTGATGCGGCACGACCAGCTGCTCCTCGCCGTCCTGGCCGTGCTGGTCGGCGGGGTGGCCGCGGGCGGCGCCATCGTGTTCCGGACCGCCATATCGATCTTCCAAAGCCTGGCCTACGGCACCGGGGGCCTGCAGATCCTGGACAGGCTGGAACAGCTGGCGTGGTGGCACATCCTGCTGGCGCCCTGCGCGGGCGGGCTGCTGCTGGGCCTGTTCCAGCACCGGTTCCTGCCGGGGGGACGACCGATGGGAGTTCCCGACGTCATCGCGCAGGCCGGCAGGGCCAAGGGCCGCCTGCCCTTCCGGAGCGGACTGGCCGCCGCCCTGGCATCCGCCGGGGCGCTCGGGGTCGGAGCCTCCGTCGGGCGCGAGGGACCGGTGGTCCACCTGGGAGCCGTCCTCGCGTCCTGGTTCGGCGAGACTCTCCGCCTGTCGTCGGGTCTGAGGCGCACGCTGCTCGGCTGCGGCGTGGCGTCGGCCGTCGCGACCTCGTTCAACGCGCCGTTCGCGGGCGTGTTCTTCGCCATCGAGGTCGTGGTCGGCCAGTACGGCGTTGCGGCCTTCGCCCCCGTGGTGCTGGCCTCGGTCACCGGGACCGCCATCGGCAGGGCCTGGTACGGCGACTTCCCGGCCTTCATGCTGCCGGCAACCCCGGTCGGCACCTTGTGGGAGCTGCCCGTCTTCGCCCTGCTCGGTTTCGCATCGGCCGCCCTCGCCCTGGCCTTCATCCGGTCGATCTTCCTGGTGGACGACCTGTTCAGTGCCTGGTCTCCCAGGGTCGGGCTGCCGCGCTGGGCCCGCCCCGCCCTGGGCGGGCTGGGCGTCGGGCTCCTGGCGCTGGAATTCCCGGAAGTGCTGGGCGTCGGCTACGAGGTAACCGACCGGGCGCTCCAGGGCGCCCTGCCCTTCGGCCTGCTGGCGGCGCTGCTGCTGGCCAAGCTCGCGGCGACGGCGCTCTCGCTGGGCAGCGGCTTCTCCGGCGGCGTGTTCAGCCCGTCGCTGGCGGTGGGCGCGCTCGGCGGCGGCGCCTTCGGGCTGGTCGTGGCGGCGGTGTCGCCGGACCTGGCGTCCGGATCGGGAACCTATGCCACGGTCGGAATGGGTGCCGTGGCGGGCGCGGTGCTCGGCGCGCCCATATCGACCATCCTGATCGTGTTCGAGATGACCGCCGACTATGGCGTCACCACGGCCGTCATGGTCGGCACCGTGACCGCCGCGATGACCATGGGGCGGCTCAACACGCGCTCCATTTTCCAGCTCCAGCTGGAGCGGCGCGGGCTGATCCAAGCTGCCCCGAGCCGCGGGACGGGAGGACCCAGGGCCGTCCGCGTGGGGGACATCCTGCAGCCGTCCGATCATGCGGTTCCCCCGGACGCCGGCGTCGGCGACATCCTGTCGGCCTGCCAAGGCGCTCCCGGCGGGCGGGTACTGGTCGTGTCCGGCGGCGGCCGGCTTGAGGGAATGCTGGCGCCCCTGGATCTGGCAACGGCGCTGGCCCGGAATCCCGGCACCGTCACGGCCGGCGCACTGGTCCGGTCCGACGTTCCGGTACTGGAGCCGGGCGACGAGGCGCGCGCGGCCCTGGCCCTGATGGCGGAGCGGGACTTGCCCTGGCTGCCGGTCGTGGACGGGCGGGAGACCCGTCGCCTGATCGGCATCGTCCACGAACGCGACATCCACAGGTCAAGTGCGCGCGTCGCCGCGGCGGGACAGGGCTGAAAAGAAGCCTCAGCGGCCCAGCGGCTGCTCCGCATACCATGCCGCGACGGCATCGATCTGCTCGTCCGTCAGGCCCTCCGCCACTTCGGTCATCAGGTGCTTGAAGCGCGTGCCGCCCCGCTCCTTCTCCTTCCAGAGATGCAGATGCGTCTTCAGGTACCATTCGGGCTGGCCGGCAAGATAAGGATAATGGTCGTTCTTCCGGCGTCCCTCGGCGCCGTGGCATCTGGTGCAGGACGGGATCTTCCGCGAGGCGATCCCCTCCAGTGCGATCCGGCGCCCGAGGTCGAGCAGCGCTTCCCGGCCCTGCGGCAGGCCGCCCGCGGCGGCCGCGGAGACGATGGCGCTCTCGCTCCGGGCTCCCTGGGGAAGGATCTGCCGGGGAATGCCGTCCGGCGCGGACACGGTCCCGACGGCGGGCGAAGGGCCCCTGTCCTCCCCGGGCCGGGCGTCCGCCGGCTGCGCGGCGTACCATGCGGCCAGCTGGGCAAGCGTCCCGTCGTCATAGCGCTTGGCGGGAGGCTGCATGAAGCCCGAATGGCGCTCGCCGGCCGCGAAGGCCTTCAGAGACGCCAGGAGATAGGCTTCCGGCTGGCCCGCGATGACCGGAAATGCCTCCGCCGCCGGCCCGGATCCCCGGCCGAGACCGTCGCGGCCATGGCACCGCGCGCAGTCGGTCAGCGCGACCTCGAAGATCCCATCCAGCGCCGCCATCGTCTCGCCGCCGGCCTCGCGCGGTTTCCGGGCCGCCTCTCCGCCCAACGCCAGGTCGGCGTAGCGTTCGGGCGTCAGGTCGGGCAGCGCGCGCAGGAAGGCGACCTGGGACCAGACCTCGTCGTCCCGGCCCTGGGTGACCCAGGACGGCATCCCGGAATACTTGATGCCGTGCTTGACGATCCAGAAAAGCTCGCGGTCCTTCCACTCCCCGATCTGCCCTTCCAGCCGTGGCGGATGGGGCGTCATGGACAACACCACCGGCGATTGCGGCACGCCCGGCGCGCCGTGGCACGGGGCGCAGCCGGTCGCGAAATGGCCGGCGCTTCTCTGGACCAGGGCGGGATCCGCCAGGTCGATGCCGGGCGGCACCGAGATGAGCAGGGATTGCCGGTCCACCGCGTTCCCCATCGTCCAGTGCAGGAACCAGCCGACCGGCGCGAAATGCCCCGACGACGCGGCGATGGAGACCATCCCGGAGAGGCTGACGCCGAGAGCCAGGAGGACGGCCGCGACGGCGGCGGCCAGAACCTTCTTCCAGGTGAGAAGGAAATCGATCCGCATCAGGCGGTCTCCCCAGTGGGCGCCCGGTCCCTCAGGACCGATGAGAGAAGGGCCAGCCCTCCCGCGAGATAGGCCGAACCGCCGATGATCAGCATGATGGTGCCGCCGAGTTGCTGGTCGCCCAGCGGCGTCAGGGCGGCGGCGGGCGAGCAGACTTCGGCGCAGGCGTAGAGCGGCCTCGGCGCGAAGAGAAGAAGGCCGCCCAGAAGCACCATGTGCATGGAGGTGATCAGCAGCGCGCAGACGCCGGCCGCCCGCGCGGCCACCCTGCCGTCGCCCGGCGCCCCGATGGCAGTCGCCCAGACCAGGACGCCGGCGGCAAGGAAGGACGCCTGTTCCAGGACGAGGAACGTGGGATCCATCCGCGCGGCGTCGTGCAACGCAGGAGCATGCCAAGTCCAGACCGCGACGAACTCCAGCGCCGAGGCCACGATCGCCAGCGCGGGCGGCAACGAGGAGACAAGGCGGGGAACCGCGCGCGCGATGCCGACGGCAAGGAGCGGCGCCGCCAAGGCGACGACGCCCATGTGCATCACCATGTGCGCCGCGAAGGAGCCCCGCGCCCGTTCGGGAAGCGGCCCGAACCACAGGAGCGCGAGCAGCAGAAGCCCGGCGGCCAGGGGCCAGAGCGCCGTCGGCCTGCACCGGACGGGTTCCGCGCGCACCGAAGCCGCGCGAACCGTTCCGGCGGGGGAGGATGCGGCATGGGTCATCGGCAATCCACGACGAGAAGCGCCGGAAGGCCGACGAACACGACGCCGATGAAGGAGAGCGCCGCGAGGAGGACGGTGGAAAACTCCAGGAAGCGCTCGCGGTCGATGTCGGTATCCTCGTTATGCCGGTAGCCGCCGCCGTGCCTGCGCCATTCGCCGAAGGACCGCCACAGCACCAGGCCGATCAGCACCAGGGCGATCGCCGTGATGACGCCGACCATGATCCGGGTCTCGACGATGGGCTGGAAGATGTCCTCGTTCGGCGCGCAGTGGATGGCCGCGACCACATAGCTTGCCAGGAAATGCAGGGCCCAGATCGTCGGCGCCGTGATCAGCGTCCACAGGTTGTCGTTGGTCTGCCTGGATCGGGCCATCAGAGCCTCCTCATGCCGCGAGCGGAGACAGCGCGATGGTCGCGACGGTGATCAGGGCGGTCCCGGCCATGAAATGCCAGTAGAGCGCCACGTTCGAGATGTCGATGTCGTAGACCGGGGTCAGCTTGCCGGCGAAGGACCGCGCCAGGCAGTAGGCCAGCATCAGCGCCCCCACGGCGACATGGGCGGCCGTCCAGATCACGATCACCCACACGGTGGCTTGGTAGACATGGACGACAGGGTCCAGGCCTGCACCGAAGGGAGCCCAGACCAGGGCAGCCCCGCCCGCGAGCGCCAGGGCCACGCCGGCCGCCATCAGCGCCCGCGCGATACCGACCGATCCCGCCCGGTTGACCCGCAGCGCGATCCCCGCCGCCGCCCAGGCCCCCAACATCAATGCCAGCGAAACCATCGGCCAGAACAGGCCCGGCCCGTCCACCCCGGCCGGCGGAAACTCCGGATGGATGGTGAAGTAGAAGAAGTACGCGAAGACGAGCGACAGGAACGCCGTCCCGTCGCCGATCATGGTGATGAACATCGCCCACCATCCGACCGATTTCGGGCCGGACATATAGAGGGGCAAGGTGAGGCCGAGGCCGACATCCTTCTCCGGCTTTTCCGGGATCATCGCCGTCCCGTGCCACAGCCAGACGATGATGGAGATCGTCGACGCGACCATGGCGACGATCGTGGCGTACCAGAAATGGAAGGTCGCCAGGATGAAGACCGCTCCCAGCAGGATCGCCGCGACCATGGTCATGAAGGTAGGGCCGGGGACACGCAGGCACTGCACCGGTTCGCCGTCGAGCACGCTGGTGACCATCGTCTCGCGCTTCATTTCCTGCGCGTCCGCAAGATAGAAGCGGCCCTCGTCGTAATCCCTCATGAAGTTCGGCTGCTCCCAGAGCGGGTAGCGCGTCTTGACGATCGGGATGGAACGCACGCCCCAGCTCTTTCCCGGCACTTCGGCAAGCCACTCCAGCGTGCCTGCCTGCCAGGTGTTGCGCTCCGCGTAGGGTTGCTTTCCCTTCGGCCGGAGTATGTCGAAGACGATGATGAGGATGCCGGTCGCGAAGATGAAAGCGCCGACGGTGGACAGCAGGTTGGGCAGGTCGAGCCCAAGCCCGGCGGGATAGGTCCAGACCCGCCTCGGCATCCCGATCAGGCCCGAGAGATGCATGGGAAAGAAGCCAAGATTGAAGCCGACGAACATCAGCCAGAAGGCGATCCGGCCGAGCCGGTCCGACAGGCGGCGGGAGCCGACCAGAGGCCAGTAGTAATAGACCCCGGCGACGAGCGGGAACAGCATGCCGCCGATCAGGACGTAATGAAGGTGGGCGACCACGAAATAGGTGTCGTGGGCCTGCCAGTCGAACGGCGCCAGCGCCACCATCACGCCTGTCAGCCCGCCGATGACGAAGACCGCCAGCGCGCCGCTCACGAACAGCATGGGCACGGAGTGGACGACCCGTCCGGTCCACAGGGTCGCGATGAACACGAAGATCTGCACGCCGGTCGGGATCGCCACCGCCTCGGAGGCGGCCGAGAAGAAGCCCAGCGAGATCGCCGGCAGGCCCGTAGCGTACATGTGGTGGGCCCACAGGCCGAACGACAGGAAACCGGTGCCGACCGCCGCCAGGACGATCCAGGAATAGCCCAGCAGGGGCCGCCGCGCGAAGGTCGGCACGATCATGGCGACAAGGGCGATCGCCGGCAGGAAGACGATGTAGACCTCGGGGTGACCGAAGATCCAGAACAGGTGCTGCCAGAGCACCGGGTCGCCGCCCCGCTCGGGATCGAAGAACGGCCAGTGGAACAGCCGTTCCAGTTCGAACAGGATGTCCCCCGCGATCAGCGGCGGGAAGGCGAACAGGATCATGCCGGCGACGACGAGGACGTACCAGGCATAGAGCGGCATCAGGTTGAGCCGCATGCCCGGCGGCCGGCATTTCAGCGTCCCCACGATCAGCTCGACCGCGGCGGCGATCGAGGCAACCTCGATGAAGGACAGCCCCAGCAGCCAGATGTCCGGTCCGTAGCCGGGCGTGAAGCGCTCCTGGGTCGTCAGCGGCGGGTACATGAACCAGCCGCCTTCCGGTGCCGCGCCGAAGAAGATCGATCCCGAGACGAAGACGCCGCCGATCAGGAAGCACCAGTAGCCGAACGCCGACAGCCTGGGGAAAGGCAGGTCGCGGGCACCCAGCATCTGCGGCAGCAGGACGATCGCCACCGCCTCGAAGATCGGCACGGCGAACAGGAACATCATCACCGTGCCGTGCAGGGTGAAGACCTGGTTATAGAAGGTCGCGGTCAGGAAATCGTTCTCGGGCACGGCGAGTTGGACGCGGACCATCAGGCCGAGGACGCCCGCGAACAGCATGAAGGCGAAGGAGGTCGCGGTGTACCAGATGCCGACTTCCGTGTTGTTGACCGCCGACCAGTAGCGCCAGCCCTTCGGCGTTTCCCAGACCTTTTCCAGACGTTCTTCCTGGCCGCGGCGCACCGCCTCGGCGTCGGGGGACCGCCCGGTATCCTCGGGCATCGGGGTTGCGTCGCTCATCGCAGTTCTCCCAGCCAACTCGCGATGGCGGCGATTTCTTCATCCGGAAGCACGCCGAACTCCGGCATCTCGACGCCGGGCTTGATGTGGTCGGTGGCGCGGATGAACGCGGCGAGGTTCTCCTCGCTGGTTTCGAGAAGGCCGGCGCCGATGGTGCGGCGGGAGGCGACATGGGTGAGGTCGGGACCGACCGAGCCGTTGGCCGGGGTTCCGCGGACGGTATGGCAGGCGCCGCAGCCGCTCGCGAGGAACGCCTCGTACCCCGGACCGGAAACGACGGAGGCGGGCTGAGCTTGGGCCTCGACATAGGCCGCGTAATCGGCTTCCGGAGCCGCGATCACCCGCAGGCCCATCTGCGCATGGGCCTCGCCGCAGAATTCGGCGCAGACCCCGTTGTAGACCCCTTCCACCGTGGGTTCGAGGATGATGCGGTTGACCCGGCCCGGGATCGCGTCCATCTTGCCGGCGAGCGCCGGAACCCAGAACGAATGGATCACGTCGGGGCTTCCAAGAAGGATCTCGGTGCGGCGGCCGACCGGGATCCAGATCTCGTTGGCGCTTTCGACACCGCCAGGGGGCAGGCTCTTCACGACCCCGGGCTCCCCCTGCAAACCATAGGCGACGCGCCACCAGAACCGTTCTCCGGACACCATGATCGTGGGGCCGTCCGCTGCCCGCCGGTAGTCCGGCATCCTCTCCAGGCCCCAGACCAGCAGGAGTGCCAGGACGACCGTCGGGAAGACGCAGCCGCCCCAGATGATGAGCTGGACTCCGCGTCGCGCGCCGTTCTTCGCGGGCGTCGCGCGCACCGCATAGAGGCTCAAGCCGATGACGCCCAGCCAGATCACGGCCGACCCGATCAGCATGACATAGAACAGGTTGGCGATGCTGTCGGCTTCGGTACCTGCCGCCCGGAACATCGATTGCGGCCCGGTGCAGGATGCCAGGACGGGAAGGATCAGCACTATGGTTGCCGTGGCTGCGCCGGAGGCACCGCCATGGCGCTGGCTGGTCGTCTTACGCCGGACCGCGTCCAACGGCGATCGTCGAATTGCCGGCCGTTGGCCCACGATGACTCTTCCTCGTTGTTGAGATAGTCCGACCGAAGGCGGATCGGCCCGCCCCCGGTCCGGACCTTCAAACACGGAGCGTTGCTGATGGTTGCCTTGCACCGAGCAAACACTTCCCTATCGAGGCATTTGACAGGACCGCCCGAGCGGGCCGGAGCCTACTTGTTCTTCTTCGCGTCTTCCGCGCCACCTTGAACGACCGGTTCGGGGGGCGTTCCGATCGCTTCCCTCCGCTTCTCGGCCAAGCTTCCATCCGGAAGATCGGCGGTGGTCGAAACCTCGCCGGTCGGTTGGTCTCCGCGCGCGCCCTTCTGCGTCACCGATTCCGGGTTCTCGCCCAAGGCGCCGCGACGCTCCTTGGCGAGGCTGTCTTTCGGAAGCTCACCCGACATGTTCGGACTCTGATCCGGCGCGTTTCCAGTGGACTGCGCGGCCACGGGAGTAAACGAGCCGAGGGCGATGGCTGCCGCGGCAAAACAGGTTGCTGCTTTCATGACTGATCTCCTTGGGCAAGGTGGGAGGCTAGGCAACTCGAAGGAACAGAGGCCTTCGGAGCGTCGCCCTATGCTGCAAACAATGCAGGCGCCCCCCGGTCCCATGGATTTACGGACATGAGCGCGGCCTTCGCCATGCGGACTCCCGACGGCTCCATGGGAATGGTCCCCGTGGGGTTTCGGGATTGGAAAACCTTGGGCGGATCGCGCGCCGGCATCGCGCTCCCCTCGGAACGGGAAAATCCCACGCCTTCGTCAGGGTTTTCCCGACAGACATGCCGAAATGCCCGACTGTCAATCAGACCCAAAGTATTCGATATAGCATGTTATCGGTGGAAGACCTTTAAGGCCGATGACTTAAAAAATCATTCCAACAGATTGAGAAGAGACGAAGGCGTATTTCATAAGAATTCTGAGATTATTGTGTGTTGTTTTCGGTTTTTTCCAACAAATTTCAATCAAGACACAAGATTATTCTAAAGGGCGAACTATTTGCCGGGCCACCCCTATTGGTCCAACCCAAAGCTGGCATAACCGAAAGTCCCAATCATGGATCAAGTTTTGACCGTAGATGTCGTTCCGCACATTCCCATGCTGAAACGCTACGCCATGAAACTGGCCCGCAATCCACCGGATGCCGACGATTTGGTGCAGGACTGCCTCCTCCGTGCCCTGGCCCGCGCACACCAGTTCGAACCCGGGACCAATCTTCCGGCCTGGCTGATGACGATCCTGCGCAATCTTTTCATAAACCGATACCAACGTGGCCGGCGTATCGTGGAAGTGGAACTGGAGCCGGAAATCGCCGAAGTTTCCATGGAAGCCCCCCAGGTCCGTTGCATCGAACTGCGTGATGCCGCGACGGCGATCCAGGATCTGAGGCCCGATCAGCGACGGCTGATCGAGAAATGCGGTGTCGAGGGCGTTTCCTACGAGGATGCCGCCGAGGAGATGGGCGTGTCCGTCGGCACGATCCGCTCGCGCCTGTCCCGGGCGCGCAGCCAGTTGCGCGCGCAGGTCACCGGCCGCATACGCCCCGCATACCTGAGGACGGCGACCGTGAAGGGCGGAGCCGGAGAGATGCGGCACAGAGCTTCCGTTAACAAGGCCCCGGAACGGCCCGACCGGGAAGAACAGAACGCTGAGGCATCAGTCTCCGTCAGCGCCGAGCCTGAACAGATCAGGGAAACGGGCTGCGACATGATGATCCCGCCGCCCGGCGGGTCCGGAACGCCCGAGAGGTTCCAGTATCGGCCTGCCGACGAAACCGGTCTCCTGCGAACAGGAGCCGACCTCGCGCAGTCGCCCGCGATGGCGACGGGCGGCGCCCCGTCGTCCGCCGGGCCTGCCTCACCGTCCGCTGTGAAACACCGGAAGTCATGGTCCGTGCTCCGCACGGCGATGCCCTGGTGTGGCATCCAAAAACGGCATTCGCACCGGAATACCGTGACCCCTGGTTCCTTGTCGGGCGCGCCGCCACCCCGGCAGCAATTCGTGCTCACCCAGATGCGGAATTCGGAGGTCGAGGTCGAAAGAGACGGCAGCCGAGGGGGTGGTCCCCCTTCCCTTATCGCGCCGCTTCGGTGAGAAGTCGGCCGGATCACGGGGCTGCACCGCTCCACCTCCGTCTTAATCCCCTTACGCCTGTCAGGAATTTTCTGACACCGGGATTTTCACTCAGCGTTGTTAGCCCGACAGACCTGTTAGCTGAGCCACCGTCGTCGCGGGAACCTGCACCGGTCCCGTTTGCAGAAACGCATCGTGGCGACGGCGTCGCGGCATCAGGCGGAAGAGCGGTCAGAACGAACGCTCGTCATCAAAATCAGATGGCATCAAAATCAGATGGAAGGAAAGAACCCATGCGTACACTCATGATTCCCGCCGTCGCAATGGCCCTTTCGGTCTCGCCGGTCGCCCTCGCCCAGAGCCAGCAGAACGGCAGCCAGCAGAGCGGCAAACCGCAGGGCAGCGCACAGCAGAGCGGCAGCCAGCAGGAGATGACCAGGAGCTACAAGGAAGTCGAGAACAGCCTGAAGCAGGCTGGTATCCAGGACGTCCAGGTGCTCAATGCCTCCTATCTCGTGAGCGCCGTCACCAAGCAGGGTGAGCAGGTCACCTTCGTGGTCGATCCGGCTGCGGCCATGGCAACGTCAGGTTCCGGCAGCGGCGGCCAGGGCGGTTCCTCCGGGCAGCAGCAGTCGGGCAATCAGCAGTCGGGCAACCAGCAGGGTGCGACCGCGCAGATGGGCGGGGGCCAGCAGGCTTCGCTGGCGAGCCAGCAACAGGTCCGCACGGCGCTGACAAAGGCCGGCTTCCAGAGCGTCCAGATACTGGATGCGACCTATCTCGCCCGCGGCAAGACGCAGAACGGCGATCAGATCACCATGATGATCGACCCGTCCGCGATCACCGGATCGTCGGAAGCGAGCAGCGGCGGCTCCTCGTCCCAGCAGTCCGGTGGACAGAAGCAGTAGCCTTGAAGTCGCGTGCCATTCGGGTCAGCCCCGGATGGCACTCTTATCTTGACGCCTCCTCCCAGGACGGGACGGGAGACTGAACATGGCCCGCATACTCGGGACGATAACCGCCGTCATCCTCGGCTTGGCCGCTCTATGCGCGGGTCTGGTCGTGATGGCCGGCAGCGCCATCACGCTTCTGGAAGGTGAGAGGCTTGGCGGCGTCACGGGATGGGCTGCAACCAAGGTTGCCGGCCGGCAAGTCGTCGTCGGCGGACCGGTCACCATCGACTGGGGCACCCCGACGGTCGTGACCGCATACGGGATCTCGGTGGACAACCCCGACTGGGCCAGCCATCCCGACCTGCTCGACATCGCGACGCTACGCGTCGGGCTGGATCCGGCAAGCCTGCTGGCGCTGGATCCAGCCATTCCGCTGTTGGACGTCGAGCAGCCGAAGGCGTTCCTGGAACGCGACGCGTCCGGCAGGACCACTTGGCAGGGCCTTCTCGGTTCGGGTGGAAAGACGTCCGAACCGGGTCTCGATCTCTATGGCCTTGAGCAGGTGCGCGTCGTCGACGGATCCGTTACCTACCGTGACGCCGGTTCGGGGACGATTCCTTCCGGACAGTTGTCTGAACTGAGGATCGAGGCGAAGGACGCCGCAAGCCCGATCTCCATCCAGACCACGGCGGAAGCAAGCGACCGGTCCAGACCCAATGCGCCGCCGCTCCAGGTCAGCGGCTCCGCGATGTCGCTGAACGACTTGCGCGCGGAGGGTGCCGTCGGCGGCGACGGGGCGCCCGTGCGGTTCGAACTCGCGGCGGCGGAGTCTAAGCTCACGGCCGAAGGGCAACTGGTCGACCCCTCGGGTGCCCGCAGGCTGGATCTGCGGTTGACCGGGTCCGGCCCGGATGCCGGAATCTTCCTGCAATACATGAACATGCGGATGGCGCCCCGGCCGGGTTGGCGCGTCGAAGCGGAGGTAAGCGGCAGCCACCCTCGCTGGCAGGTCGGAAAACTCACGATGGATCTGGGCGATACCACCATCCAGGGAACCGCCGATCTGGACCTGTCCGGCCAACGCCCCACCGTTTCGGCCGACCTGCGGGCCACGCCCTTGGCCCTCGATCAGTTGCGGGAGATCGCCAGCGGATTCAATACCGGGAATGCGTCGGGCGGGCAGGACTCGGACGGTGGCTCCGGGCTGCCCCTGGACATGCTGACCCGCTTCGACGGCGACATACGACTGGTCGCCGACCCGATCCGGCCGTCCGAACTGCCGGTTTCATCCCTGACCGCCGAGGCCCGCGTGACGGATGGCACCTTGACCGTGGATCCTCTCCAGATTTCAGGAGCAGGCGGAACGGTGGCCGGACGGCTTGTGGTCGACGCGGCCGCGCAGCCCGCATCGCACAGCGCCCACGCGGACCTCGATGATCTGGCGCTGGACGCGCTTCTCGATCTGGTCGGGACCCCGGTGTCGGCACGGGGAGCGGTCGGGGGCAGCCTGGATCTCCGCGCCAGCGGGAGCACGACCGACGATATCCTGTCGACCCTTGCGGTGGCGGCCGACCTGTCGATGGACGGCCGCGTTCGGAACGTCCCGCTCGACATCGGTGTCCGCATCGGCGAGGACGGTCAGCCCTCCGGCGGCACGGTGCCGATCCGAATCCAGGGAACCGTCGCCCAAACCGACCTGTCGGTGAACGGCACCGCCACCTTGGACAACCCGCCCGCGTCGGACCTGGAGGTGCGCGCGCATGGCCCCAGCTTGGCTCCGATCCTGGAGATCGTGGGCGTCCAGGCCGGTACGCCGGGTCTCGACCACCGGCTGGAGGCGAATGTCCATTACGAGGGGAGCACGGCGGAGATCGCCGATCTTCTGGTCGTGATCGGGGCGAGCCGGACCACGGGTTCGGGCAGCCTCGACCTGTCCGGCGACCGACCGATGGTTCGCGCGGACCTCTCCGTCGACCGTCTCGCCCTGGACGAACTTCGCGGACTGGCGCCCTCCTCGCCCGACGGCTCCGGCGGCGAGTCCGCGGGCGACGGCTCCGGTGATGGAGGCATCATTCCCGCCACATCCCTGCCCTTCGACCGCCTGAAGCAAGTGGACGCCCGTATCTCCGTCCAGGTGGCGGAGTTCAGCGGCATCGACCTGCCGCTCTCCGGCCTGGGCGCGGAGGCGACGCTGGACAAGGGGGTGCTGAAGGTCGAGCCGCTGGCCATCGACTTCGCCGAGGGGCGGACCCGCACGACTGCCACCCTGGACGCCAACGCACGGCCGCCGACGCTTCAGGGCCAAGTATCGGTGGAGCGGATCAGCAGCGATGCCCTGCTGACGTCGCTCGGCGTTACGGAGCAGGTCCAGGGACTCGTCTCGGGATCGATGAAGCTCGCCAGTGCCGGCAATACGCCGGATGCGCTCGCCGCCGGACTGGATGGGCAGCTGCGATTCTACATAACCGACGGGCGGATCAATACGAAGCTGGTCAATGCCCTGGCCTTGTCCTTCTCCCAGGTGCTCGACCTGTTGTTCTCGTCCGGCGATTCGACACCAGTGGATTGCATGATCGGATCGTTCGACGTGACGGACGGCATCGTGAAACCGGAAACCCTCATCTTCGCCACGCCGGAAGTCGCCATCAGGGGCAAGGGACGGATCGACCTGGCCGAGGAGACCCTCGACCTGCGCTTCACGCCCCATCCAAGGGAACGTCAGCTCTTCAGCATCGCCGTCCCGATCGAACTGGGCGGGACGCTGTCCGATCCGACCATAGACCTGGGCGCCTCGCTGGGGGCGGAACTCGCCCGGAACCGCGCGTGCCGCTCGGCTTTGGACCGCGTGTCGGAGAACCGGCAGACACCGTCTTCGCAAGAGGACACGGCGGCCGGCGCGCCCTGACGCCGGAACATCCCGCGCCGACGGCGCGGAATCCCCGTCGAGGCCGTTCGGATGGAGGGACGGTCAAGGTTCGGTGTACGACTTCGCCTCGAAAGCGAGGTCATGGGTGCCGGGGTCATGGTCGAACAGGACCCCGCCCCGCGCCTGGGAGTGCGCGGGAACATAGTCGAAGGTGGTCGAAGCGGTTTCCACCGCCGTCCCTCCCTTTCCGAGCGTGCCTTCCACCGTAACCTTGGCGGCAGTGGACCCGCCGTCGTTGACGACCACGAATTCGACCAGATGGCGGCCTTCGATCCTCAGATGACGCTCCACATGGGCCTTCAGCATCGGCGGCGTATCCTGATCGAAGGCATCGTAGAGGATGAGGCCGACCGAACCGACCGTCATGACGAGGCCCAGCAGCGCCGTCGCCCATTCCAGCGGCGGCACCGGTTGCCGGCCCCGTCCATGCCGGCGTTCGGCTTCCTCCCGGGATCCTGGCTCGTTCCGCATGGTTCCTCCTACAATATGAGCCGGGCGAGTGCCGCGCCGAGCGCGCCGGGGAATCCGATCACCACCATCATCTTGGCGGTCTCGAAAATGCCGACGGCGTCGGTCCGCCCGAATGTCCAGAGCACATAGAAGCTGACCAGCAGCGCGATCGCGTACCCCGTGATCGTAAACCGCACAAAGACGTCGAGAAACGCGCCCTCCCGGCGCTCCTGCCCGCCGAAGCCGACCGTATAGACGAAGACATGCAGAAGCAGGATGGAGGTAAGCGCCAGCGCCAGGGCGTGCCACTCCGTCATCTTGTAGGCGATCAGGACCATCTCCTCGGTGGGAGCGACGTTGAACGTCATGAAAAGTGCTCCCGCCATCATAAGGAACAGCTCGCCCCTGTAGGAGGCGTCTTCCTTGCGGTGCTCCGTCTCGTCCCCGTATCTTTCGTCACCTCCCAGTTGCTGGCGCGCCAGTATGGCCCCGATGCTGGCCGGGACTGCCTGGAGGGAAATCTTGCCGAGGATCTCCTGCCAATGCTGGTCGGGCATGATGATACCCATCAGGACCAGCATGACGGCCGAGGAAACGAATCCGACCATGTAGGCCGTGAGCGCGTCCACGACATCGTCGCGCCAGTCGAAGGTGTCCTTGATGCCGGAGTAGTAGGAAAGACCGATCAGCACGGGAAAATTGACTATCAGGAAGAGCGCCAGGCGCAGCCGGTCGAGATAGAAGCCCAGCGACCACATCTCCATCGTCATCAATAACGGAAAGGCGAACACGATCGCGCCACCGAATGCGCGCGCAAGTCCTCGGACATCGGTGCGATCCGCCTGTTCCATTTCTTCCCCGACGACATGGCATGCCATTGCTGTTTCTAGAACGTGGCATGCGCTGGATCGTGCCGGACAGAGCGACTGTCAGGAAAATCCTGACAGTCGCAAGGGTATCTCCTTTCAGCATAGGGTTGTCGTATATGCAATTATGGACGATTTGCAGGAGACCGTGCGGATTGAACATGCCAGAGTCGAGGAAGGTGGAACATATCCCCCGAGGCAGCGCCCGGCGACCGTCGTCCATGGGTGTGCCATGATCCGGCGGGACCCGGGAACCGCCGCGGGCGAAGTCCCTCTCGGGCGCCTCGCCACGGGGTGGCACTCGATGCTGAAGGGTGTTTCCCGCCGAATTCCGACCGGGTTCGGAATCGGCATCGACAATGCGCGGCAGCCGCTGCTGCTGCTGGTCCTGACCGCGGCGATCCCCATATTGCTGTTCGGCCTCTGGGCCTCCCACCTTTCCGCTGAAAAGAAGCGGTCCGACAGCCGCAGGGACATACTGGAAAGGGTCGAGGACGTCACCGAACGGGTGTCGTCCGAACTGCAGAACCATCTGGGGAAACTGCAGGGGCTGGCCGCCTCCGCCGCGCTCGACGGGAACGATCTGCAAAGCTTCTACACCGAGGCACGCCGCCTGAAGGCGGACAATCCGCTCTGGCACACCGTCGAACTCGCCGATCCTTCGGGCGCCCAGGTGCTCAACCTCCTGCGTCCCCTGGGGCGGGACCTGGGACCGTCCGCCGAGCGCTCCAGCTTCGCCAAGGTCGTGCAGACCCTGCAGCCGGCCGTCAGCGGGATCGGCCCGATCGGCCCGGTTTCGGGTCTGCAGCTGGTTGCCCTGCGCGTTCCCGTCGTCCGGGACGACCAACTCCGGTTCGTCCTTTCCGTGGCGTTCGAGCCCAAGTCGATCAGCGCGATCCTGCGCGACGCCGACGTGCCGGCGGGCTGGATCGGCGGCGTGGTCGACGCGCGCGGCAACCTCGTGGCCCGCACCCTCGATGAGGGCTTCACGATAGGCAGCCCCGCGAGCGAGACGTCGAGGGAGGCAGTCACCCGCGCGCCAGGAGGTTTCTACCGGGGCAAGACGCTGGAGGGTGTCGACGTGGAGGTAGCATATCAGCTGCTGCCCCATACCGACGGCTGGTCGGTGCATTTCGGCATCTCCAGCGAATTGCTCGACGCACCGGTGGAGAAGTCGCAATACCTCCTGGCCGGCGGCGGCATCCTCAGCTTGGTGCTTGCCGGGGTCCTCTCCATCGTGGTGGCACGCGACATCGCGCAGCGGCGGCATTACGAGCGGACCAGGGCCACCCTGATGCTGCAGGCGAGCGAGGAGCATCGCGCCATGGCGCTGGAGGCCGCGGCCCTGGGAACGTGGCGCTGGAACGCCGAGGACGACCGGCTGGAGGTCTGCGCCCGGGCGGCCGAGTTGCTCGGCCTTCCAAAGCTAGCCCCATCCGGTGAAATCAGTGCGTGGCAGCACCGGCATCTGCAGGGTGCCGTGCATCCGGACGACCGGCTCCGGGTGGACGAGGCGGTCCGGCAATGCCTGCAGGGAGACCGGCCGATCGAAATCGAGTTCAGGACGGTTCGCCGGGACGAAAGCGTGCATTGGGTTCGCCTCATCGGGAGATGCCAGCGTATCGAGGAGGACGGACCCGAGCTTCTTCAGGGAGTCATCGCCGACATAGACCATCGCAAGCAGGCCGATGCTCGCCACAACGCGCTGCTTCGGCGACTGGCGCAGGCCCAGGAAGACGAGCGAAGGCATATCGCGCGCGAATTGCACGACCAGGTCGGCCAGACAGTCACCGGCCTGGCGTTCGGGCTGAAAGGGCTTGAACAGGGACTAGAGCAGGCTCGGGGAGCGAAGCCACTGATCGAACGGGTCCATTGGCTGCGCAACCTGACCGCAGAAATCGGCCGCGACCTGCATCGTGTCGCGGCCAACCTTCGCCCGACGGCGCTGGACGACCTGGGATTGGAGAAGGCCCTGCGGACCTATGCGTCGGAGTGGAGCGAACGGTACGGAGTTTCCGTCGATATCCAGTCGATCGGAAGCGACGGCCGGCTTCCGGCGGAAACGGAAACCGTCATATACCGCATCGTGCAGGAGGCGTTGACCAACGTGCTGAAGCATGCGTCCGCTTCCTTTGTCAGCATTCTGCTTGAGCGCAAGACCGATCGTCTCCGCATCATCATTGAGGACAACGGCCGGGGCTTCGATACGGCAGGCATTCTCGGGGAAAATGCCGCTGGACACGCGAACGGCATCCCCCACCTGGGTCTGTCCGGCATTCGCGAGCGCCTGTCCCTGATCGGGGGTTCGGTGATGATCGAGTCCTCGCCCGGCGCGGGGACGTCGCTCTACGTACAGGTCCCGATTCCACAGAATCAGCAGAGGTCGGATTCATGACAGGCATCCGCGTCGCAGTGGCGGACGATCATCCCGTGGTCCTGGCCGGCATCAAGGCGCTGCTTCAGGCAGCGCCCGAGATCACGCTGGTCGGCGACGCCACCACGGGCAAAGCGGCCATCGAATTGATCCGGCAGGCCGCGCCGGACATCGCGGTCATCGACATTTCCCTCCCCGATCTCAGCGGGTTGGACATCGCCCGCCGCGTCGCGGAGACGTGTCCCAAGGTCAAGCTCCTGGCATTGACGGTCCACGAGGACCGGGCCTATGTCCAACTGCTGCTGCAAGCCGGCGCCCGGGGTTATATCCTGAAGCGGTCCGCCGCCGAGGATCTTGTCCGGGCAATCCGCGCGGTCGCGGCCGGAGGCGTCTTCCTCGATCCTGAGATAGCGGACAAGGCGCTTCCGGAGACCATCCACAACGGGTCGGCGTCGTCGGAAAAGGAACATCTCAGCCAGCGCGAGACGGAGGTCCTCAGGTTGACGGCGCAGGGCTTCAGCAACAAGGAGATCGCGGCCCGGCTCGACGTGAGCATCAAGACCGTCGAGACCTACAAGGCGCGGGCGTCCGAAAAACTCAACCTGCGTACCCGGGTTGACATAGTCCGCTACGGCGTCGCCCAAGGGTGGCTGGAAAGCATCTGACGTGGTCCGCTTCGCTCGACCTCCGAGTTCCCTTCCGTCGGGAGCAACCCTGAGTCCAGATCTTCCGGGCCGGAATTTCCCGAACCGTCCCGCTCCGGAGGCTTGCCCCCGCAATCCGGAAACTGCGGAACTGACCCCCATGTCCGATCGGGCATCTAGTCGTTCGTCATCATGTTCCTCCTCGTTCCGACCCTCCAGGATGCGGCCCGATCAGGCCTTAATGCTCTGGAGCGCGGCTTGGCACGCCTGCTCGCACCGGCGGCACGAGTCCGCGCAGACCCGGCAATGTTCGTGTTCCGACGCATGGCCGTCGCATTCCGCGCCGCACAGGCGGCAGGCGGTCGCGCAGGCCTGGAGCGCCAGGCGGATCAGTTCCTCGTTCGACCCGGTCCGGCGCGAGGCGATCGAACCGGTCGCCGCGCAGATATCCGCACAGTCGAGATTCAGTCGAATGCACTGGCGGAGTTCCTTCACCATGTCCTCGGCCAAGCAGGCATCCGCGCAGGCGGTGCAGGTCTGGGCACAGGAATAGCATTCCTCGATGCATCGGATCAGGGCATCGTTGATGTTTCCCTTTACGTCGGGATGCGTCCCTATCATTTCGCGAACCATCATCTTTCCGTCTCCTCATGTTTGACGAGGCTCTTGCTTCGGTACGGCGCCTCATTCCGCAAACAGCCCCCCTGGCGCCGGATCGCGCGCATATTGCGCCGGGGAGCGAAATAATCCGCCGGCGGCATCGCGCAGGTACCCGATTTGAACCCCGGACCGTCCATAATTTCAGCGTTGCCCCCTGCCGGTTTCCGGGAAGATGCCTGGGCAGAACCAAGGGGGAGGTTCAAAGATGGGACTTGCTGGAAGAATTCCGCCGCTGCTGCTGGCCGGCCTGCTGATCGCCGGGCCGGCGACTGCGGCGGATCGGGCGCCGGTCGGGCGGGTGGTCCGTCAGGAAGGCAGCACCGTGATCCTGCGCGACGACATCCGGTCCCCGTTGCTGATCGGCACATCGGTGTTCACGTCGGACGTGATCGAAACGGGCTTCGCGTCGCGGGTCACGGTCCAGTTCGGCGACGGCAGCAGCCTGAGCGCCGGGCCGGAAAGCCGCGTCCAGGTTTCGGACTACACGATCGATCCGCAGGGCGGACGGACGTCTGCGCTCTTCTCCATGCTGTCCGGCATCGTCCGCGCCGTGGTCCGCCAGGCGGGGCTGGGCAGTTTCGCGGTCCAGACCGATACCGCGGTCGCGTCGGCCCGCTCCACCGAATGGACGGCGGAGATCACGCCGGCCGGCACGGCGGTGCTCGGCCTGGAGGGAGTGGTCGAGGTGCGCAGCCGCTCGACAGGAGCGGCCGTCACCCTGGCGCCGTCCCAGGGGACCGACGTGGCGGCGGGACGGGACCCGACGCCCCCCGTCACCTGGGGAGCGGCCAGGGTGGACCGGACCCTCCGCCTCGTCGGCCCGGCCAACCGTTGAGCGATGGGCAGGCGGAGTTCCTGGCTGCTGGCGGCGCTCGCCGTCCCGCTGGTCCTGGCCGGGCTCCGGCTGGCCGATGCCGAACCCGGATGGCTGCGGGGTCTTGAAGGCAGGAGCCTGACGCTGCGCTACGGGTTGCGCGGGCCGCTGGAGCCCTCGGGCACCGTGGCGCTGCTGATGATCGACGACAGGACGCTGGCGGAGCATGGCCGCTGGCCGCTGTCCCGGCGGCTGATCGCCGACGCCGTCCGCCGGCTGGCGGCGGACGGCGCGCGCGTCGTCGCGATCGACCTGCTCTTCCCCGAACCCGAGGCACCGCTGCCGGCCGAGGTCGCCGACATCCTGGAAGACGCCCGCAACCGCTTCCAGCAGCCCGCCGACGGGCTTGCCGCCCGGATCGACGGGCTGCTGGAAGCGGCCGACCCGGACGATGCCCTGGCGGCCGCGCTGCGGTCCACCGGAATAGGCGTGCTGGGTTTCGCCTTCGGCTTCGAGCCGGACGGAACCGCAGCGGCCGGCGGCGCCATCCCCGACGCGCTCCGGAATGCCGCGTTCCGCGTGGTCCGGGAACCGGCGCTCCCCGACCACCGCGACGACCATCCGGCATCGGTGGTCGTTCCGGTGCCCGTCCTGGCCCGGTCGGCTGCGCTCGGCCACGTCACCGTGCGGATCGAGGCCGACGGCGTGCTGCGCCACGACCAGTCGGCGATCCGCTTCGGCGATTCCTGGTATCCGAGCCTGCCGGTCGAGGCCGTCCGGCGGTACCGCGGCCTGGATGCGGACGGGATGGCCCTCCATGTCGGGCACGGCATCCGATACGGACCGGACTTCGTCGCCACCGACCGCCGGATGAGGCTGCCGGTCAATCATTACGGCCCGCCCGGAACCATCGAGACCCGCTCGCTGACCGACCTGCTGGCGGGCCGTATCCCGCCGGGCAGCTATCGCGGGCGGATCGTGCTGATCGGCGCGTCGGCGCAGGGCGTCGGCGACAGCTTCCACACCCCGTTCGGCCAGGCGCTGCCGGGCGCCGAACATCTCGCCACGGTGATCGACAACCTGCTGACCGGACGGACGCCGGCGGACCGATCCTCCCTGCTGCCGGCCGATATCGCCGCGATCCTGGGCGGCGGGCTGCTGGGAGCGGCGCTCGGGTCCGCTCTGGCGCCGGTCGCCGCGACGATCGGCACGGCGATCCTGGTCGCCGGCTGGCTCGCCGCGACGGCGGTGCTGTTCGCCACGGCGGATCTGTGGCTGGCGGTGACCTCGCCGGTCCTGGCGGCGGGACTTGGCTTCGCCCTGTTCGCCGCACGCCGCTCCCAGGTCGGCGAGCAGGCGCGGCGCCTGGCCGAGCGGCAGCGGCGCAACCTGATGCGCTATTTTTCGCCGGCCGTCGCCGAACGGCTGATGAACAGCAACCGGCCCGGACTGGAGGACCGGATCCAGCCCGTGACCATCCTGTTCGTCGATCTGGTGGGGTTCACCGGGATCAACGAGCGCCTGTCGCCCCGTGAGGCGATGGACGTGCTGCGCGGATTCTACAGCCATGTCGAATCGGCGGTGCTGGACCGGGGCGGCGTGGTGGACAAGTTCCTGGGCGACGGCGCGATGGCCATATTCGGCATCCCCGAGCCGACGCCCCACGATGCCGGGGACGCCTTGGCGGCGGCACGGCAGATCGCCGATGGCATGGAGGACTGGAACCGGGAGCTTGCGTCCGCGGGCCTGCCGGCGCTGACCGTCGCGATGGGACTCCACCTGGGGCCGGTCCTGATCGGCGACACCGGCGGCACGAGACAGTTCACCTTCACGATCATCGGGGACGCGGTGAATGTGGCGAGCCGCCTGGAAGCCCTGACCCGCGAACTGGGCGTGACGATCGCGGCCTCCGACGCGGTGATCGAGGCGGCGCGCTCCACCGCTGGGAGCGCGGCGGTGGAGGGCTTCGTCGAGCTACCGCCCCGGCTGCTCCGCGGGCGGGAGCGCCCGGTCGGCGTCTGGAGCTGGCCGGCCCCGGTTGGAACGGCCGCGCGGTCCGGCCTGTTATCGCCACCGGACCAGACCCGGTGAAGGATAAGAGAGATGACGGAAACCCTGCCCGGCGACATGCCGGACGACATCGACCAGTGCGTCCAGCAGGTGCTGGAAGCCGCCTGCCGCCAGGAGATCATGATCGCCACGGCGGAAAGCTGCACCGGCGGCCTGCTCGCTTCCCTGTTGACCGACATCACCGGTTGCTCCCATGCCTTCGAACGCGGTTTCGTGACCTACACCAATCACGCCAAGAACGAGATGCTGGGCGTCTCGCAGCACCTTCTTGAAGACCCCGGCCCTGTTTCGGAGGAGGTCGCCCGCGCGATGGCCGAGGGAGCCATCGACCACTCCCGTGCCCATCTCAGCATCGCCATCACCGGATTCGCCGGCCCCGGCGGTCCGGGCGACGAACCCGGCCTCGTCCATTTCGCCATGGGCCGGAAGGGGAAGCCGACCCGGCACCGGATGGAGCGTTTCGGCGACCTGGGCCGCGGCGGCGTCCGGCTGGAATGCGTCCGCACCGCCCTGTCGATGCTTCGCGCCGAACTGGAAGGCATCGGCGAGCCCCGCCAGACCATGGCCGGGACATCCTGATATACAAATGGGCTAATCACCCCGGATCGGTTGACCCCCTTCCAGACCGTCTCCAGAGTGGAAGTCATCCCGAAGCCGATCGTTGAGGCAGTCCGCTGTTTCACCACGCGGTCGAGGGATGACCCGTGACCACAAAACCATAATCGGCACGGGACCATGGCTTTCCTTGAGGGAGGAAACGGAATGACAGTCTTTCGCAGGGCATCGTGCGCGGCGGTGCTGGCTCTCGCCTTCGGCATGTCCCAGCCCGCCTTGACCAAGCCGGCGCAGGCCCAGGAGTCGTTCAAGGTCGGCATCGTCACCTTCCTGTCCGGCCAGGCTGCGGAGAGCTTCGGCGTTCCGGCCTGGAACGGCGGTAAGGTCCTGATCGAGGCGCTCAACAAGGGCGAGGCGCCGGCCCCCTACGACAAGCCCGGTTTCGGCGGCATGACCATCGAGACCGTCGTGGTCGACGAGGCCGGCGGCGCCACCAAGCAGGTGCAGGAGCTTCGGAACCTGTACCAGCGCGAGAACGTGGACGTGGTGATCGGCTATGTCAGTTCCGGCGACTGCCTCGCCGTGGCGCCGGCGGCCGAGGAACTGAAGCGCCTGCTGATCCTGTACGACTGCGGCACTCCCCGGATCTTCGAGGACGCCAAGTACGAATACGTGTTCCGCACCGCCTCCCACGCCACCATGGATAACGTGGCGCTCGCCCGGTACATGAAGTCCCAGGGCGTCAAGGCGGGGACCGTCAGCGCGATCAACCAGGACTATGCCTGGGGCCATGACTCCCGGAACGACTTCCTGGCCGCCATGGAGCAGTTCTATCCCGGCTTCAAGGCCGAGGCCGACCTGCTGCCCAAGTTCGGCGCCGGCCAGTATGGCACCGAGATCTCCGCGCTGGTGCGCCAGGGGTCCGATGTCGTCCATTCCAGCCTGTGGGGCGGCGATCTCCAGGCCTTCATCCTCCAGGCGGGACCGCGCGGGCTGTTCAAGCGCAGCCAGGTGGTGCTGAGCGCCGCCGACCACGTGCTTCCTTCCCTGGGCGACAAGATGCCCGACGGCACCATCATCGGCGCCCGCGGCGCCTATGGCCTGCTGGCCCCGAAGAGCGACCTGAACGACTGGTTCTGGAAGATCTACCAGGAAGCCTACGACGTCTATCCGGTCCAGGCCCCCTACCGCATGGTCCAGGCGATCCTGGGCTTGAAGGTCGCGGTCGAGAAGGCGATGGCCGAGAACGGCGGCACCAAGCCGACCAAGGAGCAGATCGCGGCGGCGCTGAAGGGGTCGGAGTGGCAGTCCCCGGCCGGCACCATCCGCATGGCGCTGGGCGACGGGCACCAGGCGATCCAGCAGACCGCCATCGGCCGCACCCGCTTCGACGAGGGCCGCAAGATGGTCGTGCTGGACGACATCCAGAACTTCAAGGCCGAATGCGTCAACCCGCCCGCCGACCGGAAGAGCATCGAGTGGATCAAGGCAGGCTTCCCCGGCGCGCAGTGCGATTGACGCCGCGCAGTTGAAGGCGCCTTCCCATGGATCTCGCACTGACCATTCTCCTGGATGGGCTGATCTACGCCTCGTGGCTCTTCATCGTGGCGCTCGGCCTGACGCTGGTGTTCGGCGTCCTCAAGATCCTCAACATCGCCCATGGCAGTCTCTACGCCATCGGCGCCTACGCGGCGGCCAGCTTCGTGGCGTTCTTCGCGTCGCTCGGGCTGGCGCCGGAATGGTCGCTGGTCGCCATGCTTCTGGCTGCCGTCGCGGTCGCCGTGGTCGTCGGGCCGCTGCTGGAAAGGGGCCTGCTGCGGCTGTTCTACGGCCGGGACGAGGTGCTGCTGGTGCTGGTGACCTATGCCCTCTTCCTGATCCTGGAGGACGTCACCAAGCTGATCTGGGGGGTCAACCCGTACTACGTCTCCGAGCCCTATACCCTGTTCGGCGACGTGGAGTTCGGCTCGCTGTTCTATGTCGGCTACGACCTGATGATGATCGTGCTGGCCGTGGTCTGCGGCCTGGGCGTCTGGTTCGGCCTCAACCGCACGGTGACCGGCAAGATCGTGCTGGCCGTGATCCACAACGAGGAAGTCAGCGCCAGCATGGGGGTGAACGTCAACCGCGTCTATGTCGCGGCGTTCACCGTCGGCGTCTTCCTGGCGGCGCTGGGCGGCGCCTTCACGGCGCCGATGATCTCGGTCCAGCCCGGCCTCAGCGTGGGCGTGATCATCCTGAGCTTCGCGGTCGTGATCATCGGCGGCCTAGGCAGCATCGAGGGGGCGGCGATCGGGGCCGTGGTGGTCGGCCTCGCCCGCGCCGCCGCGGTCCACCTGATGCCCGACGCGGAGCTGTTCAGCATCTACATCGTCATGGCGGCTGTCCTGATCTTCCGACCGGAAGGCCTGTTCCAGCGCGTCTCCGCCCGCAAGATCTGACCGGCGGGAGCCTCGATCGGGAATATGAACCACATGACCAGCCGACCCTTTCTTCCCGCTGCCCTGGCAGCATCCGCGACCGTCGCGGCGCTGCTGGCGGCGGGACTTCTCATGCCGCGCTGGCTCCTGTTCCTGGGGACCATCGCGGCCTCTTATGGCATCGTGACGCTCGGCATCGTGCTGCTGATGCGGAGCGGCGTCGTGTCCTTCGGCCAGGGGCTGGTCTATGCGGCCGGCGGCTATGTCGCCGGGCTGGCCTATAACCGGCTCGGCGTCACCGACGCCGTCCTGCTGATCCTGGTCGGCGGAACGGCGGCGGCGCTGGCCGGCGCCGTGGTCGGCCCGCTGCTCGCCCGCTACCGCGGGATCTTCTTCTCCATGCTGACCCTGGCGCTCTCCATGGTGCTCTACGGCGCCCTGGTGAAGTCGCCCGCGATCGGAGGGTCCGACGGCTTCAATGTCGGGCGGCCGACGATGCTGGGCTGGACGCCGCCGGACGCCTATGCGGACTATGCCATCTACGCCCTGGCGATGGTCGTGACCGGCATCGTGGCCTTCCTCGCCACGGTCTATTTCCGCTCCGCCCGGGGGCTGGTGTCGCTGGCGATCCGGGACAACGACCTGCGGGTGGAATATCTGGGCGCCTCCGTCCAGGCGGCCATCGCGGTCAACTTCACCCTGGCCGCGGCGCTGGGCGGGATCGGCGGCGCGCTGACGGTGATGGCGCTCGGCCACATCGATCCGAATTTCGCCTATTGGACCACGTCGGGCGAGTTCGTCTTCGTGGCGATCCTGAGCGGTCACCATGGAGTGGTCGCGGTGTTCATCGCCTCCGTCCTGCTGGAACTGGTCCGTTCCTTTTCCAGCCTGTATTTCCCGCACATGTGGCAGTTCTCGCTGGGCCTTTTCCTGCTGCTGGTGATCCTGTTCCTGCCGCGCGGCATCGGCTCGCTGTGGTCCAAGCGGGCCGCGACGGCGGGACGGAGCCGCGCGCCGGCGGTCCGGTCCACCCGCGGGGAGGCCGTGCCATGACGTCGGTCCTGTCCGCCCATGACCTGGGCAAAAGCTTCGGCGCGGTGGTGGCCGCGTCGGGGCTGTCGATGGAGGTCCCGGCCGGCCAGCGGGTCAGCCTGATCGGCAGCAACGGTGCGGGAAAGACAACATTCGTCAACATGGTGACCGGGTACCTGAAGCCGGACACTGGCCGCATCCTGCTGGAGGGCCGCGACATCACCGCCCTGGCGCCCCGGCGGATCAGCCGCATGGGCGTCAGCCGGTCGTTCCAGATCCCGCAGCTCTGCATCGAGCTGACCGCGCTGGAGAACATGCTGGTGGCACTCGCCGCCTCTGATCCGGGCGGCCGCCTGTCGTTCTGGAAGCCGGCCCACGCCGACGACCAGCGGATCCGGGCGGAGGAACTGCTCGACCGATTCGGTCTGGCCGAGTACGCCGACCGGCCGGTGACCGAGCTGGCCGGAGGCGTGCGGAAGCTGCTGGACATCGCCATGGCCCTGACCGGCCGCCCGCGCCTGCTGCTGCTGGACGAACCGACCAGCGGCGTCAGCGCGGAGGAGAAATTCCCGATGATGGAGACGGTGATGGGGGCACTGGCCCGCGAATCCGTGACCGTCCTGTTCGTGGAGCACGACATGGATATCGTGACCCGGTACGCCGACCGCGTGGTCGCCTTCTTCAACGGCCGGATCATCGCCGACGACCCGCCGGACCGGGTGCTGGACGATCCCGAGGTGCAGCGGTACGTCACGGGGACCGCGCGATGAGCGGCGAGATCCTGGCGATCGACGGCATCCACGTCACCATCCAGTCGGTCACCGCGCTGCGCGGTTTCGGCATGGCGGTGGCGCCCGGCGAGATGATCGGGCTGGTCGGCCGCAACGGTGCCGGCAAGACCACCATGATGCGGACCATCATGGGCCACCTGGCCCCGATCCAGGGGCGGATCAGCATCGACGGGACCGACCTGCGCACGGTCGCCCGCCACCACCGCGCCGACCTGGGCATCGGCTACATGCCGGAGGACCGCGGACTGATCCCCGCCCTGACGGTGGAGGAGAACATCCTTCTGCCGACCTGGGTGACCAAGCGGCTGGATGGCCGGCATCGGCTCGACTTCGTCTACGGCATCATGCCGGAGCTGAAGGCCATGCGGGAGCGCAAGGCGCTGCTGCTGAGCGGCGGCCAGCAGAAGATGGTGGCGCTGGGCCGCGCCCTGGCGGTCGGCACCCGCCTGCTGCTCCTGGACGAGCCGTTCGAGGGCGTCGCCCCCGCGCTGTCGCAGCGGCTGTCGGAGGTGATCTCCGCCCTGAAGGGCAAGGACTTGGCGGTGGTGATCTCCCAGTCGGACCTGAACCATTCCCAATCCCTGTTCGACCGCGAATACATCATCGAGCGTGGCGCCAACGGGACCATGCGGGAGAAGGCGCACTGATGGCTTGGCCCGACGATCCATTGCCGGCAACCCGGATGGAGGCCCATTTCGGCGACCGCGTCGTCCGCTGCTTCACCGGGCGTCCCGGCAGCCTGATCGCCATGCTGGCGGATGCCGTTGATCGCAACCCGGACGGCGACGCGGTCGTCTGCGGCGACAGGCGCCTGAGCTACCGCCAGCTTGGCGAGGAGGTGGACAGCCTGGCCGCCGGCATGGCGGAGCGCGGCATACGGCCCGGCGACCGGGTGGCGCTTCTGCTGGGCAACCGGGTGGAGTTCGTCACCTCGCTCTACGCCGTCGCAAGGCTCGGCGCCATCGCGGTGCCGCTGAGCGTGCGGGAGCAGAAGCCCGGCCTGGAGTATGTGCTGGGCGACTGCGGCGCCGCGATGGTGATCCACGAGGCGGACCTGACGGACCGGCTGCCGGACATCGCGGGGCTGATGCGGGTCGCGGTCCCGACTGACAGCCTGCATTCCCCGGACCCGCCCCCGCCCATGCCGACGGTGCGGGAAGAGGATACCGCCGTCATCCTCTATACCTCGGGCACGACCGGCAAGCCCAAGGGGGCGATGCTGACTCATCTCGGCATCTGTCATTCAACTCTCCATTACGAAACCTGCATGGGCCTGACGGCCCGGGACCGCTCGGTCCTGGCGGTCCCGGGCAGCCACGTGACCGGGCTGATCGGGATGGTCGCGGCGATGCTCCGCGTCGCCGGTGCGCTGCTGATCCTGCCGGCCTTCAAGGCACGCGACTTCCTGGCCCTGGCGTCGGCGGAACGCATGACCCACACCATCCTGGTGCCGGCCATGTACAATCTTTGCCTGCTTCAGCCGGACTTCGCCGAATTCGACCTGTCCGCCTGGCGGATCGGCGCCTTCGGCGGCGCCCCGATGCCGGACGCGACCATCGCGGCGCTGGCCCGCACGGTGCCGGGCCTGACCCTGATGAACGCCTACGGCGCCACCGAGACCACCTCTCCCGCCACGATCATGCCGATCGGCCACACGCCCGGACGGCTGGACAGCGTCGGGCGGGCGGTGCCCTGCGCCGAGATCCGCGTGATGGATGCCGACGGGCGCGAGGTCCCGGCCGGCGAGGCGGGCGAGCTTTGGATTCGTGGTCCGATGGTGGTGAAAGGATACTGGAACAAGCCGGAGGCGACCGCCCAGGGCTTCACCGCCGGGTTCTGGCATTCCGGCGACATCGGCTCGGTCGATGCGGACGGTTATGTGCGGGTGTTCGACCGCATGAAGGACATGATCAACCGCGGCGGCTACAAGATCTTCAGCGCCGAGGTCGAGAACGTGCTGAGCCACTTCCCCGGCGTGCGGGAGGTCGCGGTCGTGGGATATCCCTGCCCGGTGCTGGGAGAGCGCGTCCACGCCTTCATCGCGGCGGAGGCCGCGATCGACACGGCGGCCTTGCGGGCGTTCTGCGCGGAGCGCCTGTCCGACTACAAGGTACCGGAGGGCTTCACGATCGACACCGGCACGCTTCCCCGCAATCCGAATGGAAAGGTGATCAAGCGGACATTGCGGGAAAGGCTTTTGCATAACGCGGGGTCATAGCCCCGCCTTCGTTCTCAATTTGTTCTAAATCCGTGTTTGTGTCAAGTTCTTCTTGTCCCTCTCGCACCATCGCGAGCAGCCGGGGCCGTAGGTCGGCTAAAGCGAAGCGGCAGCCGACACCAACGCGCCGGCTTTGTCGGCTGCCGCTTCGCTTTAGCCGACCTACGATCAAAGTCTACGATCAAGGTCTATCCCGGTCATTCCCGCCGTTGTCGCCCCGACCTTCGGCCATGAAATCTTCCGAGAAGGCGCTGAACTTCTCGATCACCCTGTTCAAATAGCGTGAGACCGGACGGATGCGAAGTTCATCACCGACGCGCTCGATCTCCACTTCCATGTCATTCCTGTCGAATGCCATGTCGGAGGGAATTCGAACCAACTGCGAATTGCCGTCCTTGAACAGTTTCGTGACTTGCATGGCTTCGTTCCTGAGGTTCTATCCGCGTTGTCGCCGATGCTACACGACCGCGACCAACCGGCGGATCAGCACCGCCGCTCCTTCCGCCGCGGCGCCGCAGAAGGCGGCGAAGTCCATGTGGCTTTCGGCGCCGGCGAGGTCGCTGAGGGAGCGGACGACGAGGCAGGGGATGCCGTAGCGCTCGGCGACCTGGGCGACGGCGGCGCCTTCCATCTCGATCGCCAGCGCCTGGCCGAAGTCGCGATGAAGGCGTTCGCGGGTGGCTTCGCAGTTGAGGAAAGTGTCGCCGGTCAGGATCGTGCCGAAATGGATCGTGGGCACGCGCGGTTCGGCACCGGTCGCCTTGGCGTCGAAGGCCGGGAGGGCGATGTTGTTCAGGGCGGTCCGGACCTTGTCCTCCAGGGCGGGGGCCAGGGCGTAGCCGTGGGTCTCGTCGAAGCCGGGGAGCGGCGGGACGCCGGGCTGGTAGGGGCGGATGCTTCCCTCGACCAGGGCACCGTAGTCGTGCTGGATCAGGCGGGTGGCCACCACCACGTCGCCGATGCCGAGCTTCGGGTCGAGGCCGCCGGCGACGCCGGAGAACAGCAGGGCATGGCAGCCGAAGATTTCCGCCAGCAGGGTCGCGACCACCGCGGCGTTGACCTTGCCGATGCCGCTTTCGACCATCACCGTGGGCCGGCCTTCCAGGGCGCCTTCGCGGAAGGTCAGGCCTGCCAGCGTGCGGGTCGCCGTCTCGGTGAAGCTGGAGCCGAAATGGGCGATCTCGTCGGGGATGGCGCAGATCAGGCCGAGGGGATTTGCGGTCATGTCGGTGTTCCCGGGGTCGAAGGCGGCTGGTTATCAGTCATACCGGCTTTTATAGTCCGCTGTCATGGATGACATGGTTCAGAACGATGCGCTGCTGCCGCCGAACTTCCTCGGCTGGTTCTCCAATCGCGGCTGGTCGCCGCATGCCCACCAGATCGAGATGCTGAGGGCCGCCCGCGAGGGCGCCGACGCGCTGCTCATCGCCCCCACCGGCGGCGGCAAGACGCTGTCGGGGTTCCTGCCCAGCCTGATCGACCTGTCGGAACGGCCCCGCGACGGACTGCACACGCTGTACATCTCGCCGCTGAAGGCCCTGGCGGTCGATATCCAGCGCAACCTGGAAAGCCCGGTCGCCGAGCTGCGCCTGCCGATCCGGACGGAGACTCGGACGGGCGACACCTCCGCCGCCAAGCGCCAGCGCCAGCGGTCCAAGCCGCCGCAGGTGCTGATGACGACGCCGGAGAGCCTGGCGCTGATGCTGTCCTATACGGACGCGGAGAAGATCTTCAAGGGGTTGCGCTGCGTCGTGATCGACGAGCTGCACGCCCTGGCCGGGACGAAACGCGGCGACCTGCTGGCACTGGGACTGGCGCGGCTGGCGAAGCTGGCGCCCGGCGGGCGGCGCGTCGGGCTGTCGGCGACGGTGGCTCACCCGGACCATCTGGTCGCGTACCTGTCGAAGACCGGCAAGGCCGGGGGCGGCGACGTGCGGACCGTCACCGGTCGGTCGGGAGCCCGCGCCCAGGTCGATATCCTGACGACCCGCGAGCGACTGCCCTGGTCCGGCCGCATGGCGGTCCACGCGCTGGGCGAAGTGTATGAGCAGATCCGCCGGGCCGGCACCACGCTGGTGTTCGTCAATACCCGCGCGCAGGCCGAACTGGTGTTCCAGGAGCTTTGGAAGATCAACGAGGACGGGCTGGCGATAGCGCTCCACCATGGCAGCCTGGCGGCGGAGCAGCGCCGCAAGGTCGAGGCCGCCATGGCGCGCGGGGCCTTGCGGGCGGTGGTCGCGACCTCGTCCCTGGACCTGGGAATCGACTGGGCCGCCGTCGATCTGGTCGTGCAGGTCGGGGCGCCCAAGGGAGTCAGCCGGCTGCTCCAGCGGATCGGCCGGGCCAACCACCGGCTGGACGAGGCGAGCCGCGCCGTGCTGGTGCCGGCCAACCGGTTCGAGGTGCTGGAATGCCGCGCCGCCGTCCAATCGATCGCGACATATACCCTGGACGGCGACCCGCCTCGCCCCGGCGGGCTGGACGTGCTGGCCCAGCATATCCTGGGCATGGGTTGTGCTGCCCCGTTCGACGCGGATGAACTTTATGCCGAGGTGACCTCGGCGGCGCCCTACTCCGCCCTGACCCGCGCGGATTTCGATGACGTGCTGAACTTCGTCGCGACCGGCGGCTACGCGCTCGGCGGCTACGACCGGTTCAAGCGGCTGGCGCGGAACGAGGAGGACGGGCTGTACCGGGTCGCCGGGCCGGTGGTCGCCCGCCAGTACCGCATGAATGTCGGGACGATCGTCGCGGCGGTGACGCTCAAGGTCCGGATGGGCCGGTCTCAGGTGCTGGGCGAGGTCGAGGAGTCCTTCGTGCAGTCGCTGATACCGGGCGACACCTTCCTGTTCGCCGGGCAGCTGCTGAAATTCCTCGGTATCCAGGAGACCTATGTCAATTGCGCCCGGGGCGGCCAGGGCGACCCCAAGGTGCCGGCCTATGCCGGCGGCAGGATGCCGCTGTCCACCCATCTGGCCGACGAGGTCCGGGCCATGCTGGCGGACCCCGGCGTCTGGGGCGAGTTGCCGGCGGCGGTGCAGGAATGGCTGCGCCTCCAGCGGCTGAGGTCGGTGATGCCGCCGCGGGAAGGGCTTCTGGTCGAGAGCTTTCCGCGCGGGAAGCAGCATTTCCTGGTGGCCTACTGCTTCGAGGGGCGCAACGCCCACCAGACGCTGGGCATGCTGCTGACCCGGAGGATGGAGCGCGCCGGACTGAAGCCGCTGGGCTTCGTCGCGACCGACTATGTGCTGTCGGTCTGGAGCCTGCGACCGGTCCGGGACGTGGACGCCCTGTTCGACCAGGACATGCTGGGCGACGACCTGGAAGCCTGGATGGACGAATCGAGCATGCTGCGCCGGACCTTCCGAAACGTGGCCGTGATCTCCTGCCTGATCGAGCGGCGCCATCCCGGTCAGGAGAAGACGGGGCGGCAGGTGACCTTCAGTTCCGACCTGATCTACGACGTGCTGCGCAAGCACGAGCCGAACCATGTGCTGCTGCGGGCGACCCGGGCGGATGCTGCGGGCGGGCTGACCGACGTGCGGCGGCTGGCCGACATGCTGGCCCGGGTCAAGGGCCGCATCATGCATCGGGCGCTGGCCCGGGTGTCGCCACTGGCCGTCCCCGTCCTGCTGGAGGTCGGCCGCGAGCAGGTTTCCGGCTCGGCGCTGGACGATCTGCTGGGCGAGGCGGAACAGGAGCTGATCGACGAGGCGATGCCGGAGTTGAAGGGCGGCCGGGCGCTGGACCAGGGGATGCTGCCGATATAGACGCGCCCATCCCTGTGGTTTGCAATTGACGCGCCCTCCCCGATCGGCGACACCTACGCCGGAACTTAAAGTGAACGTATCGGATTTTTCGTGAATTCGCCAGAGAATTTAATCCTGAACGGCGTGCCCCTGGTGGCCGACCTGTCCGGAGCGCTGCTGTGGCCGGAGAAGCGGCTGATGGTGGTGGCCGACCTGCACCTGGAGAAGGGTTCGGCCTTCGCCCAGCGCGGCCAGTTGCTGCCGCCCTACGACACGGGAGCCACGTTGGCGCGGCTGGAGGCGCTGATCGAGAGCCGACGGCCGGAGACCGTCATCTGCCTGGGCGACAGCTTCCACGACCGGCGCGCCGCCGAGCGGCTGTCGCGTCCGGACGCCGAGCGGATCGCCCGGCTGACGGCAGGCCGCGACTGGATCTGGATAACCGGCAACCACGACCCGGAGCCGCCGGCGCATCTGGGCGGCCGGATCGAGGATACGGTCGTCCTGGGGCCGCTGTGCTTCCGTCACGAGGCGACCGCCGGGGCGGGAGGCGAGGTTTCCGGCCACTATCACCCGGTCGCCGCCGTGCGGGTGCGGGGCCGGCGGGTGCGCGCGCGGTGTTTCGCCGGTGACGGGCGGCGGCTGATCATGCCGTCGTTCGGCGCCTATACGGGCGGGCTGAACGTGCTGGACCGCGCGCTGGCGCCGCTGCTGGGCCGGCGGTTCCAGGTCCATATGATGGGCAGGGAGCGGCTGTTCGAGTTTCCCAGCGCCCGGCTGGAGCCGGACCTGGAGCGGGTGTACTGAGCGGCGGGAGCGGTCCGGCGGATGCCGTGGATTGATCCGGCGGCGAAGGGGTATAGATCGCTGGAGCGGGCGCCCTGCCCCGCCGCCGTTCCCTCCCCGCCTGCAAAGTCCCCATGACATCGCGATCTCCCGTCATCGTCTGGTTTCGCCACGACCTGCGCCTTGCCGACAATCCCGCCCTTCACCATGCGGCGGAGAGCGGGGCGCCGGTGATCCCCTTGTATCTGCTGGACGATGGCGGTGCCGACGGCGTGAGGCCGCCGGGAGGCGCCGGGCGCTGGTGGCTTCACCATAGCCTGGAGAGGCTGGGTGCGGCGCTCGCCCGGCTGGGCTCGCCGCTGGTGCTGAGCCGGGGGCCGGCCGGGGAGATCCTCGATCGCCTGATCGCCGAGACCGGGGCCGGCCTTGTGGTATGGAACCGCGAGTGCGAGCCGGCGGCGGCCCGGCGGGATGCGGCCGTACGGGAGAAGCTGGCGAAGCGCGGCGTCGCGGTCGAGAGTTTCAACGGCGGCTTGCTGGTCGAGCCCGAGCAGGTACGGTCCAAGGCCGGAACGCCCTTCAAGGTTTTCACGCCGTTCTGGAAGACGCTTTCCACCGCGCACGATCCGGCGCGCCCGCTGCCCGCACCCGCGGCGCTGACGCCGCCGGGGAGTGCGGTGGCATCGGATTCCCTGGCCGCCTGGGAACTGCTGCCGACCTCGCCCGACTGGGCCGGAGGTCTGCGGGAGGACTGGACCCCCGGCGAGGGGGCCGCGGCGGAGCGGCTCGCGGATTTCCTCGACGCGATCCTGCGGGATTACAGGACCGGCCGCGATCGTCCCGGCCGGGACGGCACCTCACGGTTGTCACCGCACCTGCATTGGGGCGAGATCTCCCCCCGGCAGGTCTGGCACGCGACGCGGCACCGGGCCGAAGCGGCGACGGGGCTTGAGCCCGCGGTGGAGGCCTTTCTGCGGGAGATCGGCTGGCGGGAATTCACCCACGGGCTTCTGCTGACCAACCCCGACATGAGGACGGAGCCGATGGACAGCCGGTTCAAGGCCCTGCCCTGGCGGAACGACGATGCCGGCCTGAAGGCTTGGCAGCGGGGGCGGACAGGATATCCGATCGTCGATGCCGGGATGCGCCAGCTCTGGCGGACGGGATGGATGCACAATCGGGTTCGGATGATCGTCGGCTCCTTCCTGGTCAAGGACCTGCTGCTGCCCTGGCAGGCGGGGGAGGAATGGTTCTGGGACACGCTGGTCGATGCGGACGCCGCCAACAACAGCGCGAACTGGCAGTGGATCGCCGGCTGCGGCGCCGATCCCGCGCCGTTCTTCCGAGTGTTCAACCCCGTGCTCCAGGGCCGCAAGTTCGACCCCGACGGCAGCTATGTGCGGCGGTATGTGCCGGAGTTGGAACGGCTGCCCGACCGCTACGTCCACGAACCCTGGAGCGCCCCGGCCGAGGTGCTGGCGAAGGCCGGCGTGGCGCTGGGCCGGACCTATCCGAAGCCTATCGTGTACCATGGCGCGGCACGCGACCGGGCGCTGGAGGCCTTCCGGGCGGTCAAGGCGGCTGGGAAAGTCGCTCCCCCGGGCTGAGGCCGCAGATGTCAGCATTCGTGATGGTCGAGGGCGCGTCATGTCAACATGCCCCCCCGGGAGGAAGGCCGCAAATGTCATGATCCGCGTCGACGGACGAAGGTCGCGGAGGAGCATCCGCCGGACGCCGGCTGGCTCACCGGGAACTCCTGCCGTCGGGGAAGATGGTCGAATGGCGTTGATGGGGCGAAAGCATACAGGAAGTTAGGACAAAAATCCATCCATGCCGTGAGCCGGGAAGAGGCACTGGAGGCGCGGCGCCTGCTGGCGGAGCGGGCAAGCCGGGGAGAGCTGAGGTTGCCCGAAGCGGTCGCCGAGGTGCGAAGGACCATGGGCCTGACGCAGGAGCAGTTCGGCAATGTGTTCAGGCTAACGCGGCGGCAGGTTTCCGAGCTGGAGACCGGGGCGGGAAACCCGACTGTCGAGACGCTGAACCGGATCGCACGGGCGTTCGGGTTCACGGTCGGGTTCGTTCCCCGGAACATGGGGACCGGGAACAAGCGGTGAGGCGCCGCCGGTCCCCTGCCCTGTCGCGCCCTAGGCCTTCAGCAGCTTGGCGTGGTGGGCGATGTGGTCGCCCATGAAGGTGGCGATGAAATAATAGCTGTGATCGTAGCCGGGTTGGCGGCGGAGTGTCAGCGGCGTGCCGGACTTGGCGCAGGCTTCTTCCAGCAGCTCGGGCTTCAGCTCCTTCTCCAGGAACTGGTCGGACGTGCCCTGGTCGACCAGGATCGGGGACTTCCAGCCGCCCTTCTCGACCAGCAGGGAAGCGTCGTACTGCTTCCAGGCCTCGCGGTCGGGTCCCAGGTAGCCGCCCAGGGCCTTTTCGCCCCAGGGAACGCGGGACGCGGAGACGATCGGCGAGAAGGCGGAGACCGAGCGGTAGCGATCGGGATTGCGGAACGCCATCACGAGGGCGCCGTGCCCGCCCATGGAGTGGCCGAAAATGCCCTGGCGGGCGGAATCGATCTTGAATTCCGACGCGATCAGGCCGGGCAGCTCGTCGCGGATATAGCTGTACATGCGGTAGTTGGTCTTCCAGGGGTCCTGCGTGGCGTCCACGTAGAATCCGGCACCGGAGCCGAAGTCGTAGCTGGCGTGCTCACCGGGCAGGTCGAGGCCGCGCGGGCTGGTGTCGGGGGCGACGATGATGACGCCGTGCTCCGCCGCGTAGCGCTGGGCACCGGCCTTGACGGTGAAGTTCTCCCACGTGCAGGTCAGGCCGGACAGGTAGGTCAATACCGGCAAGGGGCCGTCGGCCGCCTGGGGCGGAACGAAGACCGCGACTTCCATGTCGGTGCCCGTGCTCGCCGAGCGATGCCGGTAGATGCCCTGCGTGCCGCCGAAGCAGGCATGGCTGGAGATGCGGTCCAAACTCATCGGGCGTTTCCCTCGTATTCCGTTTGTCTCAATAGCCTGGTCGTTACCGGCGCCCGCATGGTGGGACGCCAAGCCACGGGGGTCAAGGGCGTACCCATGTATGTATCGATACAAGAGGGGTGACAGGCGTTTGGACCGGGCGTAGGCTTTACTTGGAAGGGCGAACAAATCGCCCCCGAACTGCTGCACCTGCGAAATAATCCGGCTTGATTTAAAAGTATCAAAAGAAACGGATCGGGGAGGATGCGGAAATGAACAAGTTCACCAGACGCGACACATTGAAGATGGGCGTCGGCGCGGGAGCGCTGGCGGGTGCCGGACTGCTGGGCTACCGCCCCGCCTTCGGCGAGGTCATGGCGGCCGACGTGCCGGCTCCCAAATTCGCCGTCGAGAAGGGCGCCGAGCTGCGTGTGCTTCGCCCGGCCAAGTTCGTCCAGGGGGACGAGACCCAGTTCCTGGCGAATACCGAGAAGTTCACCAAGGAGACCGGCGTCAAGGTCCGGGTGGACAACGAGAGCTGGGAGGACCTGCGGCCCAAGACGGCGGTCGCCGCCAATATCGGCAGCGGTCCGGACGTGGTTCTGGCCTGGAACGACGACCCGCACCAGTACCCCGACAAGCTGATCGACCTGACCGAGGTCGCGGAGTATCTCGGCAAGAAGTATGGCGGCTGGTATCCGATCGCCGAGCGCTACGGCAAGGGTTCCGACGGGAAATGGATCGCCATGCCGATCGGCGCCTCGGGCGGCGCCATCGTGTACCGCAAATCGTGGGTGAACGAGGCCGGCTATGACGCCATTCCGACCGATATCGACAACTTCCTGACGCTGGCCAAGAACCTCAAGAAGAACAACCATCCCATGGGCTTTGCGCTGGGCAACGCCCAGGGCGACGGCAATACCTGGACCCACTGGCTGGTGTGGTCCCATGGCGGCGCCCTGGTGGACGAGGACAACAAGGTCATCATCGACAGTCCGGAGACGATCGCTGCGCTGGAATACGGCAAGCAGCTGGTCGACCAGTTCATTCCCGGCACGCTGTCCTGGCTGGATCCGTCCAACAACAAGGCGTTCCTGGCCGGGGAGATCAGCCTGACCTCCAACGGGATCTCGGTCTATTATTCCGCCAAGAACAGCTCCGATCCCGCGATCAAGGCCATGGCGGAGGACATCCACCACGCCCGCTTCCCGATCGGGCCGGTGGGACAGCCGACCGAGGCCGGGCTGCTGGTCAACACCATGGTGTTCAAGCACACCAAGTACCCCAACGCCGCCAAGGAGTACCTGCGCTTCATCTTCGAGAAGGAGCAGTACGCGCCGTGGCAGACGGCCAGCATCGGGTATTGGAGTCATCCGCTGGCGGCCTATGCCGGCAACCCGATCTGGACCGAGGACCCGAAGCACGCCGCCTATAGCGAGGTGATGAAGAACATGCTGTGGTACGGCTATCGCGGCAGCCTGGGCTATGCCTCGGCGGCGACGCTGGCCGACTTCATCATCAACAACATGGTGGCCCAGGTCTGCTCCGGGCGCGCAACGCCGAAGGAGGCCGCGGCCGAGGCGCAGCGGCGTGCGGAGCGGTACTACAGGACCTGATTGATGGCCCATCAGAACGTGGCTGATCCCCGGGCGGCAGGCGCCGTCCGGGAAAGGCGTATCGCGCGGCCCCGGGATTCCTGGATCGTGCGCACCTTCGACAACCCCGTTGTGCTGTCGTTCCTGTTCATGCTCCCGGCGGCGACGCTGCTGCTGGTGTTCCTGACATACCCGCTGGGGCTCGGCATCTGGCTTGGCTTCACCGACACCCGGATCGGGCGGGCGGGCGTCTTCATCGGGCTGGAGAACTACCAGTCGCTGTTCCGCGACAGCATGTTCTGGCTCGCGGTCAGCAACACCGTGCTCTACACGGTGATCGCGACCATCGGGAAATTCGCGCTGGGGCTCTGGCTGGCGCTGCTGCTGAACAACCACCTGCCGGCCAAGGCGCTGATCCGGTCGATCATACTGGTGCCCTGGATCGTGCCGACCGTGCTGTCGGCGCTGGCCTTCTGGTGGATCTACGACCCGCAATTCTCGATCATCAGCTGGGCGCTGACCGAGATGGGGCTGATCGATCAGTATATCGACTTCCTGGGCACGCCCAACAACGCGCGGGCCTCGCTGATCGCGGCGAATATCTGGCGCGGCATCCCGTTCGTGGCGATCTGCCTGCTGGCGGGGCTCCAGACCATCTCGCCCAGCCTGTACGAGGCGGCGGCGCTGGACGGGGCGTCGGCCTGGCAACGGTTCCGGCACGTCACCCTGCCGATGCTGATGCCGATCCTGGCGGTCGTGATGACCTTCTCGATCCTGTTCACCTTCACCGACTTCCAGTTGATCTACGCGATCACGCGGGGCGGGCCGGCGGGAACCACGCACCTGATGGCGACGCTGGCGTTCCAGCGGGCGATCCCGGGCGGGCAGCTGGGCGAAGGGGCGGCCATCGCGGTGGCGATGATCCCGTTCCTGGTCTTCGCGACGCTGTTCAGCTACTTCGCGCTGGCCCGGCGGAAATGGCAGCACGGGGGCAGCGATGACTGAGGTTCACCATGGCTGAAGAACGCGTCGGGATGGACTATCTGAACACGTGGCCGCGGAAGCTGGTCACGGTCTATGCCCCGCTGTCGGCGTTCCTGATCATCCTGCTGTTCCCGTTCTACTGGATGACGGTGACGACCTTCAAATCGAACGAGGAGCTTTACAACTTCAAGGACTATAACCCGCTGTGGATCCATTCGCCGACGCTGGACAACGTCAAGCGGCTGCTGTTCGAGACTGATTATCCGCAGTGGCTGATGATCACCATGACGGTGGCGGTGGTCGCGACCTTCATCAGCCTGTTCGCCAGCGTGCTGGCGGCCTATGCGATCCAGCGGCTGCGGTTCCGGGGCGGGCAGACGGTCGGGCTGATGATCTACCTGGCGTACCTGGTGCCGCCGTCGATCCTGTTCATCCCGCTGGCGACCATGGTGTTCCAATTCGGGTTGTACGACAGCCCGCTGGCGCTGATCCTGACCTACCCGACCTTCCTGATCCCGTTCTGCACCTGGCTGCTGATGGGGTATTTCAAGTCGATCCCGTACGAGCTGGAGGAATGCGCGCTGGTTGACGGGGCCTCGCGCATCCAGATCCTGTGGAAGATCACGCTGCCGCTGGCGGTGCCGGGTTTGATCTCCGCCGGGATCTTCGCCTTCACCCTGTCGTGGAACGAGTTCATCTACGCGCTGGCCTTCATCTCGTCGGTCGAGAAGAAGACGGTGCCGGTCGCGGTGCTGACCCAGCTGGTCGAGGGCGACGTCTACCACTGGGGCTCGCTGATGGCGGGCGCGCTGCTGGGCTCGCTGCCGGTGGCGGTGATCTACTCGTTCTTCGTCGAGCACTATGTGTCGAGCCTGACCGGGGCGGTGAAGGAATGAGGTGAGGCCGCGACGATCCCGGGCGGGCGCTGTTGATCCCCATGTCGTCCGGACCGTCCGGGCCTGGACGACACGGAAAACAGCGCGGGAAGACACCACCATGTCGGAACAGGCACTCAAGGCTCTTCTGATCGAAGAGCTTCAGGACACCTACAGCGCCGAGACGCAGATCACCCAGGCGCTGCCCAAGATGGCCGACGCCGCATCGTCGCAGGAGCTGAAGCAGGCGTTCCAGACGCACCTGCAGGAAACCCAGGGCCAGGTGAAGCGGTTGGAGCAGGTCTTCAAGATCCTCCAGGCGGATCCCGGCGGCAATACCTGCGAGGCGACCCAGGGCCTGATCGAGGAAGCCGAGGAGATCATGTCCCAGGGGCATCCGCCGGAGGTGCTGGACGTGGCGCTGGTCATGGCCGCCCAGAAGGTGGAGCATTATGAGATCGCCAGCTACGGGGCGCTCCGCACCCTGGCGGAGACCTGCGGGATGACCGACGTCGCCAACCTGCTGGAGCAGACGCTCAACGAGGAGAAGGCGACCGACCAGAAGCTGAACCAGCTGGCCGAAGGCGGGATCAACCAGCGGGCCTTCAAGGCGGCCTGACGGCACGCTGACTGTTACGATCGCTCCCTCCCCTGACTCCAGGGGAGGGAGTTTTCTTTTCTGGAGATCAACGTGGAACGCTTCAAGGGAAAGACCGTCATCGTCACCGGGGCGGGGTCGGGCATCGGTGCCGCGACCGCGCGCCGCTTCTCGGAAGAGGGTGCCTCGGTCGTGCTGTGCGGCCGGACCAGCGACAAGTTGGAGGCGGTCGCCGGGGACTTGCCGGCCGAGCGCACCCTGGTCCATGCCGCCGACGTCGCCGACCGGCAGGCGGTCGAGAGGCTGGTGGATGCTGCCGTCGAGCGGTTCGGCCGGCTGGACGTGATGGTCAACAACGCCGGCATCGCGCCGACCGGCCCGATCACCGAGGCGTCGGTGGAGGACTGGCACGCCGTGATGGCGACCGACGTGAACGGCGTCTTCCATGGCTGCCGCGCGGCGGTGCCGCACTTGGTCAAGACGGGCGGATCGATCGTCAACGTATCGTCGGTGTCCGGGCTGGGCGGCGACTGGAACATGAGCTTCTACAATGCCGCCAAGGGCGCGGTGACCAACTTCACCCGGTCGCTGGCGCTGGAGCTGGGCGCCAAGGGCGTGCGGGTCAATGCGGTCAACCCGTCGCTGACCTTCACCGACCTGACCGCCGACATGAAGGACGACGCGGAGTTGATGGCCAAGTTCAAGGAACGGATCGCGCTGGGACGCGCCGCCGATCCGGAGGACATTGCCCCGGTGATCGCGTTCCTGGCGAGCGACGACGCCCGCTTCGTCACCGGAGTCAACCTGCCGGTGGACGGCGGGCTGAGCGCGTCGAACGGCCAGCCGCCCCAGGCTTGAGACGGGGACCTGAGACGGGCGCGTGACGCGCTATTCGGGGACGGCCATGCCACGCTGCACGGCGGGCCGCGACCCGATCAGGTCGTGCCAGCGCTTCAGATTTGGATACCTTTCGAACAGCGCCGGGGTCGTCTGGCCGGCAACGGCGACGAACGGATAGACCGAGATGTCGGCGATCGTGTAGTCGCCGTCTACGAGGTATTCGGTCCGAGCCAGCTGGGTCTCCAGCGCCTGGTAGCAGCGGTGCAGCTCGGACTTGAACAGCTCGATCGCGTAGGGAAGCTTTTCCGGGGCGCGGACCGAAAAGCGGAACATGTCGACCGAAGTCGGGCCGACATCGCTGACGCCGAAGGACAGCCAGTTCCATACCTCCGTGCGGGCGCAGCCCTCGCAGGGGAGGAAGCGGCCGCTCTTCTCCGCCAGATACTCCAGGATGGCGCCGGACCCGAAGACCCGACGGGGGGCGCCGTCGGTGTCGGGATCGATCATGGCGGGGATCTTGCCGAGCGGGCTGATCTCCAGGAACTCGGGCTTCAGATTGTCGCCCTGCATGAGCTCCACCCGGATGATCTCGTAGGGCAACCCGACCTCCTCGAGCATGATCGAGGCCTTGTGCCCATTCGGGGTCGGGTAGCTGTAGAGCGTGATCATCGCGCGGTCTTCTCTCCAAGCGGACTTGAACGGGCGTCTCCCGGCGCCCGCCTACCCCTATGTTTGGCCCAATTCGCCTCGGAAGGCCAGAGGCGAGGAGAGCCCGGGGCGTTCAGATCGCTTTGGAGTGCCGCATCGCCGCGGTGTCGAGGTAGGGGTCGAAGGCCGCGGCGACCGCTCGGACCAGGGGCCTGACCTCGTCCGGAACGGTGATCCGGTGACCGTCGATGCGGGCCAGCCCGTCGGCGGCGAGCGGGGCCAGCTTCTCCAGGTCCGGCTCGAACAGGTCGGAGGCGACGCCGTGGCGGGCCGCGACGGCGTCCAGGTCGACCGACAGGTCGCACATCAGCCGCTCGATCAGGTCGCGGCGCAGCCGGTCGTCGGCGCTCAGCCGCTTGCCCTTGACGATCGGCGGGCGGCCGGCGCGGACCGCCTCGGCATACCGCTCCATCGCCGGATCGTTCTGCACATAGCCGTCGGGCAGCGCGCCGATGGAGGAGGCGCCGAAGCCGATCAGCACGTCGGCTCCGTCGGTCGTGTAGCCCTGGAAGTTCCGCCGCAGCGTGCCGTCGCGCTGGGCGATCGTGATCGGGTCGGACTCCAGCGCGAAATGGTCGAGGCCGATCTGATGGTAGCCGTTGTCGTCCAGCACGGCCGCGATGGCGTCGAACTGCCTCCACCGGCCGCGGGCGTCGGCCAGAACGGATTCGTCGATCAGCCGCTGGTGCTTCTTCATCCAGGGGACATGGGCATAGCCGAAGACCGCCAGTCGCTCCGGCGTCAGGTCCATCACCCGCTCGGCGCTCTCCTCGCAGCTTTCGGGGGTCTGGTGCGGCAGGCCGTACATGAGGTCGAGGTTGATGTTGTCGATGCCGTTGCGGCGCAGCGCCCGGACCGCGGCGTCCGTCACCTCGAAGGGCTGAACCCGGTTGATGGCGGACTGGACGGTGGGGTCCAGGTCCTGCACGCCCAGGCTGGCGCGGTTGACGCCGGCGCGGGCAAGCGCCTCGGGGGCCTCGCGCGTCAGGGTGCGCGGGTCGATCTCGACCGCGACCTCGCAGCCGGGAACGAGATCGAAGCGGGCGCGCACATGGGCCATCAGCCGCTCGAAATCGGCCGCCCCGATCATGGTCGGGGTGCCGCCGCCGAAATGGATGTGGCGCACCGGCATGGTCCCGGGCAGCGCGTCGGCAACCAAGTCGACCTCCCGCATCAGCAGGTCCAGGTACTCGGCGATCGGATCGTAGCGGGCGACGATCTTCGTGTGGCAGCCGCAGTACCAGCACATGGACTTGCAGAACGGGACGTGGAAATACAGCGACAGCTCCTGCCCCGCGGGAAGCCCGCCCAGCCATGCCAGGTAGTCGCCCGCCTGGACCTGCGGGCCGAAATGCGGCGCGGTCGGGAAGCTGGTATAGCGCGGGACCCGGAGGCCGTCGTATTTGGCGATGAGATCTGCGTTCATGACGGCGAGACTGCGCGCCGATCGCCTGCCCCGCCTTGATTTGGGTCAAAAGGATCGAAACAGGCGGGGTCCGGGCGGTGTACTCCGGAAGCTCAATGACGCGGCGGCGCGGCCAGGATGGCGTCGAGATCGGCGGCGGTGAGGACCGGCGCGTCGATGACGGCGTCGAGCCAGCGGTCGAGGTCGGCGACACTCCCCGCGCGGATGCGGCGTTCGATCTCCTCCGGCACGGCGACGTGGCGGCGCTCGATCAGCCGGAGAAGCGTTTCCGCCCGCCCCTCGGCCTTGCCCTCTTCGCGGCCCTCGGCCTTGCCCTCCTCCAGACCCTGGGCGAACACCTCGCTGAGGTAGGGGTGTTCCTTGATGTTGAACTGGATCGCCATGGTCTCCAACTCCTCCTTGACGACCGGAGTCGCCTTGCGCAACTGGGACAGGATCAGCAGCTTGGCCGCGGCGTCCGCGCGCTCGCGCCGGGGCAGCGGAGCCAGGCGGGCCAGGATGCGCCGGACGCGCTCCCTAATATCGTCGCATCGGCACAGGATTGCCAGCACCGCGTCCTCCGGCGCCGGGCTGTCGAGCAGCGGCCCGGCGTCCAGGTCGGCGATGTAGCGCACCTCGTAGCGGAAGGTCAGGTTGGGGTGGCGGATGCCGGGCGGGCCGCCCTCGCCGCGCTCGCCGAGATGAAGCACCAGCTGGGTCACCGGGGCGCCGCCGTGGTGGCGGGAGATCAGGGCGTAGTATTCCAGCATGCGCCAGACCATGTCCTCGCGGCCGACCTGGAACTCCATGTGGAACAGGCCGCCGCCGTCCAGCTCGGCGACCATGTCCGGGCGGCGCTGGCGCACTGTCGAGAATTCAGCCGACAGGAAGCTGGCAACCCGGTCGCCGGCCAGCATCCTCAGCAGGGCCGGAGCGCCGGCCCAGACCAGTTCCTTGATCGTCGCGTCGTAGGTGTTCGCCATGCCCCCGCCCCTTGCCGCATGCCGGGGCATGCCCCGGCGGGCAATCCATCGCGGTTCTGCACGCGCCGGTCCATGCGGTGCGGTGACGCGGGGCGGCGGGATTCCGAGGCTGTCAGACCCTGCGGAGCGTCGGACGCCCAGTGGGATCGCGGTCCCGTTCCAGGTGCTCGCGCAGCAGCTTGATGTTGCGGCTGTTGGCCTTGAATCCGATGTCGAACAGGGTGCCGACCACTGGAATCGAGCCGACGGCCCAGTCGACGCCGACATTGCCCAGCATGCGCAGCACCGTGCTCCGGGGAACCCCGAGGCGGGCGGCCTGGAACACCAGGTATGCGGCGACCACGCCGGTGGCGCTGTCGCCGACCACCGGGAAGATGCTGGCGATGCCGTCCAGCCCGATCGGGATGCTGGTGCCCGGAATGCGCCAGCGGCTGTCCAGCAGTTCGGCCAGACGCTCCAGATGGGCGATCTGGGCGTCGCGGTCGCCGGCACTGTAAGCGGTGGAGGTCATTTCGGGTTACTTGTACTTTATGATGACGTAGATGGCGTGAATGATGCCGGGGATATAACCCAGGATCGTGAGAAGGATATTGATCCAGAAATGCAGACCGATACCGACCTGAAGGAAGACGCCGACCGGCGGCAGCAGGATGGCAAGCAGAATTCTAAGAACGTCCATTGATCAGCCTTTCGGATCTCTATTTCGTCATTGCAGCGTCAAAACACTATTTGGTGCGCTTCGTTCCTTCCGTCAGGATCTTGAAATCGACCCGGAGCATCCCCCGGCACCCGAAGCTTGCATGAATTTGCGTTGCTTGGTTCAATGGACCGGTCGTTCTCCAGCAGGAGGTCCTGATGCGCGTCCGCTCCGTTCCGACCGCCGGCCTTCTGGCCTCCACCCTCCTGCTCGGTCTCCTGGCGGCCTGGCCTTCGGGCGCCGCCCTGGCCCAGCGGCCGGTCGACCTTGAGTTGGTCCTGGCAGTGGACATCTCCGGCAGCGTCGACGAGGAGGAGGCCGCCCTCCAGCGCGACGGCTATGTGACGGCGCTGACCGACGACCGGGTTGTTTCCGCCATGGGCGGCGGGCCGTTCGGCGCCGTCGCAGTGACCTATGTGGAATGGGCGGGCGAAGACTATCAGCGGATCGTGGTGCCCTGGACCCTGATCGGCAACCGGGAGGAGGCCCGGAAATTCTCCGACGCGATCGGCACCGCCCCCTTGTCGACGGCGCGCTGGACCTCGCTGAGCGGCGCCATCGACCATGCCGCGACGCTGTTCGAGGGCAACGGCTTCGAGGGGGTGCGTCAGGTGATCGACATCTCGGGCGACGGCGTGAACAACCGCGGACGCCCCCCTTCCCTGGCCCGGGACGAGGCGGTCGCGGCCGGCATCACGATCAACGGCCTGCCGATCCTGAACGACCGGCCCAATCCCTGGGGCGGTCCGGCCCCGATCGACCTGGACCGCTATTACGAGGAGAACGTCATCGGCGGTCCCGGCGCCTTCTACATCGCCGCGCGCGACTTCGACGATTTCGCCGCCGCCATCCTGAGCAAGCTGATCCGCGAGATCGCAGGGGTGGGTTCCGGCGCCGGCTGAGAATGGTTGATCATACTAATCAATTCTTAGCCTCTGCCTCCTAGGGTCGCGCGAGAGGCTGGCGTGGGCTCATCCACGAGCCGGGTTGCCGGGGTGCGCCATGAAGGAACTGCGTTGCATCGTCTTCACCGAGCGCGAAGTCGTCGGTGCCGTCATCGACCGCCGCCGCAAGCGCGGCGAGGCCCTGCCGGCGGGGACGGTCGAGTCGGTCACGTTCAAGACCGGCGAGGCCGTCGAGACGGCCATGGAAATCAAGGACGACTACGGCAAGGTCACGACCGTCAACCTGCCGGAGGCGGAAGTCGCCGCCGCGCTGATCGGCTTCTGCATGGGCCGCAAGATCCCCCTGCCGGTCGATGCGGAGAAGACGCTCTATGTGATCAAGGACGCCGCCACCCTGATCATCACCATGAATTTCAACAAGGCGCCGCGGCTGGTCAGCACGGCGGCCGGCAAGAAGCGCCGCCCCGGGGGACCCGGCAAGGATCTCGTCCGCTCGCTTCTGTAGCCCTGGACCTTGGCACCGGCACCTTGACACCGGTGCCGGCCTGGGATTAGAACAAAAAGTGAACATTTTAGAACCTGCCGGCGGATTCAAGCACATGCCCGATCCATCCAAGGCTGCCAAGGCGGCGGCTCTGGCCGAATTGCGCGGGCGCATCCGGCGGATGGAGGGGATCGGCGGGGCCGACGGCGAGCGCCTGCTGCCGCTCGGCGTTCCGGAAATCGACCGCATGCTGCCGGATGGCGGGCTGCCGTTGGGCTGCCTGCACGAGATCGTCGGGGGTGGCGGCCCGCCCGGTGCCGCGGCCAGCGGATTCGGCGCCGCCCTGCTGGCCCGGATCGCCGGGCACCAGGGTCGCGGGGGGGATTCCGGGGGGTGCGGCCAGGTGGTCTGGATCACCCGGGGCGACGATCTCCATGCGCCGGGGCTGACGCCCTACGGCCTGATGCCCGACCGGCTGATCACCGTCCGCGCCCGGCGCGACGGCGACATCCTATGGGCGATCGAGGAATCCCTGCGCTGCCGTTCCCTGCGAGCCGTGCTGGGAGAGGTCGGCGACATCGACATGGTCGCCAGCCGCCGCCTTCAGCTGGCGGCCGAGAGCGGCGGCGTGACCGCGTTCCTGCTGCGCGGCGCCGGCCCCCGGCTGGCGGCGACCGCGTCGGTGACGCGCTGGAGCCTGAGGCCGGAGCCCAGCGTTCCGCATGCCGGCGAGCCCGGCCTGGGAGCACCCCGTTGGCGGGTCGGCCTGATCCGCTGCCGGGGCGGCCGGCCGGGAGAGTGGCTGGTGGAATGGAACGGCGCCGGCCTCACGGCGATACCGGACGCCGCCTCCATCCCGGAGCCTTCCTCAAGGCCGGTGGCCGGACTTGGGGAAGGCCCGGCGCTTCAGCGCAGTTCCTCCAGCGTCTGGTAAAGGCGCGCCCGGTCCTGGAGCGCGCCCTTCTCCAGGTCCATTTCCGCGATGGCCAGCTTGACCACGTCATCGACGCTGACGATGCCGCAAAGCACGCCTCGGTCGACCACGGGCACATGGAGGATGTGCCAGCGAGTCATGTTCTCCAGTACTTGGCGCACGGTGTCGTCGGGCCCGCAGGTCTTGACCGCCTTGGTCATGATCGAGCTGACCGGCGCGTCGAGCAGGTCGGCTCCGCTGAGATGCCGGATCCTGCTTTCGCGTTCGGCCATGGTGTAGACGATGTCCCGCACCGCGACGATGCCGTCGACATGCTTGCCGTCCTCGCTGATCACCACGCAGCCGACCCGGTGCAGCTTGAGCAGGTGGGCGACCTTGGAAATGCTGTCGTTCGGGCGCACCGTCACGACGGTCCGGCCTTTCAGGTCCAGAAAGGTGCTGATCTTCATGGCTGGTCTCCTTCCCATGACAGTGCGGTCACCGCCTTGTAAAACCAGAAATCATCGACGAATTGTCCGGCGATCCGCAACGCTCCATTACTGTAGGCTCATTGTTTCACCTCTTAATGGAAGAGGGTTTGACCTGGATCAATCTTCCAAAGACTACTCCTAAAGATATGAAGAACAAAAACGGGGCCGCTGAATCCGGGAAAGAAGGAACCGCCAGGAGAACCCGGTGAAGCCTCCGGCGGGAGGCATATGGAAATTTAGTTACAGAAGATCCGACGCCACGCTCAGATTCAACCAAGCCCGGCCTTGCATGGTTTCCTCGAAATAATACATTTTATCTTCATTTGTTAAATCATGATCGAGGTTGGGGATATGGTCAGACATCTGCGCAGGCTGCCGCTCTCCGCCAAGGTGACCGGCATCGCGCTCTTCTGCATGGTAGCGCTGACCGTCGTCATCGAAGTGGTCCTGCTCTCGGCGCTCCATGCCAGCCTCGGCAGCGACGCCACACGGCGGCAGCGGATCACGCTGGAGGTCGCATTCAACGAGGTTCGCGCCATCGGCACCGAGTACCAGCTGAAGGACGGGATGCTGACGGCCGGCGGCGTCACGCTGAACGGCAATCTCGACTTGGTGGACCGCGTACAGCGGCTGGCCGGCGGAGTCGCCACCATCTTCGCCGGTGATACCCGCGTGGCAACCAACGTGCTGAAGGCCGACGGCACCCGGGCGATCGGCACGAAGCTGGCCCAGGGGCCGGTGTACGACAGCATCTTCCGCGACAAGAAGGATTATTTCGGCGAGGCCGACATCCTGGGACGGGCCTATTTCACCGGGTACCGCCCGCTGCTGGACCGGAACGGCGCGGTCGCCGGAATCGTTTTCGTGGGCATCGCCAAGGACGATGTCTTCCATGCCTTCGACGAGACCATCACGACCGCCGCGCTCTATGTGCCGGTCGGCATGACGCTGTTCGGACTGGCGCTTTGGTTCTTCCTGAAACGGGCGATCCACCCGATCGTCAGGCTGGAACGGGCTGCCATCGCCCTGGCCTCGGGTGACGACCAGGTGGAGATCGTCGCGACCGAACGGACCGACGAGATCGGCCGGCTCGCGCGTGCCCTGCTCAACCTTCGCGGCACGGTCGGGGACGCCTTCGCCCGCCGGCAGGTGATCGAACAGCTCGACCTGCCGGTGATGACCGCGTCGGGCACCGACTTCCTGATCGAGTACATGAACCCGGCCGCGGTCGGAGCGCTCAACAAGGTTGCGCACAATCTGGCCATCCCAGTCGAAGGATTGCAAGGTCGCAGCATCGACGTGTTCCACCAGCGCGACCCGCAGCGCATCCGGGCGATCGTCTCCGATCCCAACCGACTGCCGCACCATGCCCGCATCCGGCTGGGCGACGACTGGATGGACCTGAACATCAGCGCGATGCGCAACGTCCGGGGCGAGTACAAGGGGCCGCTGCTGACCTGGCGCCTGATCACCGACCAAGTCACCGCGGCCGCCGATTTCGAAAAGTCGGTCGGTGCCATCGCGACCGCCGTCCGGGACGCCACGGCGAACGTCGAGCAGTCGGCGCGCACCACGTCGGAGCAGGCCTATACGGCATCCTCCACCGCCGAGGCCGTGGCCGACGCGGCGGGTGCCGCCACGGCGTCGGTGACCTCCGTCTCGGCGGCCATCGAGGAGCTGACCTCCAGCATCGATACCGCCCGCGGCGAGGCCAGCGCCACCACCGCCGCGATGGAAGCGGCCTCCCACGAGGCGCGCCGGACCAACGACATTGTGGTCAGCCTGTCCCAGGCGGCCTCCGCGATCGGCACCGTCGTGGACCTGATCGCCAACATCGCGGCGCAGACCAACCTGCTGGCACTGAACGCGACCATCGAGGCGGCGCGGGCGGGAGACGCCGGCAAGGGCTTCGCCGTCGTCGCCCACGAGGTCAAGTCGCTGGCGACCCAGACCTCCAAGGCGACCGACGACATCCGGCGCGAGATCGACCAGATCCAGGGCACCACGCGGGAGGCGGTGAACGCCATCGGCGCCATCGTCCAAACCATCCACGAGATGGGCGCCCGCGCCGGCGCCACCGCCGCGGCCCTGGAGCAGCAGGCCGCCGTGGCCATGTCGATCAGCCGCGATACCCAGCAGGCCGCCACCCAGACCATCGCGGTGAACACAGACATCCGCAAGATCTCCGAAGTCGCCACCCAGTCCGGGCAGGAACTGGCCGGCATGCTGACGGTGGTCCAGAGCCTGACGCAGAAATCCGACGAGCTTGGCGGCGCGATCGTCACCTTCGTCGAGCGGCTGAAACGCTGATCGGCCGGAGCGCCGGAGAGGTCAGTACCAGAGACCGGTCAGGCGGTGGCGCGGCTGCGCCGGGACGATGCGGAAGCGCCCGGCGACGGGCGCGCCGCCCTGCGCCAGGGCGTCGATCCCCGGCAGCGACGGCCGGCCGGGGAGCTGCCCGCGCAGATCCATCAGCCGGCGGATGCGCTCCTCCGTCGGCGGGTGGGTCCGCAGCAGCGACGGGCTGGGATTGCGCCGGTTCGGCATCATCAGCGACCCCCACAGGCCCCTGCCGTAGTGCTCCAGCTTCCTCAAGGCGCCCGCCAGCGCGAGGGGATCGCCAGTCAGCAGGGCGCCTCCCAGGTCGGCGTCGTATTCACGCGTGCGCGACAGCGCCAGCTGGAGCAAGGCCCCGATCGTCGGCGCCAGCACCAGCAGCAGGATCAGGCCCCACGGGATCGTGACGGCCCCGGCGATCAGCAGCGGCAGGTTGAACAGCAGGAGGATCTGCCCGAACAGCGACATCATGCGGGTCAGCCGGCTGACCGTGTCGGCCAACCCCATCAGCCACAGGTCGCCGTTGGCGATGTGGGTGATCTCGTGCCCCAGCACGCCGGCCAGCTCGCGGGCGCTCAGCGAGCGCACCAGCCCGTCCGTCACGGCGATCACGGCATCGCCGCGGGTTCCCATGGCGAAGGCGTTCAGCGTCGGGCTCGGAATCCAGTAGAGCTGAGGCGGACGCGGCAACTCCGCCCGCTCGGCCAGCTCGTTCAGGATCGCGGTGACCTTCGGCATGTCCCAGGCATGGACCGGCACGGCGCCGTACATGCCCAGGACCATCTGGGGCGACAGGCGCGGCGCGAAGGCAAGGCTGACGCCGCCGAGCACCAGCGCCCACAGGCCGCCCTCCGGCCCCGCGACGATCCAGCCGCAGGCGACCAGCAGCCCGATCATGCCGGCGAGCAGCAGGACCGTGTGCAGGCGGTTGGCCGAGCGATGGCGGCGGGAATTCGGCAAGGGAAGCGGCATGCGGCGGATTTCCGTTCCGGAGCGGGACGACCGGTCCCGACGGAGACGTCCTTGGAACCCGGCTCTCCCAAGACGTTGGAACGCCGCCGGACCGGGTCAATAACCCGAACGACCCCCTCAACCCCGCCGAGGGTTATACAAGCTCATGGCCTCCGGCATCTTCGCTTCCAGGGCCGCGATCCGAGAATCCGGCGCCGGATGGGTGGACAGGAATTCGGGTGCGCGCTGCCCGGCCGCCTGCATATTCTGCCAGAGCTGGACGGATGCCCGCGGATCGTACCCAGCGCGCGCCATGTTGAGCAGGCCGATGCTGTCGGCCTCCAGCTCCTGGTTGCGCGAATAAGGCAGGATCAAGCCGTACTGGATGCCGGCGCCCAGCAGCCCGGCAAGCTCGCCGGCGTAGCCGACGTTGCCGATCTGGAGCGCGGCGCCCAGAAGCTGCTGCCCCATGCTCGTGGCCTGCGCGGAACTCAGCCGCTCGCGGGCGTGCTCGGCCTGGTTATGGCCGATCTCGTGCCCGACCACGGCGGCGAGCTGGTCGACATTCTCCGCGATGGCGAACATGCCTTCGTAGACGCCGATCTTGTTGCCCGGAAGGGCGAAGGCATTGGCCTCCTTGCCCTGGAACACGACCATTTCCCACTGACCCGGATTCTCGCCGACGGCGCTCAGGATGTTGGTGCCGACCTGCTGGAGCGCACGCTGATAGGTGGCGTTCTTCGACACCGGCGTCTCCGACCGGATCTGCTGCCAGCTCTTCAGCCCGAGCTGCTGCACCTCCTCCGCCGAGACCAAGCCGAGGCCAAGGCCCGTCTGACCGGCGCCGACGCAGCCGACCAGCGCCGTCCCGCTCACCCCCACCAGCGCCACCATGAAGCCCCGCCGTCCCATGGAGCTGGATGATTCATGGTGATTTCCGGAGCCGTGGCACACACACATAGACGCTTACCCCCTGCAGTTCCTTGACTTACCGGATGGCGCCGGGCCATCGGCCCCATTGGATTGCACAACGGCGCGCCCTGCGCCAGTGTTCCGGCAAGGCCGAACGCCTGATCGGCATCATCGATGTGCGGCGAACCAAGCAAGTCAGGAAACGACTCCAAGGACGGGTCGAGAGAAATTATTTCCCGTTTATTATTAAATTAATCAAACTTTCGCCTATAAGGCATCATTCGACACATAGATCGGTCCGGCAGCCGAAGCATGGATTTTACCGCACCTGATTTGATCGCCGCCCTCGCGGCTTGCCGTGATTCCAAGCTGATCTCGGACCGCGCCACTGCCCATAATTTCACTTGGGACCAGCGCATAAGCGCCGAGCGCGTGGCGGCCTTCGAAGCATCCGCCACCTTTCCGGTAGCCCCTACGCCACCAGGGTTGCGCGACGCCTATCGCAGCTATTTCAGCGGGCATGTGGAATGGGATCCTGACGAGCCTCCCGGCCATACTTTCCAGAGCGTGAACGACGACGCCGGGCTTCTTCACCTGCCGGAACAACGAATCAGGCTGGTCCGCATGGAAAAGATCAAACCGACCCTCGACACGGCGGGGTTTACCGCCGACCAGCTCGGGCGGGCGGCGGCTCCCGCAGCAGCCATGCGGCGACGGCGCGGTATGGACGGCCTAGACGGCGGCTCGCGGTACCCCCCGCGATGCCGACGCGATCGCGGACGATCTGCCCGCGATCGGCGACGCCATCACCAATGTCCTGCGCCAGACCCTCCGCATCGCGACCGCCCTGCCGGTCGCCGCCTGAACGGTCGGGCCGGCCCTACTTCTTGCCCAACGCCTGCTGCCGGAGGGCGGACAGGGTCGTGCGGGTGCTGATCACCTCCGGGTCCATGCGCAGCTCGATCACCGCCGCCTTGCCTGACGCCACCGCCGCCTCGAACGCCGGGGCGAAGTCCTCCGTCCGCTCGACGGCGGCGCCGAAGGCCCCGTAGCTTTGGGCCAATGCCGCGAAGTCGGGGTTGGTCAGGGCGGTGGCGCTGACGCGGCCGGGATAGTTCTTCTCCTGGTGCATGCGGATGGTGCCGAACATGCCGTTGTTGAATACCAGGATGATCGGGGCGGAGCCGGTGTGCATGGCGGTCGCCAGCTCCTGCCCGGTCATCATGAAGCCGCCGTCGCCGACATAGCTGACGACCATGCGCTCGGGATGGACCAGCTTGGCGGCGACCGCGGCAGGGACCGAGTAGCCCATGGCGCCGCTGGTCGGGCCGAGCTGCCGGCCGGGACGGCGGTAGGTCAGGAAACGCTGCGCCCAGCCGGAGAAGTTGCCGGCATCGATCGTGACGATGGCATCGGCCGGCAGCCGGTCGCGCAGCCAGACCGAGACCGCGCCAAGGTCCAGCGCGCCGTCGTAAGGCGCCGGCTTCAGCCACTCCAGGAAGTCGCGCCGGCCGGCTTCGGCCCAGGCCCGCCAGCGGTCGGACTTCACGGGTTCCAGGCGGGCCAGCGCCGCGGCGAAGGCCGCCGGACCGGACTGGATCGGCAGGTCGGGCCGGAACACCCGGCCCAGTTCCTCGGCGGAGGCGTGGACATGGACCAGGGTCTGGCGCGTTTCCGGCAGGTCGATCAGCTCGTAGCCCTGGGTCGTCATCTCGCCCAGCCGGGCGCCGATCACCAGCAGCAGGTCGGATTCCCGGACGCGGGCCAGCAGCTTCGGGTTCGGGCCTGTCCCTAGGTCGCCGATCCAGGACGGGCTGGTGTTGTCCAAAACGTCCTGGCGGCGGAACGAGGAACAGACCGGCAGGCGGGAGGCCTCGGCGAAGCGCTTCAGGTCGGCGCAGGCCTTGTCGGTCCAGCCGCTGCCGCCCACCAGGACCAGCGGCCGCTCGGATGCCGCCAGCAGGTCGGCGACCCGTGCCAGGTCGTCGGCGCCGGGATGGGCCTGAACCTCCGTGTACCGGCCGGTAGGCGGGACGGCGACGCGGTCGCGCAGCATGTCTTCCGGCAGGGCCAGGACCACGGGGCCGGGCCGTCCCGACGTGGCGACGTGGAAGGCGCGGCTGACGAATTCCGGGATGCGGGCGGCATCGTCGATCTGGGCCGCCCACTTGGCGACCGGCGAGAACATGCGGCGGTAGTCGATTTCCTGGAACGCCTCGCGCTCCGCCTGGTCGCGCGCCACCTGGCCGACGAACAGGATCATCGGCGTGGAGTCCTGCATGGCGGTATGGACGCCGATCGAGGCGTTGCAGGCGCCGGGTCCTCTGGTGACGAAGCAGATGCCCGGCCTTCCGGTCAGCTTGCCGGCCGCCTCGGCCATGTTGGCCGCCCCGCCCTCCTGCCGGCAGGTGACCAGATCGATGTCGGGAGCGTCGTGGAAGGCGTCGAGCACGTCCAGGTAGCTTTCGCCCGCGACGCAGAACGCCCGGTCGGTGCCATGGACGCGTAGCGAATCGACGAGGATCTGCCCACCTGAACGGGGCTTGGAAGTGCTCGACATGACCTATCCTGGAAGTGACGGAACCGTTTGCGAAGGGCTGGGAGTTTCGATCCCTCCGCCCGGCTTGTCAACGCCGCCCCCATAACCCTATTGCATTCCGGCGTGCCCGGCGCTTATCTCCCCGCTGACCCAGCCACAACTGAAGCCACCGGGGAGGGTTCCCGAATGGTCAAACTGACACGCGATCAGGTCATCCAGATCTGCGGCCGCCTGGACGACATGCGCATAGCCAGCATCATCGGCACCGGGGCGACGGCGGCCGAGCTCACCGAGGCCCGGACGTGGCTCGCATCGGACGACTATCTCGGCGGCGATCTCGGCAAGTCGGCGAACGGACGCGTCGCCCGGCTGGTCGAGCTGCTGCGCACGGACGAGGCCGAGTGGGACGACCGCTGAGGGCCGGGAGCCGAGGGCCGAGAGCTAGCCGGCCTTGCGTTGCTCCAGGGCCTTGAACGCGTTGGTGAAGCCTTTGAACGAGATCTGCGCCGCGATCCGCTGGTCGGGCGGGATCTTGAAGGCCACGACGCCGCGCGTGCCATTGCGGAACATGGTCAGCACCTGGTCCCGCAGGGTGGCCCGGACGAGGCAGAAGTTGGGATTGCACTCCTGGATCGGCATTTCCAAGGCCGGGCGGGCGTCGATCTGGAGCACCATGCCCGCTTCCTTGACCGCCTGGGGCGCCAGGTTGAAACCCAGCGACGGCGTGTCGACACCGGGCCGGAAATAGACGGCCACGCTCAGCAGCCCCAGGTTGGTCTCGCTCGACACCACGTTCTGGGTGATGATGCATTTCGGCAGGCCTTCCGGGGCACGGTCGGCGCATTGCAGCTTCCAGTCTTCGAACCGCTTCTCCTCCGCGGCATCGGCCGGGCCGGCGGCGGCGAAGGCCGCCAGGGCGAGCAGGGCGGCGCCGAAACGGGACCGGATCTTCGGAACCATGCAAATCCTCCTTGAAGCGCCCGCGGGTCAGGGGCGCCGGCGATGCCTGCCGGCACGATAGGCGCTGGACCCGCGGCTGGACAGAACCCATAGTTCGAGTGACATGGTGCACGCAACGTTTAAGGTGAGCGGCCGGTGGCGATTAATCGGACTTTGTCGGGATGCGCGGGCGCCGCGCTCGCTCTCTCCCTTGGTCTCGGGCTGGGTTTCGGTTCGGGATCGGCGGCGCTGGCCGCGAAGGACGAACTGGTGATCGGCGCGGTGCAGTTCCCCGGCACGTTCCATCCCAGCATCGACGCCATGGCGACCAAGAGCTACATCCTGGGCGCCGCACGCCGGCCCTTCACCACCTTCGACCAGGACTGGAAGCTGATCTGCCTGCTCTGCACCGAGCTGCCCAGCCTGGAGAAGGGCACGGCGGTCGAGGTGACCCGGCCGGACGGCACGCGGGCGATCGACGCCACTTTCACCATCCAGCCCGGCGCCACCTGGGGCGACGGCAAGCCGCTGACCACCCGCGACGTGCTGTTCACCTGGGAGGTCGGGCGCCACCCCCTGAGCGGCGTCACCAACGCCCAGCTCTTCTCCAAGGACATCGTCGGCATCACCGCCGTGGACGACAAGACCTTCACCGTCCACTGGGACAAGTACCGGTGCAGCTACGATTCGATCAACGACCTGCTGGTACTGCCGGAACACCTGGAACGCCCCGTATTCGAGGCCGATCCAGCCCAGTACCGCAACCGGACGCTCTACGACACCGATCGCACCAATCCGGGCCTCTATTTCGGCCCCTACAGGATCAGCCGTGTCGAATCCGGCGCCTACGTGGTGCTGGAGCCGAACCCGACCTGGTGGGGGGAGAAGCCCGGCTTCGGGCGGATCGTGGTCCGGACCATCGAGAACACCTCGGCGATGGAGGCCAACCTGCTGTCCGGGGAGGTCGATTACGTCGCCGGCGAGGTCGGGCTGTCGATCGAGCAGGCGCTCGCCTTCGAGAAGCGCCACGGCCAGCGGTTCAAGGTCGTCTACCAGCCGGGGCTGTTCTTCGAGCATATCGACCTGAACCTCGACAACCCGATCCTGGCGGACGTGCGGGTCCGCCGGGCGCTGCTGACGGCGATCGACCGGGACGCCATCTCCCGCCAGCTGTTCGGCGGCAAGCAGCCGGTGGCCCATACCGGGGTCAATCCGCTGGACCGCTATTACAGCGAGGACTTCACCCGCTACCCGTTCGACCCGGCCGCCGCCGTGAAGCTGCTGGAGGAGGCGGGCTGGACCGAGCTGCGCGGGGGCGTCCGGCACGACGCCGCCGGCCGGCGGCTGAGTTTGGAATTCCAGTCCACCGCCGGCAACCGGACGCGCGAGCTGGTCCAGCAGGTTCTCCAAGAACAGTGGCGCAAGGTCGGCGTCGAGGTCAGGATCAACAACCAGCCGGCCCGCGTGCTGTTCGGGGAGACCCTGCGCGAGCGCAGGTTCCCGGCCATGGCGATGTTCGCGTGGCTGAGCGCGCCCGAGAACATCCCGCGCACGATCCTGCATTCGACCATGATCCCGACGCCGGAGAACGGCTTTTCCGGCCAGAACTATGTCGGGTTCCGCGACGCCGAGACCGACAGGATCATCGACGACCTGGAGGTGACCTGCGGCGAGGCCGAGGCGCGGCCCCTATGGACCCGGCTCCAGCAGATCTACGCGGAGCAGCTGCCTGCCCTGCCCCTCTATTTCCGGTCGGACAGCTACATCATGCCCCCTTGGCTGGAAGGCGTGCGCCCGACCGGCCACCAGTACCCCTCCACCCTGTGGATCGAGCAGTGGCGCTCGAAGTAAGGCCGCCGGGAATGGGCCGCCGCTGATGCTGCGCTTCGTGGCTGTCCGGCTGCTGGAGGCGCTCGCCGTCCTGCTGATCATGTCGTTCCTGATCTATGGGCTGATCGGGCTGATGCCGGGCGACCCGATCGACCTGATGATCAACGCAGACCCGAACCTGACGGCGGCGGATGCCGCGCGCCTGCGCGAGCTGTACGGCCTGGACCAGCCGATCTGGCAGCGCTACCTGAACTGGCTGGCCGCGGCGCTCCAGGGGGACCTGGGATATTCGCGGCTGTTCTCCCGCCCGGTGCCCGAAGTGCTGGCGCCGCGCCTGATGAACACCTTGCTGCTGCTGGGCATCTCGTTCGTGCTGTCGCTGGCGATCGCCATTCCACTGGGTGTCTTCGCCGCCCGGCGGCCCCATGGCGTTGCGGATACCGCGATCAATTTGGCCTGTTTTGCCGGGATCTCCGTGCCGCCGTTCTGGCTGGCGCTGCTGTTCATCATCCTGTTCGCTGTCGTGCTGGGGGTGCTGCCGGCCGGCGGGATGGCTCCGGTCGGCGGGACCGGCGGGCTGTGGGAGCGCCTGCCCTATCTGGTGATGCCGGTCGCCACCCTGACGCTGGTCAGCGTCGGCGGCTATACCCGCTTCGTCCGCGCCGCCGTGATCGAGCAGCTTCGGCAGGACTATATCCGCACCGCCCGCGCCAAGGGCGTGCCGGAGCGGTCCGTGGTCTGGCGCCATGCCCTGCGGAACGCCCTGATCCCGGTCGTCACCATCGTGGCGCTCGGGTTCGGAACGCTGTTTTCCGGCGCGCTGGTGACGGAGACGATGTTCGCGTACCTGGGCATGGGCAAGCTGATCTATGACTCGATCCTGGGCAACGACTACAACATCGCCCTGGTCGGCCTGCTGCTCGCCACGGTGATGACGCTGGCCGGCAACCTCCTGGCGGACCTGGGCTATGCGGCACTCGACCCCCGCATCACCTTCACCGAGACGCGCACGTGACGGCGTGGCGGCGCTTCCTGCGGTTTCCGGCAGCGGTCCTGAGCCTGGTGATCCTGGTGCTGCTGGCGGGGGCCGCCCTGGCGGCGCCGCTGATCGAATCGGCGCTGGGCGTCGATGCCAACGCGGTCAGCCTGTTCGACCGCTTCGCCCCGCCCTCCCCGCGGAACTGGCTGGGCACCGACGAGCTGGGCCGCGACGTCCTGGTCAGGCTGCTGTATGGCGGCCGGGTGTCGCTGTTCGTCGGGCTTGCCGCCGCGGTGGCCTCCGCCGTGGTCGGGACGGTCGTCGGGCTGCTCGCCGGCTTCTTCGGCGGGCGGCTCGACGGGCTGCTGATGCGGGTGACCGACGGGGTGATCGCCTTGCCGCTGCTGCCCCTGCTGATCGTGCTGGCCGCCGTGGACCTGGGCAAGCTGGGAGTGCCGGCCGGGCTGGCGCAGTCCGATCAGGTCAGCCTCTACCGGATCATCGTGATCGTCTCCCTGGCCGGCTGGACGACGGTGGCACGGCTGGTCCGCGGCGCCGCGCTGAGCGTCCGGCAGCGCGAATATGTCCGGGCGGCCACCGCGTTGGGGGCCGGGAACCTGCGGCTGATGCTGGTCCATGTCCTGCCCAATGTCGCTTCGCCCATCGTGGTCGCCACGACGCTGTCGGTCGGCAACATCATCCTGCTGGAATCGGTGCTGAGCTTCCTCGGCCTGGGCATCCAGCCGCCGCTGCCGAGCTGGGGCAACATGCTGACCAACGCGCAGGAGCTGATCTGGTCCGCGCCGATGCTGGCGATTTATCCAGGGCTGCTGATCTTCGTGACCGTGATCGCCTTCAATTTCGTCGGCGACGGCTTGCAGGACGCGCTGGATCCGCGGGCCGACGCTTCGCGGCGGTAAGGGTTTCTCGCTCCCGAATGCCTTTGGATTGACACTTTTCCGGCCCGGCAAACGTTGAGAGGCTTGAAGCTTCGGCGACAGTCGAGCCAGAGGGAAAAGGAGCGCGTCTGATATGGGGCGGAAGACGATCAATCCCCCTGTCTTCTGGGGAGCGAGCCTCATCATTGTGGCCTTGCTCGCAGTCGGCATCATCTATCCGAACGAGTCGGAGGAAATGTTCGCCTCCGTCCAGTCCTCGATCATCGAGGGATTCGGATGGCTTTATATCTTGTCCGTCGCGGCCTTCGTCTTCATTTGCATCTACCTGGCCTTGAGCCGGTCCGGCAACCTGAAGCTTGGCCCCGACGACTCCGAGCCGGATTTCAGCTATCCGTCCTGGATCGCCATGCTGTTCGCGGCGGGAATGGGCATCGGGCTGATGTTCTTCGCCGTGGCGGAGCCTATCCAGCACTATGCCACGCCGCCGGAAAGCGAGCCGCTGACGATGGAGGCGGCGCGCGAGGCGATGGTGATCACCTTCGTCCATTGGGGCGTCCATGCCTGGGCGATCTACGCCATCGTCGGGCTGTCGCTGGCCTATTTCAGCTTCCGCTACAATCTGCCGCTGACGATCCGCTCCGGCCTCTATCCGCTGTTCAAGAACCGGATCAACGGGCCGATCGGCGACGCGGTGGACATCTTCGCGATCTGCGGGACTCTGTTCGGCATCGCGACGTCCCTGGGTTTCGGCGTGCTCCAGATAAATGCCGGTCTGAACTATCTGCTGGACTGGCCAGTCGGGCTGTCGGTGCAGATCCCGCTGATCGCCGTGATCACCGCCCTGGCGACGGTATCGGTCGTAACGGGGCTGGACGTCGGCATCCGCAGGCTGTCGGAGTTGAACCTGATCTGCGCCATACTGCTGATGGTGTTCGTGCTGGCGGCCGGTCCGACGACCTTCCTGCTGAAGGCCTTCGTCCAGAACATCGGCACGTATCTGGACCATTTCTTCATGAGGACCTTCACCCTCTATGCCTACGAGCCGCGCGGCTGGCTGAGTTCCTGGACGCTGTTCTACTGGGCCTGGTGGATCGCCTGGTCGCCCTTCGTCGGCATGTTCATCGCGCGGATCTCGCGCGGACGGACGGTGCGCCAGTTCATCGGCGGCGTGCTGTTCATCCCGACGGGCTTCTCGTTCCTGTGGATGACGGTGTTCGGCAATACCGCCATCTCGCTCGACATGGGCGTGGCGGCCGGGGCGATCACCCAGGCCGTCTCGGCGGACGTGTCGGTGGCGCTGTTCCAGTTCTTCACCTACCTGCCGCTGCCGTCCGTCACGTCCACCCTGGCGGTGCTGCTGGTGGCGATCTTCTTCGTCACCTCGTCGGACAGCGGATCCATGGTGATCGATACCATCGCGGCCGGCGGGGCCGAGAACACGCCGTTGTGGCAGCGGGTCTACTGGTGCTCCCTGGAGGGTATCGCGGCGGCACTGCTGCTGCTCGCCGGCGGGCTGACAGCGCTCCAGACCATGACGCTGATCAGCGCCCTGCCCTTCACCTTCATCATGATCATGCTGGCCGCCGGCCTGATCCGGGGAATGCAGGCGGACCTGGCCAGCGGCAGCACGGCTCCCGCCGCCGTGCCGGCCACGGGGCTGTCATGGCGCCAGCGGCTGGAACTGAGCCTGCATACTCCCCATCGCGACGACGTCGCCCGGTTCCTGACCGGCACCGTGTCGCCGGCGCTGGAGATGGTCGCCCAGGAGATGCGGGGACGCGGCCTGACCGTGACGGTGGGCGCCGACGGGGACGACGGCATCGCGCTGACCGTCCCGGCGACGGAGGTCAGGAGCTTCGTCTACGGCGTACGGCCGATACGGCAGCTCCTGCCGGCCTATACGGCGGCGGAGGCGGCCTCGACCGAGGAGCGGCGGCCGCACAGCTGGGCGGCGCGGACCTTCTTCTCGGACGGAAGCCGGGGATACGACGTGATGGGCTTCACCCGCGACCAGATCGTCAGCGACGTGGTGGCGCAGTACGAACGCTACCAGGCGCTGACCCAGTCGAAGGCGACCGCGCTCTACATCACGTCGCCCGATCCGGCATAGGGAGGCCGAAGACCGGATAGAGCGAAGCGGCACCCGACACCCACTCTCCGGTTTTGTCGGCTGCCGCTTCGCTTTGGCAGACCTGCGGAGCTTCACGGCAAGGCGGAGACCGTCACGGCGTGGAAGGCGGCTTCCGCCATCATCCCCGGAGGGAGGCCTGATAGCGGCCCCATCCCGCGGAGCGCAGTTCGCAGGCCGGGCAGGTGCCGCAGCCGTAGCCCCAATCGTGCCGGGTGGCGCGGTCGCCGAGGTAGCATGTATGGGTGTCCTCGACGATCAGGTCCACCAGCGCCCGGCCGCCGAGCCGGTCGGCCATTTCCCATGTCGCCGCCTTGTCGATCCACATCAGGGGCGTGTGGACGACGAAGCGCTGGTCCATGCTGAGGTTCAGGGTGACCTGGAGCGACTTCAGCGTGTCGTCCCGGCAGTCCGGGTAGCCGGAATAATCCGTCTCGCACATCCCGCCGACCAAGTGCCTGATGCCGCGGCGGTAGGCCACCGCCGACGCGAAGGTGAAGAACAGCAGGTTGCGGCCGGGCACGAAGGTGCTGGGCAACCCGTTCTCCTGGTAACGGATTTCCGCCTCGCCCGTCAGCGCGGTGTCGCTGACGGCGCCCAGGACGGACAGGTCCAGCATGTGGTCGTCGCCCAGGCGGGCGCTCCAGTCCGGCATCCGGGAAGCGAGTTCTTCGCGGAAGCGTGTCCTGCATTCCAGCTCGACCCGGTGGCGCTGGCCATAGTCGAACCCGATGGTTTCCACATGGGCGAAGCGGTCCAGGGCCCAGGCGAGGCAGGTCGCGGAATCCTGCCCGCCGGAGAACAGTACCAGCGCCTTTTCGTCCGTCATGCTTCCCCCGGAAATGTCTGAGATGGTGGCTGCGGCGCTCACGGGATGCCGATCAGCTTATGGGTCTGGAGGCTGAGGCGCCAGCGCGGATGGTCCCGGCAATAAGCCACCGCCCGGGCGGTGTTGGCGACGCGGTCGGCACCGTCCATGGGCTGGAGCCAGAAATGGCGGAACGGCAGGTCCTCCAACTCGGCGGGATCGAATTGGGGCTGGGGGAAGACCAGCTTGAGTTCGTGGCCGCGGCGGAGCACCCAGTCGGCGCCCGCCTTGGGGCTGACGCAGATCCAGTCCACGCCGGGCGGTGGCTCCAGGGTGCCGTTGGTCTCGATCGCGATCTCGAACCCCTCGGCATGAACAGCCTCGACCAGCGCGCCGTCGAGCTGGAGCAGCGGCTCGCCGCCGGTGAAGACGACGTAGCGGTGCGGCGTGCCCGGCCCCCAGGTGCCCGCGATGGCGCCGGCCAGCTCGGCGGCGTTGCCGAAGCGACCGCCGCCCTCGCCGTCGGTGCCGACGAAATCCGTGTCGCAGAAGCGGCAGGCGGCGGTCTCCCGGTCGCGCTCGCGCCCGGACCACAGATTGCAGCCGGCGAAGCGGCAGAACACGGCGGCCCGCCCGGCATGGGCGCCTTCGCCCTGCAACGTCTTGAACAGTTCCTTGACGGCGTAAGCCATCCCAACCTTCCCGCTGATCCTGAGACAGGGTTTTGCCCTGCGGAAAGCCGCGAGTCCAGGACGGCGGAGCCCGGAACGGTCACAGCCTTGCCATGTGCCTGAAGCGGGGCGAGGATGGGGCATTGTTCCGGTGCGTGATGATCAGGGGGCTCACCTTTCTCGGAGTGGACGCCGATGTCCGGGGCGGCGTAAAGGGCATGAACAACGGCGCCGCCGCGGAAGTAAGAACAATTGGACAGGGAGAAGACATGGTCAGTTTCGCAGTGCTCGGCTGCGGCCGCATCGGCCGGATGCATGCCCGCAACATCAAGTCCCATCCGCGCGCGGAGCTGGCCGGCGTCTATGACGTGGCGGCGAGGGCCAGCGAAGAGGTCGCTGCGGAACTGGGCGCCCGGGTGCTGGGATCGGTGGACGAGGCGCTGGACGATCCCGCGATCCGCGCCGTCTTCATCGCGTCAACGACCGATACCCACGTGGACCTGATCACCCGCGCCGCCAAGGCCGGCAAGGCGGTGCTGTGCGAGAAGCCGATCGACCTGGACATCTCGCGGGTCGAAGCCTGCTGGCGGGAGATCGGCATGCTGGACCCGCTGGTCATGATCGGCTTCAACCGGCGGTTCGACCCCTCCTTCAAGGCGCTGCGCGACAGGATCCAGGCGGGGGAGCTGGGCACGGTGGAACAGGTCGTCATCACCAGCCGCGACCCCGCCCCGCCGCCGGCCGCCTATGTCCGGGGCTCGGGCGGGCTGTTCCGGGACATGACGATCCACGATTTCGACATGGCGCGCTATCTGGTCGGCGACATCGTTGAGATCCAGGCGATGGGGGCCGCCCTGGTCGATCCGATGTTCGCCGAGGAGGGCGACATCGACAGCGCCATGATCGTCCTGCGGGCGGCGTCCGGCGCCCTGGTCCATATCAACAACAGCCGTCGCTGCGCCTATGGCTATGACCAGCGGATCGAAGCCTTCGGCGAGAAGGGCATGCTCCAGGCCCATAACCGCCGGCCGACCACGGTGGAGGCCTGGGGAGCCGAAGGGACGCAGGCCCGCGATCCCGTGCTGAACTTCTTCATCGAGCGCTATTTTGAGGCCTACATGGCGGAGATCGACCATTTCGTCGATTGCGTCGAGACGGGAGCGAAGCCGCTGGCCGGGTTCAACGAGGGCCGGGAGGCGCTCCGCCTGGCCGATGCCGGGCTGGAGTCGCTGCGCACCGGCCGGAGCGTGCGGCTGGACCGGTGAGGCGAAAACAAGAAAGCGGGGAAGGAAGAGCCATGGAAAAGACGATCCGGCTGACCGCCGCCCAGGCGGTCGTGCGGTATCTGGCGGCCCAGCGGTCGGTGGTGGACGGGGCGGAAGTGCCGCTGTTCGCCGGCTGCTGGGCGATCTTCGGGCACGGCAACGTGGCCGGGATGGGCGAGGCGCTGTACCACGCGCGGGAGACGCTGCCGACGTTCCGCGCCCACAACGAGCAGGGCATGGCCCTGGCGGCGGTCGCCTTCGCCAAGGCCAGCAACCGGCGCCGCATGATGGCCTGCACGACCTCGATCGGGCCGGGAGCGTCCAACATGGTGACCGCCGCCGGGGTGGCGCATGTCAACCGGCTGCCGGTGCTGCTCCTGCCCGGCGACGTCTTCGCCAGCCGCCGTCCCGACCCGGTCCTTCAGCAGATCGAGGACTTCAACGACGCCACCGTGAGCGTCAACGACTGTTTCCGCCCTGTTTCCCGCTGGTGGGACCGGATCACCCGGCCGGAACAGCTCCTGACCTCCCTGCCCCGCGCGATCCAGGTGCTGACCGATCCGGTCGATTGCGGCCCGGCGACGATCTGCATGGCGCAGGACGTCCAGACCGAGGCTTACGACTATCCCGAAAGTTTCTTCCGGCCGCAGGTCCACCGGATCCGGCGCCCGGCCCCGGACGCGGAGGAGTTCGCCCGGGCGCTCGACCTACTCGCCGGGGCGGAGCGGCCGCTGGTCATCGCCGGCGGCGGGGTGCTCTATTCGGAGGCGGGCGGGACCCTTCAGGACTTCGCGGCCAGGCACGGCATCCCGGTCGCCGAGACCCAGGCGGGCAAGAGCGCCATGCCGTGGGACCACCCCCAGGCGGTCGGCTCGATCGGAGTCACCGGCAGTTCGGCGTCCAACGCGCTGGCCCGGGAGGCCGACGTGATCCTGGCGATCGGCACCCGGCTGCAGGACTTCACGACCGGATCGCGGGCCTTGGTGCCGGGCGGCGCCGCCTTGATCCAGCTGAACATCCAGGCCTTCGACGCGGGCAAGCACCGGGCGGTGCCGCTGGTCGGCGACGCGAAGCGGACGCTGGAGGACCTGACGGCCGCGCTGGGTCCCTACAAGGTCGCCGACTCCTGGCGGGAGCGGACGGCGGCGCTGGTCAAGGGATGGAACGGCGCCGTGGATCAGGCGGTGTCGCCGACCAATGCCCCGCTGCCGACCGACGCCCAGGTGATCGGCGCCGTCAACCGCGCGGCCGAGGCCCGGGACATCGTGGTCTGCGCCGCCGGCGGGCTGCCTGGCGAGCTTCACAAGCTGTGGCGGGCGGGTTCGCCCAACGGCTACCACATGGAATACGGCTTCTCCTGCATGGGTTACGAGATCGCCGGCGGGCTGGGCGTGAAGATGGCCCGGCCGGACCGAGAGGTCTTCGTCATGGTCGGCGACGGCAGCTACATGATGATGAACTCGGAGCTTCAGACCTCGGTCATGCTGGGCCGCAAGCTGATCGTCACCGTGCTGGACAACCGCGGCTTCGGCTGCATCAACCGGCTTCAGCGGGCCTGCGGCGGCGAGGGCTTCAACAACCTGATCGAGACCGTCGACCACAGGGCCGACGACAGCTGGATCGACTTCGCCGGCCACGCCCGCAGCCTGGGCGCCACGTCCGAAAAGGTCGCAAGCATCGCGGAGCTGGAGCAGGCCCTTCGGCGGGCCCGGCAGTCCGACCGGACCTATGTGGTGGTGATCGACACCGACCCGAATCCTACCACCGAAGCCGGCGGCGCCTGGTGGGACGTGGCGGTGCCGGAGGTATCGGAGCGCGCCCAGGTGAAGGAAGCCTTCGACGCCTATGTCGATGCCCGCCGGGATCAGGCCCAGGGCTGAACCATGACCAGGAACGAAGAGGCTGCGATGACGGTCAAGCTGGGCACCAACCCGATCGCCTGGAGCAACGACGATCTGCCCGAACTGGGCGGCGACACCCCGCTGGATACCTGCCTGCGCGAGACCCGCGAGGCCGGCTTCACCGGGACCGAGTTGGGCAACAAGTTCCCCAGGCGGCCGGAGGCGCTGACGGCCAAGCTGGCGGAGTACGGGCTGGAACTCGTCTCCGGCTGGTACGGGGCGGAACTGCGCAAGCGCACCGTGGAGGAGGAGATCGGGGCGATGCAGCCCCATCTCGACCTGCTGGCGGCCTGCGGCTGCAAGGTCATGGTCTTCGCCGAGACGTCGGACACGGTGCAGGGGCGGCGCGACGTGCCGGTGTCCGAACGGCCGGTCATGACCGAGGCGGAATGGCCGGTGTTCCTCGACCGGATCGCGAAGCTGTCCGGGTACATGGCCGGAAGGGGCGTCCGGCTCGCCTTCCACCACCACATGGGGACGGTGATCGAGAAGGCCCACGAGGTGGACCGGCTGCTCTCCGGCACGCCCGATACCGTGGGGCTGCTGTTCGACACCGGCCACTTCACCTTCGCCGGCGACGATCCGGCGGCCGTTTCGAGGAAGTGGGCGAAGCGCATCAACCATGTCCATGCCAAGGACGTCCGCCCGGACGTGCTGAAGCGGGCACGGGACGGGCGCTGGAGCTTCCTCGACTCCGTGATCAACGGCGTCTATACGGTTCCCGGTGACGGAATGGTGGATTTCGAAGCGGCGCTCCGCCCGGTCGCCGAAGCGGGCTACGACGGCTGGATCATCTGCGAGGCCGAGCAGGACCCCGCCAAAGCCCATCCCCTTACCTATGCCCGCAAAGGCCATGCCCATCTGCGGGCGACCGCCGAAAAGCTCGGTCTCACCGTTCAGTAAAAATCCCCTACAGTTGAAGAAAAGGAGAACAGGGTGGAAGTCGAATGCGTTCTGGATGCCAAGGCCTTGCTTGGAGAGTGCCCGGTCTGGGCGGCGGAGGAGCAGGCCCTGTACTGGGTCGATATCCTCGCCCCCGCCCTGCATCGGCTCGACCCCGCGACGGGCGCCACGCGGACATGGGCGATGCCGCACTCGATCGGCTCCTTCGGGCTGCGGGAGAGCGGCGGCGCCATCGTGGCGCTGCGCGATGGCTTCCACCTGCTCGATTTCGGGACGGGTGACCTCACGCCGGTCGCCAACCCGGAGCCGGACATGCCTGGAAACCGGTTGAACGACGGCAAGGTGGCGCCGGACGGCAGCTTCTGGGCCGGCACCATGGACGAGGAAACCATGAGCCGGCGGACCGGCTCGCTCTACCGCGTGGCACCGGACGGCATGGTGCGCCGCATGCTGGACGGGCTGATCGTCTCCAACGGCCTGGCCTGGAGCGCAGACGGCCGGATCCTGTTCCATTCCGACAGCAGGGGGAAGCTGATCTGCGCCTTCGACCATGAGCCCGGCACCGGCGACCTGTCCAACCGCCGCGTGATCGCCGAACCTTCCGAAGAGGTCGGCCGCCCCGACGGAGCCGCGACCGACATGGAGGGCTTCTACTGGAGCGCCGGAATTTCCGCCGGGATGCTGAACCGGTGGTCGCCCGACGGCAGGCTGGACCGGCAGATCCCGATGCCGTGCGCGGCCCCGACGATGCCGTGCTTCGGCGGGCCGGACATGCGGACGATCTATGTGACCTCGCTGCGCCACAACGTATCCGACGATCGGTTGGCGGCGTCCCCCCTGTCGGGCGGGATCTTCGCGCTGAGGGTGGATGTGCCGGGCGTGCCGGTGGCGAAATTCAAAGGATAGGGAAACTTCCATGACGTTGAATGTCTGCATGGTCGGCTACGGCATGATGGGCGTCTGGCACACCGAGGCCCTGAAGCGGACCGACGCCGTGCTGCACACCATCGTCGGCCGCAATCCGGAAGGGGCCAGGGAGTTCGCCGAACGCCACGGCTACCGAAAATGGTCGGTCTCGCTCGACGAGGCGCTGGCGGACCCGGAGATCGACGCCGTGATCCTGGGCACGCCGAGCGACCTGCACGAGGAACAGGCGATCAAATGCCTGGAGGCCGGCAAGCACACGCTGATCGAGATCCCCATCGCCATGAGCCTGGGCGGTGCCAGGCGCGTGGTCGAGACGGGCGAGAGGAGCGGCAAGGTGTACGGCCTGTCGCACCCCATGCGCTTCCGCCGCGAGCGGGAAGCCCTGCTCGCCCGCACCCGCGCCGGAGAGGAGAAGATCCGCCATATCGCCGGGCGCTTCTTCATCAAACGGCTGATCAATATCGGCGCCACGGGATACCGGCGGAGCTGGACCGACAATATCCTGTGGCACCATTTCTGCCACTTCGTCGACCTTGGCATGTACCTGTTCGACGGCGCGCCGATCCGGCGGGTCCAGAGCTACCTGGGCGACCTGCACCCGACGACGGGCATCCCCATGGAATGCATGGTGATGGTGGAGACAGAGGCCGACCAGTCGCTGCTGGTCCACGGGTCGTACCACGCGGCCTATCGCTTCTACGACAAGCTGATCGTCACCGATCGGGACACCTATTTCTACGACATATTGGCCGGAACGCTGAAGACGTCGGACGGCACGGTGGAGATCGAGAGCGAGCAGGACAACTGCACCCGCGTCACCCTGGACTTCCTGGACGCGATCCGCGGGAACCGCCCGCCCCGGGCGTCCGGCCCGTCCGTGCTGCCGGCGATGCAGGTGCTCCAGAAGGTCCAGGACGACTGGGACGCCCGCCACGGCGCCCGGGCCATTCCGGGCCGGCCGTTGCCGCGGGGTTGAGGTTCAGAATGCCGGATGCCGGCCGGCGGGACCGCCTCACGTCTCCAGCCTAGCGACGGCCTCCATGTCCCGGCGGCGCTGGTCGACGCGGCGGTCGTGGCTCCCTCGGAGCCACCGCGTTGATGGTTCGAGGCTCCATACTGAACCGGTGGAGGCGACCGCGTCCAGACCTCCGGGAGGGCTTCCGTCGAGCCGCGGCCGCCGCTGCTACCGGCGCTCGACCGCGGCCGTGGCCGTGTAGGTCTTGCCGCCGACGGTGAACCGCGCCAGCACGCCTGCCGGGCACTGCTGGGCCACCTTCCGGATGTCGGCCCTGTACCGGTACTGCCCCTTGCCCGGGTCGGACACGTCGGGAGTGACGGCGGCGACGCCGTACTGGACCGTGCCCGCCGCGTTGAGGATGGTGACCGACCCGCTCGGCGGAACCGTGCTGCCGCGGACGTCCCACTCGATCTCGTCGGCGGCGCGCTGGCGGCACTCCGCCCGCAGGATGCTGACGCGCGGCGCTTGGCTCGCGTCGTCGCCCGAGGCCGTGGCGCCGTAGGCGTAGACGGTGCCTTTGCCATCCGCCTTCGGCACATAGTATCCCGCCACGACGATGTCCGTGCCGACCGCGACCGAACCGGGGGCGATCTCGAAGCCGGCCGAGTTCTTCAGGGGGGTTCCGGGAAGCCGCGGGTCGTAGGTGACGGCCGGCATGTCGGCGGCAGGCGCCGGGTCGGGGTAAGGTCTGGCGTCGGGCGAGGCCGGCAGCAGGACGACCGGCATTCCCTCCACCTCGAAGCCGGTTTCGTCGTTCAGCGTCACAGTGCCGATCAGGTGGTGCTCGGCGGGCTCGACATAGACCTGCTTTGCATAGATGCCGGAGACGTCGCGCGTTCCCGTGACGATGGCATGGCCGCCGATGAAGCCAGGCTCCGTCCTGCCGGGCAGTGCCGGCCCGTTCGCCAGATCGCCATGGGAGAGCGGCGCCGTGGGGGAGGTCAGCTTGGTGTCGGGAGTGACGACGACCGTCAGCCCCATGACCTTGATCACGCTGTTGCCGTTCTCGACGCCGGTGGCCTCGAGCGGTCCTTCGATCTCGATCACCCCTTGGCCGGTGCTTTGGGCCAGGACGGGCGCCGTACCGAAGAACGCGGCGGCCATCAGGACAGGGACGCAGTGGATGATGCGCATGATGGGTCCTCGATCGCTCCGTGAGCGGAAATGATGTTGCATCGATGCGCCCGTCAGGACGCGCATCCCCGGGCCCCGAGGCGGTGCCTGAGGCGGAAATGCTCGGCCTTCGTGCTGAAGGAGACGGCGCTGTCGTCGTGGAGATCGTGAAACTGGCCGATCTCGTCCGCGTAGACGGTCTCGGCCAGGGACAGGAGCACCGCTTCGCTTTCCAGGCGCGCCTTGTCGGCGGCCGACCGGTAGCTCTGGTAGGGCTTCGGTATCCGATCGGACGCCGTGTAGACGTGGCAGTCACGGAATCCGTCATCCAGGCCGAGCCTGTTCCGGCGATCCTCCCCCGGCTCGGCGGGCCGGCCGGCGGCATCGTCCCGTCTGTCTTTTTCGGCGGATCTCTTCGCATTCTTGGTCGGCTGGAGGGCGAGCTTTCTCGCGTCGCCCTCCCCGGCGCTCACCGTCGCAGGCACGGCCAGGCCGGCGATCAGCAGGGCCGCAACGAGCGTTACCGATCTCAGCATTCTCGGCTTTCCTTCCTTCGACCGAAGTGTTTCCTCGATACCCAAGTAGATGACGGGTTTGGGGACCCCGATATTTCCGATGCGGAAATAAATTCCATACCCCGACGCGCGGACGGTTCTCCGCGCGGCATGCGTCCGGCCGGATCGTCACCGGACCCGTGAAAAATCTTTCCGCAAGCTGATTGTGATCAGGACGGCATCCCTTTGGTGCTGCCTCTTCAGGCAAGTATATGTTCCTGAAGCTGCTCTCTATCCTGGCCGGCAGTGCCCCGGAGTGTGGGGCCGAAGAAAAGAATTCTCAATCGGGGGGACACAATTCCATGGGAAGAGTCGCAGCCACGGTCGCGTCGACGTTCTGCCTGCTCATCGGCATGACACCGACGGCGTTCGCGAGGGATGATCATCGGCACGATGATCGGAAGGATGGACGGGACGGCATTGAACGGCAGGTGATCGGCAAGATCCTGCGGGCCGATTACGACGGGTTCAGCGACGACCTGCTGACGGCGGGCCTGGGGGCGGCAGGCTTGGCGGGAGCGGCGCCCCAGCCGGCGAACCCCTCCTCCCCGACCGCCGAGGAGCTTCGCCGGATCGCGATCTACAACAATTACCGGGCTCTGGTGGACGTGTCGGCCGGAGGCGGCTACGGCACCTTCTATGGCCCGCTCGTGGAAGTGGACGATAAGTCGAAGGATCGCGACGGGAAGATACCCGGGACGGAGTACCTGGCGCTGCTGGACGGGGATGATCGCGGCAACTCGCGGGTGACGGTGGCCGTGCAGATCCCGGACAGTTTCCGTCCCGACAGGCCCTGCATGGTGACCGCGACCTCGTCCGGTTCGCGGGGCGTTTATGGGGCGATCGGCACCGCGGGCGAGTGGGGGCTGAAGAAGGGCTGCGCGGTCGTCTACAACGACAAGGGGACCGGCACCGGCTTCTTCGACCTGGAGAACGGCAAGGGCTACACGGTCCAGGGCGAGCATGTCGAGGCGTCCCGGTCGGGCAAGCCGCTGAATTTCGAGCCGCGGATTCCGCAGCGCGAACTGGACCGGTACCTGGAGGACAACCCGGACCGCTGGGCGATCAAGCACGCCCATTCCCGCGAGAACCCCGAGGCGGACTGGGGGACGGATACCCTGCGGTCCGTCCAGCTCGGATTCCATCTGCTGAACCGGCATTTCGCCGGCGAGAAGGATTTCCGGAGGATCACGCCGGACAACACCATCGTCATCGCGTCGAGCGTGTCCAACGGCGGGGCCGCGGCATTGCGGGCGGCCGAGGAGGACAGGCGGGGCTGGATCGACGGCGTCGCCGTATCGGAGCCGAACGTCAATCCGAAGCGGGACCGCTCCTTCAAGATCCAGCAGGGCGACGGTCCGGCCCTGGCGGAGCACGGGCGGCCGCTTTACGACTATATCTCGTACTACACCCTCTATCAGGGCTGCGCGGCGGCGGTGCCGGGCAACACCCGGGCGCTGCAGGTCTGCACCGACCTGAAGGCGCGCGGGTTGCTGAACGAGGGAACGCCGGCCGAGGCCCAGGGACTCATCCAGGAATACGGCATCGTGCCGGAACAGAATGCCCTCGCGGCATTATACTGGTCGGCCAATGTCTACCAGTCCGTGACTGTCGCCTACGCGAACGCCTATTCCAGGGCCAGCGTGACCGACGATCTCTGCGGCTTCTCCTACGCCCATGCCGATGGGACGGACCGGCCCGCTCCCCTGCCCCGCGCCAATGCCGAGCTTGCCTTCTCGCAGTCCAACGGTGTTCCTCCGATCATCGGCATCCAGCTGATCCGGAACGGCGTTTCGACCACGACGGTCGGCGGGGCGGCGGCTCCGATGGCGGACGTGGACGGCGCCGCCTGCCTGCGCACCCTGTGGACCGCCGGTGACCGTCACCATTCACGCAGGGGGGGTGACGGAAAAAGCCCGGCGCGGCGTCTGGCGGAAGGAGTCGAGGAGGTGCTGGCCACGGCCGACCTGCGCGGCAAGCCTGCCGTGATCGTCCACGGTCGGGCCGACGCGCTGATCGCGGTCAACCACAGCTCGCGCTCCTACTATGGTTCCGCCCTGAAGCAGAAGCAGAATGTCCGGTACTACGAGGTGACCAACGCCCATCACCTGGACGCCTTCAACGCGATCCCGGCCCTCGCAGCCGCATACATCCCTCTGCATGTCTACTTCAACGAGGGGTTGGACTATCTGTACGACCATCTGACCAAGGGCGACGCGCTGCCGCCTTCCCAGGTCGTCCACACCGTTCCGCGGGGAGTGGGAGCCTCCGGCGTTCCTGCGATCAGCCGGGACAACGTGCCGCCCATCGCGAAGAAGCCCCGGAAGGAGGACCGCATCACGTTCCGGGAGTCGGTTCTGCGGATACCGAATTGAGGTCCACCACCTGAACGGCGAAAGGCCCGGGTCTTACGGCCCGGGTCTTACGGCCCGGGCCTCCAGCTAGGTGTGATCCGGCGTCAATCCGGGACGAGATCGGCGGCTTCGCGCTCCCGCCCGTCCATGCTTCGGGAGAGCCCTTCCTTCACGTTGGCCCGATCCTCGGCGGTCCGGTTCTGGCTCATTTTACGCTTGGCCTCGATCCGGGCGATGGGCAGACGGAGACCGACGATGCCACGCAGTTGCGCCTGGATGAAATCGGGCGGAGCATCGACGACGGCCCAGGGCCGGGGACGCGGCGCCTCGTGGAGATCGGTCAGGCGCGTGACGACTTCCAGCAGGCGGTCGGCATCCTCAAAGAACTCGACCGGGCCGTAGGCGTGGACCGCCACGTAGTTCCACGTCGGAACGACCTTTCCGTCCAGGCTTTTGCGTTCGTACCAGGACGGGGTGACATAGGCATCCGGCCCCATGAAGATCGCCAGGGCATCGCCCGACGGGGCGTCCTTCCACTGGGGGTTGGCCTTGGCGACGTGCCCGTAGAGCGTGCCCATTTCCCCCTCGCGGCAGTCGAGGAACAAGGGAAGCGGCGTGCATGTCAGTCCGCCGGCCGTGGCCGTGACCAGGTTGGCAAGCTTGGCGGCTCGCATGGTGTCCTGGATGAATGGCAGGTCGGTCTCGCGGAACGCTGGCGGATTGTACATTCGGGCCTCCTTGACGGGATATAGTCTCCTCGAAAACCGCTCCGCGGTGAACAGACCGTTTCGGCTTTTTCCTGCCGACACGAAAAAGCCGCCGAAACCGGTCAGGTTTCGGCGGCTTTTCGCTGGGATTTGGTTGCGGGGGCAGGATTTGAACCTGCGACCTTCAGGTTATGAGCCTGCGGCAACGCCGAACGTAAGTGATTCATCCACAAGGCTTTTTCCAACTCCAACCACTTGCTGCTTGTAAATCAGCGTCTTACAGACTCATATCAGACCTAATAATGCCGCTGACGGACACTGGGTGCCGATTTGCGGACGGACACAATGCGGACATGGCTCACATGCCGATCAGGATCACCGACAAGCTGGTCAGGGACCTCCCGTCGCCGGCCAAGGGCAACATCATCACCTATGACACCGACGTCAAGGGCTTTGGCGTGCGCATCACCGCCGCCGGTGCGCGTGCCTTCATTCTCAACTACCGGACCGGGGGCGTCGAGCGTCGCATCACGATCGGCAGCTATCCGGACTGGTCGGTCGCCGCCGCTCGGGACCGCGCCCGCGAACTCAAGCGCGAAGTCGACCGCGGCAATGACCCGATGGGAGAACGGCACGACGACCGGGCGACCGCCACCGTCCACGATCTTTGGCTCAGATACGAGCGGGAGCACCTCCCCCACAAGGCGCCGCGGGCGCAAGCGGACGATCGGGCGATGTTCCGCGACTACATCCTGCCCAATCTCGGTCGGATGAAGGTCAAGGACGTGCGCCCAACCGACATCGATGCGCTTCATCGTGCGATCAGCGCGCGTCGGAAGATCCGCGCCAACCGTGTCATCGAGGTGCTGAGCAAGGCGTTTTCGCTCGCCATCCGGTGGGAATGGCGGCCCGACAATCCGTGCGACGGGGTGCGTCACAACCCCGAGGAGCCCCGAAGCCGGTACCTGCGTCCGGATGAACTGGCCAGGCTCTCTGCCGCCCTGGACGGGCATTCCGAGCAGACCTCCGCGGACGCGATCCGGCTGATGCTGCTGACGGGCGCGCGACGCGGGGAGGTGCTCGGGGCGACCTGGTCCATGTTCGACCTTGAGCATGGGATCTGGATCAAACCCTCGGCCCACACCAAGCAGCGTCGCGAGCACCGGGTTCCGATCTCGGGGGCGGCCATCGACCTGCTACGCCGGCTGCTCGCGACGACCACAGGCCCTTACCTATTCCCGGGTCGCAATGGCAGTCACCTCACCGACATCAAGAAGACTTGGCAAGCGGTGCGGAGCGCGGCCGGCCTGCCAGACGTGCGGCTGCACGATCTCCGCCATACCTATGCCAGTCTGCTGGTTTCGGCTGGACAGTCGCTGCCGATCATCGGTGCCCTGCTCGGCCACACTCAGCCCCAGACTACCGCCCGCTATGCACACCTGATGGATGATCCGCTACGCGCCGCAACTGAACACGTCGGCTCCCTGCTGATCGGCATCCGAACGTCGGCAACGTCGGAATGAAACTCCTTGGATGCTGAGCTATCATCACGCTTCGGCACCAATAAGCAGGTAGAAAGTAATGAAACCGAAATACTTGAAGGAGTGGCTGTCGCTGCCGGAGGCAATCGAACTCGTCGGCGGTGATGCCATGGGCCTTGAACTGGCAGTTCAAGACGGGAAAATAACACCTCAGATATCCGGTGCCGGTGGCGTGCCGGTCTACTTGGTGGACGCACGCACGCGTCCGACAGCACGCCTAGATCCGACACGAGATCTTATTCTCATCAAGGACACCTATGCGCCTTGGGCAAAGGACATCGAGTATCCCTCCCCGAAATTTTCCCGTTCGGAAATCGCCAGCGTCTTCGGTTTTCACCCAACAACTCCACCGGATTCCGCAGCACAACCCGCACCCAAAAAGCGCCTGCTGAACGCAGGTGGTCGCCCGCCGAAAACCAATTGGCATCCCATCGACATGTATATTGTCGCTATAGTATTCGACAACAGCTTCCCAGAGAGTCAAGAAGCAGTTTCAGAGATAACGGATCGGGTTGTGGAATACGTTGATGACACATTCAGGGGCGAGTTGCCCGGACGTGAAGAGATCCAGAGCCGAGTTATAAAGATCCTGGATGACTTTCATGACGCGGTGAGTCACGCCCGAGGCGAGACGTACTCCTGAAAACCTGGGTTTTCCGGTTTTTTTCGCGACGCATCGGCATCTGAGGTTCTCTGGGTTCCAGTGACGGCGATCGTCGTCGTCTGGAACCAGAAGGATACAGATATGCCGCAGAGTGTTTTCAGTGGAATAGATCAGCCGACAGTGATCCCCGCCACTGACGGTGAGCCGCAGGCTACCAGCCGAGGCAAGCTTGGGCGACATGCGCTCGATGAACATCTCACCCTCGGTGAATATGTCACTCCGGATCAACTCGCCCAACATCTTGAGGTGTCCGTACGCACGCTGAGCCGGTGGCATGCCCGGCGCATCGGCCCGCCGCGTTGCTCGGTCGGCAAGCTCATCCTGTATCGCGTTACCGCGGTGCGCGCTTGGATGGTCGAGCGCGAGTTCACACCGGTTACTCCCGCTATGCGCCGCTCTGCCGGGGGGCACCGTTGATGATGTCGGCCGAAAATGATCTTCACGGCGCCGACGATGAGCTAAACTCCAGCGGTTGCGCCGATATGCCGCTGGAAGCGGACCGCGATCAGGTTACACGCTTTGTGGACGCGTTGTTCCGGTATGCCGACGAAGGCACCTACGTCAGCCTGCGCTCATACCACGAGGGCAGCAATAAGGTGTTCAGCATCACGCCAGTCGCGCTGACCCATGATCACACAGGGCTGATCGATACAATCTGTCGCGAAATATGCGTGGCCGCGAGTGCCCCCATGCCGGTCGTGTTCTGCCCGCCGGTCGCAACCTTCTGGAACGATGATCCGGCGGAACGCTGGCGGGCGCGGCAGGAGGACCTGCGAAATGGCCTGGCTCTCTCCGTCGAATGTGACCGGCAACCGCAGGAGGCGCGGCGTATACTGGAGGCACTGTTGGGTCCCGCCACTGTCGTCGTGCGCTCTGGTGGGACCTGGGTCGATCCGCAGACCGGCGAAGTGCAGGACAAGCTTCACCTACACTGGAGGCTGACCGAACCGACCCGCGCAGCCGAAGACCATGCCAAACTCCGGCTGGCGCGCCAGATGGCGACGGCATTGGCTGGGGCTGATACGTCAAATGTTCCGATTGTTCACGCGATCCGCTGGGCGGGATCCTGGCATCGCAAGCATGAGCCACGACTGGCCAAGATCGTCAAATTGACTGAGTCGGCCGAAATCGAGCTGCCGGATGCACTTGAGCTTTTGGAAGAGGCCGTAAGAGTTGCCGGTATCGACACGGTTTCCAAGAAGCCGCATGGGAGTCCCGGCGACGGTCGTACCGACCGTCGCGGAACCGACGGGTTGGTGAAGGATTTGCTCACCGGTGAGATCCAGCACGCCAGCATAGTCAGTCTTGCCATGCGATTCCTGGTGGCCGGCATGCCGGATGGCCAAGCTGTACTGACGCTGCGGGGTTTCATGGAAGCCATTCCTGAAGACCGGCGGAGTACGGCCGCTGAGGCGAACCGCTGGCAGGCGCGCTACGACGACATCCCGCGAGCTGTCCGCACGGCACGGGCGAAGCTTGGCCGGCAATCGGCAGCTTCGGAATCGGCGTCTACTTCTCATGGCCCAACGGTCAATGGCAGGCCTGTAGCTGACTTCGAGGGGCCATCGGCTGGTACCGGGACGATGCCGGGACAGGACAATGCTCCGGCTGAGGACGATTCGGCATGCGACCGTGATGCCAAGGCGACGGCAAACGCGTCAACCGGCGAGTACAGCAGTCGGTCGACCGAGGCTCAGGAAAGGGTGTACGAGCATTTCGGCGCGGGTGCTGACGGTGAACCCATCGAGTTCAGCGACGAGGCTCTGGCCCTTGAGTTCACCGAACGCCATGCCGAACACCTGCGCTTCGTACCGGGATGGGGCACGTGGTTGGAATGGGACGGCACCCGCTGGGCGCGGGACGAGATCAATCGGGTCTTCATGCACGCCCGCACCCTCTGCCGCGCCGTCTCGGAACGAGCCAACGATGAGATCGAAGACGAGAAGTCTGCCGCCAAGATCGCGTCCAAGGTTGCCAGCCGCAGTGTCGTGACCAGCGTGGTCAAGCTGGCCGAAGCCGACCCGCGCCATGCCCGAACCGCAGCCATCTGGGATGCCGATCCGTGGGCGCTCAACACGCCGGGCGGCATCGTCGATCTGCGCACCGGCGCACTGAACCGGCATGATCCTCGTGCGCATTGCACCAAGCGAACCGCCGTCGCGCCGGCGGAAGGCTGTCCGCAGTGGCTGACCTTCCTGGATGAGGTAACTGGCGGCAACCCAGATATCCAAGCGTACCTAAGGCGGATCGCTGGCTACTGTCTAACCGGCTCGGTCAGCGAGCATGCCCTCTTCTTCCTCCATGGTCCCGGCGGCAACGGCAAGGGCGTGCTCAGCAACACGATGACCGACATTTCCGGCGACTATGCGACCGTCGCCAGTATGGACACTTTCACCGCCAGTCAGATCGACCGGCATCCTACCGACATGGCCATGCTGCGGGGCGCACGCCTGGTCACCGCGCAGGAAACGGAGGAAGGCCGGTGCTGGGCGGAGTCCAAGATCAAGTCTCTGACCGGCGGCGATCCGGTGACCGCCCGGTTCATGCGCCAGGATTTCTTCACCTACCAGCCTACCTTCAAGCTGGTCATCGTAGGCAATCACCGCCCTGGGATACGCAATGTCGACGACGCCATGCGGCGGCGCCTGCACCTGATCCCGTTCACCTACAAACCACGGAGGCCCGACAAGGATCTGCCGGACCGCCTCAAAGCCGAACGGCCGGGCATTCTCGCCTGGGCAGTTCAGGGTTGCCTGGAATGGCAGCGGGTGGGACTGGCTCCGCCCGCCAGCATCACAAACGCCACGGCGGAGTACCTGGCCGATGAGGACGCGGTTGGGCTCTGGTTGAGTGAACGATGCCTGATCGCGTCACACGTCACCAGTACGACCCACGACCTGTTCGCCAACTGGCGGGGGTGGGCCGAGGCGGCCGGCGAGCACGTGGGGTCGATGAAGCGGCTGGCGCAGATCCTGATCCAGCGCGGCTATGAGCGGTGGCAAGATCCGCGCACCCGGCAGAAGGGCTTTCGCGGTCTTTGCCCGCGGCTCCTTCCATAGCCGATCAACGCCGTTCGTAGAGCTCGAATGCCCCTGAAGCTAGCCATGAAACTCAAGACAGCTCGGCACGCCCGTGTGCGAAACGATCGAACGGATTCTCCAGTTAATGCGCCTCACGCGCGCATGCATGTAGAGAAGAGAATAGGAAAAATCGTTTCGATCGTTTCGCACGATCTGTCCGAACTTGGCTCAAGTGGTATCAATGACATCCAAACACTCACGAGCATATAGCTCGCTAAAAGAAATCCACTTGACCTCTCTTCAAGGAGGGTCCAGCCGAATGGTCGAGACAGGACACCCTCTACCCTTAAGGATCAATCAAGTACACCGGCACACACTGTTCCCCTTCTGGCTCAGTTGAAGCCGTTCGCCATCAAGGCGTCTCCTTGACATTATTGGTCGCCTAACCACAGGCAACCATGCCGACCTACACAGCTTACGGCACCGCCAGCACCCGCTCTGGTCACCCTTCGAGACCAAGCTTCAAATTTACAATCTAAATAGGAAATCAACGATGAACACCGCAACTACTTCGGATAAGATCTCGGCCCCCTGGCGGACAGCTTCACGTCAGATCCCCCACTGTTTCAATCATCGAATAGCTGATCGAATAAATTCGCGTCGCAAACAACAGTTATACGCGGTCATTGAGATCGGCCGTGATCTATTGTTGGTTGAGGAGGAAATCGGGGCTAGGCAGTTCGGTGAATGGCTGCAAGCTCATTGTCACATTGATGAGAAAGCCGCACGGAGATACATGCGTTTCGCCAAAAGGTTTGGCGATAAACTTGAGGTCATTTCGGAACTGCCGGATTCAATCCTTTACAAGCTTGGGGCAGGCGTGACTCCGGAGGAAGTGGCGCGTGTGGTCCTGGCTTATTTCGAGGCCGGTTGGCCTCTTCCACCTAACGAAATTGATCGTCTGATAAGAGAGCGCAGAGCTGAACTTCATGCTCGATACCTGGACGACATAATCGGATGATGCAAATGATCCTGCCTCAGCCGAAAGAACCTGCCCCCGGATCAGTTGGCCGCCCGTCGATCTGGACACACGCGCCAGCAGGCGTGAGCGTCACCGCCCCAAGGATCCTTCATGCACTCAGCGCCTGTCAGCCCGGTGAACGGCTGATGCATGGTTGGCGTGAGGTGGGACGGATCGGCAGGACCGGCATCCCACTGCCCACATTCCACTATCGTCTTGATGATGAGTGCTCTTCGGCGCTGATCGGGCAACATGGTGAGGTATTCCGGAAGCGGTTCACATGGGCCGGCATGGTGCAAGGCCTTCAGCCGGTGCGACTCATACCGCCCAAGCGCGAGCCCTGAGACTTCCGGTAATCCGGACATCGTAGTTCCGATACCGGAGCACGGTCGCCCGACCGAACTCCACAAGGATCTGGCCGGCAGCACCACCCAGCAGATGTCGCCCTAAACGATCGTCGAACCGACTGTCCCGTACCTGGGGCACCGCAGGCGGCGTCGAGAAGCACGGCCCTCCTCATCAAAAGGAAATAGGACAATGAACACCACGCAACTTTCCAGCAGCAACATGCTCGGGTCGGACAAGATCATCTCTCCAGCCCTGGCACTCGGCCATTCAACACTTGCCCAGATTGGCGACGTCGCACGCGACACTGCAGCCCGCATCCGACTCCGACACAGAAGACAAATCGGCGCGATTATCGAGAGTGGCATTGATCTGATCAGGATGAAAGAGCATCTCGGCGACGAGTTATTCCTCACTTGGTTGCAAGCTCAGCGCGGGATAAACGAGCACATGGCGCGTAAATACATGCGCCTCGCGCTGGAGTTCGGCGATAAGATCGAGATCGTTTCAGATCTGCCGCTGACAGTTCTTTATAAACTGATAGCGCGCGCAACACCCACTTCAGTCAGGACCGCAGTTTTGAGGTATCTCGCTCATGGACAGCGACTCGCTCCAGATGAAATAGATCGCCTCATCTTGGAGGGTCAGCGGGCCGAAGAACGAGTCAAAGCGGCGGAGAGGAGGGCCAAGAAGGCGGAGCAAGAGGCGAAAAAAGCTGAGCGGAAGGCTGAATGGGAGGCAAAACTCACTCCTCAGCAACGAGCAAGACGAGAGCGGCGAAACGCTAAAATAGCTCAAATGTCCCAATTAAATGGAACGGAGCCGTGCACGTCTTCAGCAGAAATGACAGCTCGCGGTTTGACTTATTGTCATTGCCCGGCCGGACAAACTTTACGTAAATCTCATGGACTCAGTATGGAGAACTAGGTTTTGCGACATAAAGAGGGGTATCGGCAAATTTCATGCGACATCCATTAGCTTCTGAAGTGTCGCGACTCACCATGGGTTATCGATCGACGTGATCGGCCCCGTTGTCCCGACACCGGTATCGCTATCGCCTTCGTTCCCATAACCATGGTCCGGCTTCGATCCAGAAGCCGGACCATCATCCATTTGGAAAGAGATTGCCGTCGGCATTGGCACAATCCTGCGGTGCATGTCAGTCGTTGATCTCGGGATCGAGCCCAGCTTCACTGAAACGGGTTTGCCACCTCGTCTGGCTCGTCTGGTGGCGCGATTTTGTCCGGCAGGTTCTTCTCGGTCTCAAGAGCTTGCACCACCTCGTCGATCACCGCCTTCAGGATCCGGGCATGTTCGAGCCCGGTCCTGTCGCGGGTCAGATCGATGTTGCCGTAGATCGACACGCGGTTCGTCCGGTTCTCGATCGTCAGGTCGCCGATGCCGAGCGACTCGCATTCGTTCGCGAAGGGCGAGATGGTCTTGTTCATGATGGCGTCCTCAGCGCATAAACTGCATCAGTCTGTCCAGGATCGTGTCCACGCTCCAGGGGCTCTCAGTCTGCTTCTGGCGCCTGCCCGGCAGCTTCGGGTCCGGCAGGGCCATTGCGTGATTCTTGACCGACGATGCAAGCCCCGGGAACGGATCGATCCCGGTGATCTGCTGAAGCTCGGCGATCGATACACCTCGCCACTGATCGCCATCGGCATTTTCCACGAGATAGGCGGCCGCCTGTTTGCGCTTGGGATCGTAGACGGCCTTGAAGATGTGGGTTGGCACCAGCACCCGTCCGCGCAGGCGCTGCAGGGTCGCGTCCTGGAAGACCGGGCCGCTGACGACGTACAGTTCCCCTGACTTGCGCGCGAGGCCACGCGCGGCGGACTCGATGCCCGACCAAAGGCCTCGGTTGCTCTGCGGATCCTGCGGGATGATATTGGCCAGGGAGAAGCTCTCGTGCTGCGCCTGATCGTCCGGCATATCGGCGGCCGGCGCGAGGTGGCCACGGTCGAAGCCGGAACGCGCGTAATCATTGAGGTCGGCGCGCTCATCGGTCGGCAGCTTGGCTTCCTCGTGGAAGGTATCCCTGCGCACGGTAGCCACAGCCGCGTCGAGCCCTTTTCGGGTCAGGTGCTCGGCCGCCCAGAGCGGGGAGCGCGTGATGCCGGAATGCAGCACGGCGAAGGCCGAGTAGCACAACGCCCGGGTCTTGGGGCGGAGCTTCGGGTTGATCAGGTCCGGCGCGCTGCCGTGTGGGAAGAACTGCGGGCACCCGGTCGGGGCCGCCAGGGAAATGGTGGTCATGCCGACGGTCGGGCATAACGCAAGAGCGGCTACGATGACGAGGCGCCTCAGCATGGGAGCACCAGAAGACACTCCGTGATCGATACAAACTTTTGACACCCCTGCCCCATCATTTTTCTTCCCAACCAGTGCAAAGCATTTCCCCTCAGCGTCTCCAGCGCCGCAGAGTCGGACGGGTTGCCTTGCCATCTTTCCTGGGCGTCTTGCATTCAAGCCGCGGCGTTGAGCTGTTGCTCAAGCGCACGACCGAGCTGCGACGGCATGACCGGCTTATGCGCGATACCCAGACCATGACAGGCGCACTCACGAAGGAACTGCAGGTCGGTTTCACCGGTCAGGATCAGGCCAGGGATGGGGCGGTTGGACAAGGTTCTGATGGCGAGAATGGCCTCGATGCCCGTACGGCCATCCCGTAGCCGATAATCGGCGATCACAATGTCGGGTCGACGACCCAGCCCTTGGACCTGGGCGATCGCCTCATCGGCGCTGGTGGTACCGATGGCCTCGTAGCCCCACTCCGTCAGGATCGCCTCCAGACTCTCCAGCACCATAATGTCGTCGTCGATCACCACAACCAATCGACCTTCACCACTCTGGTCCGCCCTCCCGTTCTCGAAAACCGGCTGCTGTGCCGACTCTGTCGCGGCAAGCGGCAGCTCAATGCTGAAGATGGAGCCCTCACCTAGTCGGGACCGTGTCTCGATGTGATGCCCCAGCAGGTCTGTGATGCGTCGGACGATCGCCAGACCGAGACCAAGACCCTGGTTGCGATCACGCGCCTGATTGCCAACCTGATGGAACTCGTCGAAAATGCGATCAATCTGTTCAGGGGGAATGCCGATACCGCTGTCCTCGACGTCGATGCGCAGGCGGTCGTCAATCCGTCGGCAGACGATCCGGATGTGTCCGGATTTGGTATAGCGGACAGCGTTCTCGACCAGGTTCCGGAGCACACGCCCGAGCAGCGTCATGTCGCTGCGCACGCCATCAGTGCAGGACTCGACCTGCAAGTCCAAACCCTTGGCCGATGCGATCGGAGCATAGCTGGCAGCAATGCCGTCGAGCACCGCCGATAGCGGAAAGTCGGTGATCTCCGGTTTGACAATGCCGGCGTCAAGTTGGGATACATCAAGCAGACTGTCCAGGAGCCCCTTCAGCGTTCCGAGGCCATGCTCCAGTTGCCGAAGCGCCTGCTGTCCGCGTGGGCCATCAACGTAGCCCCTGAGCACACCGGCGAAAAGGATCAGGGACTGAAGGGGCTGGCGCAGGTCGTGACTGGTCGCTGCCAGGAACTTGGACTTGGCGAGGTTGGCACGCTCCGCTTCTTCCTTGGCCTGGCGCAGCGCCTCCTCCCGGACCTTGCGCTCGGTGATGTCACGGGAGATGCCGAAGATGCCCGTGACAAAGCCTTCGGGATTTCTCAATGGCGTCCTGGTCGTGAGAAAGATCCGATCCTCGCCAAGATGAACATCCGGGATCTTATCCTCGGTAACCTCGGTCTCGCCGGCCAGCATGATGCGGACATCCCTGCTCTGAACCTTCTCCGCAGCCTCCGGGGGAAAAATATCCTCATCCGCAAGACCGGCGATGGTGTTTCGGTCCCGCCCGATGACTTGAGCAGCGGCTGAATTCATGGTCAGGTACCGCCCGTCCCTGTCCTTGGTGAAAACGGGATCGGGCGTGCTCTCGATGAGGGTCTCCAGCAGGGCACGCTGGCGCTCCAGGTCCTCCTGAAGCCGACGCTGCGCGGTAACATCCTGGCCATAGAAGGCCAGACCCTCGCGCGATGGGAACGCACGGAACCGGTACCATCTCCGGTGCGGCGGATAGTAGTCCTCCACCTCGGTCGGAACGCGCTCGACCATGGCTCGATGGTAGGCAGACCACATCCGCGTCTTCACGCCGCCCGGGTAAGCCTCCCACAGGTTCATGCCGACCTGATCCTGCCCTTGCGCGACATCGATCCGGGCGCGCTCGTTCATGAAGGTGATGCGCCAGTCGCGATCGACCTCGAACACGCTATCCGTGATGCAGTCAAACACCTCGGCGACCTTGCGCCTCGCAACATAGGCCTCATCGCGCGCCCGGTTGTAAGCCTCCAGGCTCTCTGCCATGGCGTCGAAGGCGCTCCCGAGCGCGACCAGTTCCGAACCGCCGTCCCTGATGCCGGCCCTGGAGGTATAGTCGCCGTCGCGCCAGCGTTCGGTTGCTGCCACCAGAGCCCGCACCGGACCGCGCAGGTAGCGGCGTGTACCCCACCAAGCCACGGCCAGGGCGAGAAGCGTCGTGGCGCAGAGCCCTCCCAGGGAACGCCACAGGGTGCCGCGGATCGGCGCCAGCGCCGCGGCCTTGTCCAGCCCGGCCATGACGAACAGGCCCTGCGCACCGGTGGCTGGCGGGACATAGCCCTGCACCCGCATGACGCCGTCGAGGCCGGCCAGATCCACGCTGCCGCTCTGTGCGGCCTCCAGCAGCGGCCGGTACAGCTCGGGCAGCGGCTTGCCAGCCGCGCCGGCCACCTCAGGCGTGCGGGCGAGCACGGTTCCGTGCCGGTCGGCGATGGTGAAGGCGGCTCCCACGGGTAGCAGCTTATCGGCGAGATAGTTCTCGAACCCACTTAGATCAACGAGGGCGATGATGAAGCCGGCCAGGGCACCGGTCCGGTTCCGGTAGGGCAGCGCGAAGGACAGGGCCGGCCTGTGTGTGTCCCGGCGGAAAACGAACTCTCCGACCGCAAAGCCGCCGGTCTCCCGGGCGAGGCGGATGTGGGGGCTCTCGCTTGTGGACAGGCCGAGTGCTACCTGCATGGTCGCGCACCGGATAACGCCGGCCTCATCGGTCGCGGTGACGCCGAGATAGGCCGGATAGCTCCTGCCAAGCCGCTCCGCCATCTCCTGACATCCCACCATGTCACCGTCACGCAGGAGCGGGGACTCGGCCCAGGTGCTGAGAAGGTGGCGGAGCCCCTCGATCATGTGGGTGTAGCCATCGTCAACCAGGACGGCGAGCCGCTCCGCCTCGGCGTTGATGGTGGCCACACGTTCGTTATGCAGTTGGATCTGATTGGTGATCTCGATTGCAATAATGGGAACAACAACTAGCATCACGAGCAGGATGAGGCGACGCAGAAGACTCATGGGGGCTTCCCTGACCCTGTGTTGTTCTTTCAAGAACGCTTAGCTTAAAAACAGAGCATCCACAATAAATGTTCTTTGTTCCAGGGTACTATGCCCTCGGGTTACTTATCCAGGCGATGAACTCTAATTACCGGGAAAGTTTCTTCAGGAACTATATTCGACTTCTACGTGGGAGTGTGGAGGGGTGACAGTCTTGCATTCTCGATCCGGAGGACCCCGGGAGGGAGCGCGGCTGAGCCGGCCCCCGACAACTTGGGCGCAAAGTCATCCAATGCCGCCCGGGATCATGCGGGATCGCCACTCACTCGAACCGGCGGCAAAACTGCTGATCCTGCTAAACCATACCGATATATGGTGCTGATCCCCACTTCCAGCGTCGCTGCGACGTCCTTGATCGGCATGCCGCCGGCGAGCAGATGGCGTGCCGCCTCGATCTTGGCTGCTCCCATCGCCTTAGGCCTTCCGCCCTTCCGCCCCCTCGCAGCAGCGGCCTCAAGACCAGCCACCGTCCGCTCACGGATAATGTCGCGCTCGAACTGCGCAAGAGCGCCGAAAATGTGGAAGGTCAGGCGCCCGCCTGCCGTGGTGGTGTCGATGCTCTCGGTCAGCGACCTGAAGCCGATACCGCGCCGGTCAAGACCGGCAACGATGTCGATCAGGTGCGGCAAGGACCGAGCCAAACGATCCAGCTTCCAGACCACCAATACGTCGCCCTGGGTCGCATACGCCAGCGCCTCGTTCAGCTTCGGCCGGTCGGCGCGCATGCCGCTCATCCGGTCCTCGAAGATCTGCCGCCGGTCGACGCCCACCTTCAGCAAGGCGTCGATCTGTAGGTCCGGGTTCTGGTCCGTGGTGGACACCCGCGCGTAGCCGATCAGCATATTCAGAACAACCGTTTTCGTTTGGAAGCGGGAGACAATGGGCCTTGGTTGTCTCAGGTCTGTTACCCTCCTTCCAAATGGTCATCGGCCTGCTCACCCGACAGCATACCCTTGAGCTTCTTCTCAAGTGACTCTCGCGTGCTGGCTCTATCAACGATTTCAACTAAAAGCCCTTGGACGCGGCGGTTTAGCTCCGCGCTCCGGCGTGCAGCTTCAAGGGGGGTGAGACCATCGAGTTCGGGGTGTGCCTTCTGAAGCCAAGCCAATGCCTGCTCGTGGGTGTCGAACGTGAGTTCAGCATATTGAACAACACTTCGCGCCCGGCTATCCGGAGTGCCGTCTCTCTCCGCGCAGAGCGTGGAAACCTCCTCGCGAAGTTGCTCGAGCTTGGCGGCCATTTCTCGCTGCTGGCTCCGCAGTTCCTCGATCGCCAGCCAAAGATCACTCTCAGCCACGTTTTCCTCCCTGACGTTCTCGACGTTTCCCCTATGCCGCTCCCGGACCCTCTCAATAACCTCACAAGCAGGTTTCGAGAAAATCTATTCTGGGAGACGTTTTTTGGAGGTTCAGAGTGGAGCAAATCTGCGGAGAATTCCAAACCGCTTTCGAGGTTCCCCAAAACGTAGGTTTTTAGGATGTCATCCGAGATCTACTTGATAAAAAGATACAAAAGTTTAAGTATTTAAATAAAAATTATATTAAATTTTGGTATCTGAACTCTAAGTGACCCCACAGCTTTCCATAATACCGAGCGCAAGAGCATTGAGACAATTTTGGCTTACCGCTAGCGAGCCGAGACTTACCAGCCCATAACATGTTTTGAGACGCCACTCTGCGGCGTCATCTGGATCCGATCGCAACATGAATATGGACAATGAAATGATCAAACGTGAAGCAGTTCACGGCATGCCCGAGTCATGGCTGAACTATCCCGACCTATCTTTGATTCCGATCAAGGCAGCCGTGGCTTCCTGTGATGTTACAGAAGGAATCGTCGAAAGAATATTAGCTTCAAGCGAGATTCCCGTCTTTACATTCAAGGAGGAAAGGCTCATCCCATGTACATCTCTAGCTATCATCAGTGATTTCTATGGGAAACAAGTAACTTCCGTCAGGAATGTGTTGGAATCCGCTGCGCGTCGGCGCGATATTGTAACCTATAGGAATCTTGCAGAAGCCGCTGGCCTTGATTATCACGTTACTCGCGACAAACGCATTCTGAGCAAGATAATAGAAACTGTCTGTCAGATAACATATAGCGAATACTCCTTATTACTGCCGGCGATTGCGCGTCGGACATACTCTATGACATCGATGCCGTCAGAAAACTTCTACATCGTCGCTGACCGCCTTGGTTGTAAAGTCGATGACGACCGGACATTCTTAGAAGATCAAACAAAAAAGATCTGGTATCTATATAGCCTTTGCCCCCGTTGCTACCTGAAATATGTGAATGGGTCTCGTCACTGCAGAGAACAAATGTTGAGCGCTACTGTAGCGTCGTGATATTCAGGCTCTCCAGATGCGCGACGTCCGAAAGGCGATCTTATCTATCCGGTAGGCTTCCAGGTAGCTCTGGATCTTGCCGTTGCGCCGGCTGAGGTCGACCTTGAGCCGCGCGGGCTCGGCCTTCTCCAGCACGTCGGCGCCGTCGATCGCGGCCCGGCCGCCCGCTTCCATGACGGGGAGCAGGCGGTCGATCGCCAGGCCGTACAGCCGGGCGAGGCCCGACCGCTTGAGGCCGGAGGCCGCGGCGTCCGGCGACAGCGCGGTGTGGGCGGCCTGGACGATGCCCTCGGCCGCGGCGACCGCCGCCCGGAGTGCGGTGTAGATCCGGTCGGCCACCTTGCGCTCGGCGGCGTCGGCCGCCGACAGGGTGGGCGATGCCGCCTTGGCAAGTTCCACCAGCTCGTCTTCGTCCGGCTCGTCCGGCAGCTCGTAGGTGGGGAGGTCGTCGTCCGCCAGCAGCTCGTGCATGCCGTCGGTCTCGCCCTCCCCGAGCTTGGTGCCGGGCAGGCCGTCGAAGATGATCGTCATTTTGATCGGCCGGTGTAGTGGTTGAAACGTGCCATGGCGTCGGCGTCGTCGAGCCGGATCTCGCCTTCCCAGTCCCGCTCCATCAGCAGCTCCTTGCCGATATTGCGGTTGCCGATCCGGGCGTCGGCGATCTTCCAGATGCCCTTGGGGTCGGGGTTGTCGAGGATCCTGGTCAGTGCCCTGCGCTGGCGCTGCGGGATGTTGAGCGGCTGATACTCGTTGCCGAGGCCGTCGGTGGTGACCTCGTCCGAGTTGATCCAGAACTTCATGCTGGCCCGCAGCTCGTCCCAGGACTGCTGGCTCGGCACGAAGCCGAACCGGGCCCAGGCGTAGCCGCTGACGTCGATGTTGGCGTGGACCTTGACCTTGGACACGCCCATCCGCTCGTACTCGTCGAACTGCGCCTTGAGCACCTGCTTGCCGATGCCGCCGCCCTTGCCTTCGCCGTTGATCACGAAGCCGTCGTGGCTCGCCACCAGGTCGCCGGCCTTGTCGCGGTAGAAGTTGCGGCTGATCTCGCCGGTCATGCCGCCCTTGACGAAGCGATGGGAGACATTCGCGGTCGGGATCTCGATGGCCTTCTCGCCCTGGAACTCGTACTTGGCGCTGCGAGCCACCTTGGTCATGAACTGCGTGCCTCCCGGGAACGCCGCCCTGGTCGCCTCCGCGAACTTGGTCGCCGTCCTGTAGTCCGGCAGCTTCAGCTCCGAGACCGGCTTGCCGTCGAGCGGCCGGTCGAAGTTCCGCGCCTCGCCCCGGATGTCCCGGCGCTTCTGCTTCGCCTCGTCGACCAGCCGCTGGCCGCGCGACTTGGGCGTGAAGCCGTACTTGGCCCCGACCTCCTCCATGCGCCGCTGGTAGGCGATGTCGTTGGCCGCCGTCGCACCGGCGAAGGTCGCCGTGGCGCCGGCCGTCAGACCGTCAGCACCGGCGGCGGCGAGCCCGGCGGCGCGAACCGTCGGGTTGGTCGAGCGGGTCAGGGCGCGGGCGACCATCGCGGCAGCACCGGCAACGCCGGCGCCGACCGTGGTGACCGCCGCACCCGTGAGGAGCTGGGACGGCCGCCCGGCCGGTTGGCCGGACGCGGGCGGGCCGGGCGGAGCGTTGCCGGCCGGGGCCGTTCGCGCTCGTTCACCAGCCCGTCGCCGTCGGCATCCCGTCCGGCTCTACCGTCTCTTTTGTAGAGCGGCCCGAATGTCGTCGGCGAACCCAAAACCACGAAAGGGCGGTCGAGCTTCTCAACCTCCTTTGTCGGGTCGTCGAGATTGTCCGACAGGTTGCCGTCAACCGCACCCCCGTCGCCGTCGAGATCGAGCACCACGTTGCGGCGCTCGTCGTCCTTGCTGGTCGGGTCGGCCGACCGGACGTTCATCGCGGCCATCGACTCGTCCGAGGTGTAAGAGCCGCCGGCGCCGCCCAGGATGCCCTGGAAGTCCGGCAGGCCGTCGGCGGTGCGCGAGGGCATCCCGAGGGCGCCGCGGATGTTCGGCTGCTCCCGGTCGCCCGGGCCCAGCGCACCCCGGATGTCCGGCTGGGCGTCGCCGCCCTGCTGCGGAGCGCCGGCGAGCAGCGCCTCCCGGATGCCCTGGAACCATTCCGGCGTCAGCGCCTGGCGGAAGTCTGGAACCCACTGCGGCTTGAGCGCCGCGCGGAAGTCCGGCATCCACGAGCCGTCGTCGCCCATCGGCATACCCGGCCCGCCCGGCTGACCAGGCATCATGCCCTGCTGGCCCGGCATTCCCGGCTGCTGGCCCGGCAGGATCGGCTTGCCGTCCGGCCCGGTCTGGATGCCCATCATGGCGTGGCGGAAGTCGTCGTCCGCCAGCTCCTTGATCAGCAGCGCGCCGTTGCCGGTGAAGATCGCGTGCTCCATGCCGAGCGGGTCGAGGCCCAGCTCGGCGCGCGCCTCGTCGATCGACTTGATGCCCATGCGGACGTAAGTGCTGTTGATCGAGGCCATCGAGGCCGGATCGACCTCCTTGTGGTCGCCCCAGCAGAACTCCAGGTCCGGGTAGTTCCAGAACCGCTCGATCAGCAGGTCGACGATGTCCTTGATCCAGTTCATCAGCGGCGCCAGGCCCTCGGAGAGCGCGGCTTCTTTCGCCGACTCCGCCGTTGCGCGGATCTGCTGCTGGATGAACGGGAGCGGAGGAACCGAGAACGCATAGCAAACGACGCGGGCGAGCCATTCGTCGAAGGTGTCGGTCAGCATCGGCTCGCGCGTCTGCTTGAAGGTCAGGCCTCCGGGAAACCCGGTGCGGTTCACTTACCGTTAAATTCTCCAGCCGGAAATCATATCAGCCATGTTTTCGCTCCGGGGAAACTGAAAGCTGATCAAGGTCGAGGCGATCGCTCTCGACGTAATCCCGCGCCGTCATGTCTTGCAGAAGACAGGCAACAGCAGTCTCAATCTGGAATCTGCCGGATTCTTCGAATAGGGCTGTCCACGCGTCTATCCAATCTGGCCAAGCGGCAGGAACACCCTTCGGATCTCCAGATTTGATAAACCACAGGGAGATCGCGACCTGATCGCTATCCCAGGAGGGTGCGGCGCGAATCCTGATTTCGCTGAAAGCCTTCAGATGCGCGCCTTCGGCGTGGTGTCTGTTATGTTTCTTTTTGAACCGCTCCTGAAGCTTTGCTGTGGCCACATTGAAATCGTTGGGAAAAGCAAAGCGCGCCCGTTTCCGGGCAAGTGCTTTTGCAAAAGCACGGATCTCGGAGTCTGTTGACCAGCCCGGGATACGGCGCCAGGACGCCACTACCGCCTTCTCGACTGTCATGATCCGGTCCAGGTCGGCGACCAAGCGCTCCTCTGCCAATGCCGGGACGTAGGCGAAAGCCGGCCGGCGAAGCATTCTTATATCCTCCAGCCAATCCGGCGATACCATGATCAGGGGTGCAACCTCTACATAGGGGCGCTCCGCACTCGGTCTGACGATGTCGCAGGTTTGGGTGAGCATAACGAAGCCGGGGACGTTATCCATCAACGGGACTGGACCTTCGGGCAGAGCCTCCCCCTGGCGCAGCATTGCCTCAGCTGCCTGATGCGCGGCGGGAGATGTTGGCCGGGACAGATCAGCAAAGTGGACAAAAGTCAAATCAGCATCGAGAGTAACATCGCCTTGGCGCCAGACCTGAAGAGTAGCGTCGGGATCAGGGAGCTGATCGGGAGACGTCATGCCCATCGGTTTTCAGCCGGCAGCCTTGGGTACCCGGACGGTACGCGCGACCCGTGCCCTTGACGGAACGTCCGGCCGATCCTGAAGCGCACCCAAAAGGGCCACGGGAGATTCGGACTGGCGGGCGAGCTGGACGCTCTTGGAAAGCTTCGTCAATTTTGACCGTGACTTTGCTGATGGGGGCGCTGTTCCGGTGCGCGCTGTCGCCTCGCTGAATGCTGCTGCTTTCAGCAGGTCGTAAATGGAGCGCCCATCGGCAGACGGGCTGAGCAGCAGATCACGGTTGCGCTTTGCCTCACCAACATCCAGCCGCCGGACGATGGACAGAATGCGTCTGATGCGCCGATCATGTTCGGCATTGACGGCCTTGCCGCTTGCCCAGTGATGCACGCTGCGTCGGCTGACATCGAACAGGTCAGCGATCTCGTCCCACGTCAGCCCAGAGCGCCGTCGGATTTCGAAGACTGCTTCGGCGGATGTTTCAGCCTGGACAGGCGTCTTGTGGACGACGTCGAGTTGTCCCGAGGGCCCCGCAGCAGTGCGTTCGACGGTGACAAATGTTGGATAGCTGCTCATAGTGGCTTGGTATAAGAATCCAGCGCCAACCAATGCTATGCCCAACGCATTGCTCCTCACCATCGAGCCGATGGCAGACGTCTGTTCTCCAGCCTTGGCGATGATCATGGTTATGGATTCCCTCCGTAGCAACGCAGGAATTCGTCAGTTACCATCCAACGGAAGACAGTGTAGATGCGCTCTGCGAAACCCGTTGCCGTCGTAAGGAGACCATCGACGGTGAAGTCCTGGGATTGTTGCGTCGCCATGTCAAGGTCGAGGATCCAGCTCGCTTCATCGATGGGTTCAATAGCCTCCGGGTCGAAAGTCGCCCCTGCAGGAAAGTGCCCCCAACGGGCCTGGATGTCTCCCTCCTCCGCTTCGAGATGAGTTTGCGTCATGATGTAGCGTGCCGTTCGACTGATATCAGCCAAAGCCACCCCAAGAACCTCGCTTTTCACAAGCTCGGCGATGCGGTTCACGTCAGGAGCGACAATCCGGTCAATGTAACGGATTCCGAGCCGCTGCGCTTCCACAGGGTTGAATGCTGACTCAACTTCGCCAACCACGATATGGAAGCGGTCAAGAAAATCCTCGCGGCTATGATAAGCCTTTGTTTCCAGCGCGATGAAGTCGATGCCCAATGACACGCGCCAGTCGTCATCCCGGCTGCGGAAACGCCAGATCACCCCCTCCTTGATCTCAGGTTCTCCAGCCGTAGGCAGCACCACGTGATGAACACGATCCTCCTGCAGGAGCGGGTAGTTAGGGCGTATCGCCTCCTGGAAGATGGCGACATTGTCAGGGTTCCGGATTGCCAAGATCGCAGGAAAACGAATCTGAGCGAGTACCCGGACGAGTGGCGCACGCGGCAGCGGCACTTCAGTGGGCGGTGGCCCGCTGAGCGGCGGCGGTGGCTTGGTCATCGGCGGGATCCCCTGCATATCCATATTCAACCCTATATGTGAAGTATAGTGTGAAGCGACAGATGTTAAAAGTTCTCAAAGGCCGCACCCCATGTGGCCTGAGCACCCCCATGGAGGGGCGACGCCTTGTGAGTATTTTCGGTGGCTTAGAAGAACTGGTGTTGACGAAACGGAAGTGATCAGATGGCATCGTCAAGTTGACGGCGGGTTAGGTTGCCAGAGCGTAAGCATCCGGCGAGTGAGGTGGCTCCGTTCATCTGAACAGCTTTTTCAGTGGATAAGTGAAGCGCCTGCGGGGTTCAGGCTGCCGCAATCTGCGGAAGCGGGGTGAAGTAGGCCTAATCGGGTGTTTGCCGGTCAAGGCTGGAATGAGGTCTGCGGGAGTTGTAAAAGCCGAAGTAACTGGCGAGAGATTTCCGCGCCTCGGCTACCGTATCGTAGGCCTTGAGGTATATTTCCTCGTACTTGACGGAGCGCCAGAGCCGCTCCACGAACACGTTGTCGCGCCATGCCCCCCTGCCGTCCATGCTGATGGCGATGGCGTTGTCGGTCAGCAGACCGGTGAACGCGGCGCTGGTAAACTGGCTGCCCTGATCGGTGTTGAAGATCTCCGGCTTGCCGTGGCGGGCCAAGGCTTCCTCGACCGCCTCGACGCAGAACCCGGCCTCCATCGTGATCGATAAACGCCAGGACAGGACGCGCCTGCTGAACCAGTCGATCACGGCGGCGAGATAGACGAAGCCACGCGCCATGGGAACGTAGGTCAGGTCCATGGCCCAGACCTGGTTGGGACGGGTGATCGGCAGATTGCGCAGGAGATGCGGATAGATCTTGTGTCCCGGCGCCGGCTTCGAGGTGTTGGGCTTGCGATAGAGGGCCTGGATGCCCATCCGCTTCATCAGCGTCGCGACATGCCGGCGGCCGGTCCGAAAGCCCTCGGCGATCAGCAGGTCGCGCAGCATGCGGCTGCCTGCGAACGGGAAATCGAGATGCAGTTCGTCCATCCGGCGCATCAGGGCGAGATCGGCGGCCGAGGCTGGCCTCGGTAGGTAGTAAACGCTGCCCCGGCTGACGTTGAGCACCTTGGCCTGCCGTGTGACTGGCAGATCATGGGAGCGGTCGATCATCGCTTTGCGCTCGGCAAACCCGCTTTGCCGAGCGCGCCGGCCAAAAGATCGTTCTCCAGCGTCAGCTCTCCGATCTTGGCATGCAGCACCGTCAGGTCCACTGCCGGACCCCGACTGTCGCTGCGACTCTCCGAGCCGAACAGCCCGGCTGCCCCGTCGAGAAGCTGCGCCTTCCACTGGGTGATCTGGTTGGGATGAATGTCGAACTGCTGAGCCAACTCGGCCAGCGTCTTCTCGCCCTTGACGGCGGCCAAAGCCACCTTTGCCTTGAAAGCCGGTGTGTGGTTCCGACGTGGTCGTCTCGTCATGGTCTCTCCTGTGCGGCACGCATACTGGCCGCTTTCAGACAGAAACTCCACTTATCCCGATGTTCAGATTTCCTGAGCCAGCTCTATGCTCTCTCCTGTGCGGCACACATACTGGCCGCTTTCAGGCAGAAACTCCACTTATCCCGCTGTCCAGATTTCCTGAGCCAGCTCTATATGTTAACGTTGATCGGGATCAACTGGTTGTATAAGAAGTGTTCAGCGATCGAAAATTTTGCTGTAGATTTTGGAATCCGCCATCATGATCTTACTCAACCACTGGCTTACTGAGGCTCGGGATCTGTTCGTTGCCAAAATCCATTTCAATCTGGACGCAGAGGTGAACTGGGCGGTTCAAGGTTCCACGCTGGCGGTCCAGCAGTTGCATTTTTGCCCATATCGCTATCTCTATGCAGCCGAGGAGCCGGAACTGATAGCTCCAGAGCCGGCTCGTAAATAGCAATATGCTACGCCAAGCCATCCTGCTGGTCGGGGGCCGCAGTACGCGCCCCGGTTCGCTGACAGAAACGATTCCGAAGCCCCTCAATTCTGTCGCCGGCCGTCCATTTCTTGATTGGCAAATTGAGGAGATAGCCCGCTTCGGCTTTGCACGCATCCTTCTGCTGGCTGGTTACAAGGGCGAGCAGATCGTAGCGCGTTATCATGATAGAATCGTGCGCGGCGCACATGTAGAGGTTGTGGTTGAGCCTGAGCCTCTCGGGACCGCCGGCGCGTTACGGGTGTTTCAGGATCAACTTGATGAACGTTTCCTGCTGCTGAATGGCGATACTCTTTTCAGCCTGAACCTGCTGGACCTGCCATTGCACGCGGAGGAAGCTATGGTAACGCTTGCCCTGCGCCACACTGCGCCTAGCGGACGCTACGGCACCATCGAATTATCGACGAACGGCAGGGTGCAAGGCTTGATGCCTTACTCACCAGATCGCATTGGACCGGTCAGTGGAGGCATTTACACCATCGACCGCCGAATTACGGAGTGGATCGGCAGCGGCCCGGTCTCGCTGGCGACAGACATTTTCCCTCGCCTCGCAAGCGAAGGCATGCTGCGCGGACACATCTATGACGGCGCATTCATCGACATCGGCGTCCCGGAAGATCTGACACGCGCACAGCACGAGATTCCTACCATGGCTTGCCGCCCGGCCGCCTTTTTGGATCGTGACGGCGTTCTGATCGAAGATACGGGTTATCCGCACGATCCAGCTGCGGCACGCTGGATACCAGGGGCTATGGCTGCGGTAAAGCGGTTAAACGATGCCGGATTTTACGTTTTCATCGTCAGCAACCAAGCCGGGGTGGCGCGTGGTTACTATCCTGAATCGCAAGTCGGCGTGATGCACGCCTGGATGGCGGCGCGTTTGGCTGAAGCCGGGGCTCATGTAGACGCTTACGAGTACTGCCCACACCATCCGGAGGGGACCTCAGTCGGTTTCAACCGTGCCTGCTATCGGCGCAAACCGGAACCTGGAATGATCAAGGATCTAATGGCAACGTGGATAGTCAACCGCAACAGCTCATTTCTGATTGGCGATAAGGAGAGCGATCTGGCGGCAGCTGCCGCCGCCGGGCTGCCCGGCTACCGTTTTTGCGGCGGTGACCTAGCTATCTTCGTGGATCATATACTGGCCCGCGCTATGCCCAATAGGACACCGCCATGAATGCCAACATCTGCGGGCGGTGGCCGCGCTCACCTGTGACCTTAGGGATGCATCCGCTAGAGATTCGAGCTTTTAATCTGACGCATATCTGGCGTGTCTGAGATAGTTCCAGCACTCGTCGGGGTGTATAGATCGCAGATCAATCCGACGGCCTTCCAGAGTTCGTCAATGGTGCGTGCGCCGATGCGTCGGAGATGGGCTCTGAGCTTGGCGAAGGCCATCTCTATCGGGTTGAGGTCGGGGCTGTAGGGCGGCGGGAAGAGAAACCAGGCGCCGCGTTGCTTGAGGATTGCTTTCGCCTTCTCGCTTTTGTGGCTGGACGGGTTGTCGAGAATGACCACGTCACCCGGCCGCGGGGTCGGCGCGAGCTGGGTTTCCACATAGGTCTCGAAGAGGGTGCGGTTCATCGCTCCGATGATCATCGATGACGAAGCGAACGAGACGGAAAATCGATGCGGCGCTGAAGGCGACGATCGCCTTGGAGGCGCTACGCGAGGAAGCGACGGTGGTCGACCTGGCCCAGCGCTACGAGGTTCACCCGAACCAGATTTACGCCTGGAAGAAGCAGCTTCAGGACAATGCGACGCGGGCGTTCGACTCAAATGTCGGCCGCGACGCCGACGCGGCCCGCGAGATCGAGAAGCTGCACGCCAAGATCGGCCAGCTTACCGTCGAGCGGGATTTTTTAGGACAGAGGTCCGGACGATGAGCGCCCCGGACCGCCGAGCCCTGCTCGATCGCGATCACGTTCGACTGTCGGTACGACGGCAATGCACGCTGCTCGGCGTCGCGCGCTCGAGCGTTTACCGCGCGCCGTGTCCGGCCAACAATAATGATCCGGCGCTGATGCAGCGCATCGACGAGTTGTTCACGGCTTGGCCGTTTCTCGGCTCGCGGCGGCTGACGGCGATGCTGCGGGCCGAGGGCACAGTGGTCAACCGCAAACGCGTGCAGCGCCTGATGCGGCTGATGGGCATCGCTGCCCTCGGGCCGAAGCCGAGGACGTCGAAACCGGCGCCGGGCCACAAGGTTTTTCCTTACCTGCTGCGTGGGCTGACGATCGACCGTCCCAATCAGGTGTGGGCGGCCGACATCACCTAGAGTGCGCCTCGTCCCGGATGGTCCGGGGTGCATATCGCTGGAATGCTGATGAGAAAGGAGGGAAATGAAGAAAGCCCTGCCCTCTGCTGTGAGGGGGCATGAGCCCAAGCGGCGGTGACCTGCCGTCAACTGGCAGGGTGACGTAGCCCGCAGGTAAAGGGAATTGAGGTGAAGCCGTTACGCCGAGATGGTTCCCGAGGCTGTAGCACTGGAAGGTTGAGGAACACGAACCGGTTAATCCGCATCCGAGGGCTGAAATGTCGCCTTCGCCTACACGGCTTAACAGGCGGAATGCTGATGAGGCCGCCGGAGACGTATGTCGGCGGCATCCGAACGCAGGTGCATATGTAGGGCATTTGCGGGGAGCCATGGAGAGAACGCAGCCAGGCCATGGCATCGGCATCGACTTGCGGGACGCAAGGACAAGGACTGCGACCGGCAACCGACCCAGTGCGTGAGACGTCCAGCATATGAACGAGGGAAGGCATGATGGAATGCCAAGGGATTGACCCCGATGTCCATCATGCTGGCGGAGTCCTCGTAGTAGTCCGCGACAGGGAAAGCCTGTCACATGGCGAAGGAGGACAGTTCAATCAGTTTGGAGTGCAGACTACCTGACCCAATGAGGTGAAGACCTTTGATAATCAGCGAAATGCAGCACAAGCTCGCGACATGGGCCGAGAGCGACCCGAACCGTCGGTTCGATCGACTTCTCCGGCTCATCGCCAATGGAGCGTGGCTTGCCGAAGCCGCCCGGATCGTACTGACGTCGAGTGGCGCCAATACGCCGGGTCTCGACGGAATGGATAAGCAAGGAATGCAGGCTGGACTGGCGGAACATCTGGCCAGCCTGCGGACCGACCTGCTCGACGGGACTTACCGTCCACAGCCGGTCAGGCGAATCTATATCCCGAAAGCCAACGGCAAGCGACGACCGCTGGGTATCCCAACCCTGACCGACCGTATCGTCCAGCGTGCGATGCTGATGGCCATGGAGCCGATCTGGGAAAGCGACTTCCATCGTCTCTCCTACGGCTTCAGGCCGGAGCGCAGCGTGCATCATGCTGTCCGGACCGTGAAGATACAGCTGCAGGATAGTGGGTCCGGGACGAAGGGACGCTGGATCATCGAAGGTGATCTGGCGAGCTACTTCGACACGGTCCACCACCGACTGCTGCTTCACTGCGTTCGGCGGCGGATACGCGATGAACGGTTCGTCGATCTGCTCTGGCGCATCCTCAAAGCAGGCCACGTTGATCGGGGCTTGTTCGTGGCAGCCAGTGAGGGTGTTCCGCAAGGCGGTGTGTTGTCGCCGCTCCTGTCCAATATCATGCTCCACGAGTTTGATGCGTGGCTGGAGGCGAAATACCTGAACGGCAAAGCCCGCAAGGATCGTTGGGCATGGAACTTCGGCATACAGCAGGGAGCTATGGCGGAAACTGGGTGATGACGAGGTGAGGAAGGTGGCGTAACGAGGTAGGTGCTTGACGCCTGCCAGAACCTCCACGAGGGAGCGCTACGCCATGAACGAAGATACCAGCATTGTCCGGTTTCGCCAGCCCAACGAGATTGACGATCCGCTGACGGCCCTTCTCCGATCGGGAGCCCGCCAGTTGCTGGAGCAGGCCATCGAAGCCGAGGTGGCGGCCTTTCTGGCCGCCAGGAGGGACTTGAAGCTGGCTGACGGCCGGGACCGGCTGGTCCGGCATGGTCATGGGCCAGAGCGCATGATCCAGACCGGGGTCGGACCGGTCGAGGTTCAGCGGGTTAAGGTCCGCGACCGGGCTGCCGGCCCGGCAGGCGAGCGGATCCGGTTCAGCTCGGCGTTGCTGCCGCGCTGGGCGCGGCGGACCACCAGCCTCGACGCTCTGCTGCCGATCCTGTACCTGCGCGGGGTTTCGGCCGGTGATTTCCAGGAGGCGCTGAGCGTGCTGCTGGGTAAGGACGCGCCCAACCTGTCGCCGGCGGTCGTCGCGCGGCTGAAGGAAAGCTGGGCGGACGATTACGGGCGCTGGCAACGGCGGGACCTGTCGGCTCGACGCTACGTCTACGTCTGGGCCGACGGCGTCTACCTCCAGGCCCGCATGGAGCCCACTGCCGAGTGCATGCTGGTGATGATCGGCGCCACGCCGGAAGGTAAAAAGGAACTGCTCGGCTTCCAGGTCGGCGTCCGCGAGAGCGCCCAGAGCTGGCGTGAACTGCTGATCGACCTGAAAGCGCGTGGGCTGGGGATCGCTCCTGAACTGGCGGTCGCCGATGGCGCCCTGGGCTTCTGGAAGGCGCTCGACGAGGTCTTTCCCGGCACACGTCATCAGCGCTGCTGGTTTCACAAAACCGGCAACGTTCTCAACAAGGTGGCGAAATCGCTCCAGCCCGCGGTCAAGCAGGATCTGCGGGAGATCTGGATGGCGCCCGACCTCAAGGCAGCGGAGCGAGCCGTCAATACCTTCGAGCAGAAGTACGGCGCCAAGTACTCCGGTGCCGTCGAGTGCCTGACCAAGGACCGCGAGGCTCTGCTGGCCTTCTACAACTTCCCCGCCGAGCACTGGGACCACGTGCGGACAACTAATCCGATCGAGAGCGTCTTCGCCACGGTCCGTCACCGGACGATCCGCACCAAGGGCGCGCTTTCCCACGACACCGCCAAGCTCATGGTCTTCAAGCTGATCTCAGCAGCATCCAGAACCTGGCGCCGGCTTCAGAGCGAAAACCAGTTGCCCAAGCTCATCCAAGGCGTCAAATTCCGCGACGGCATTGAGGTCAGCGTGCCGACATCACAGAGCGCCGCCTGAACACCTCGTCACCCAAATTCCGCTATAGCTCTACAGCAGGAGCGTCCTGTTGCAGTTCGCGAGAACCGGCAATGGAAACCTGCTGTCGCCTATTGCCGCTATGCCGATGACTTCGTCGTTATCGTCAAGGGCACCAAGGCGCATGCCGAGGTGATCCGCGAGGAATGCCGGGTCTTTCTGGAAGACCGCCTGAAGCTGACGTTGAATATGGACAAGACCCATATCACTCACGTTGACGATGGTATCGTCTTTCTGGGACACCGGATCATTCGCAAGCGGGGATCGAGCGGACGCATGTCCGTGGTCACCACGATACCCAAGGAGAAGGCCAAGACCTTCGTTCACCGCTTGGTCGAGGCACTCTCCGGCAATCATGATGTCGCCTCGGTGGACATGATCGACAGCCTGAACCGTCAACTGACGGGCTGGGCCGCGTTCTACAAGTTCGCCGACTTCACGGCGCGCACGTTCCGGCGCATCGACACCGTCGTGTTCTGGAAACTGGCGCACTGGCTCGCGAGCAAATATCGTTCAGGCATCAAACCCTTGATGCGGAAATGGTATCGCGCTCCGAACCCTGGCCAGACGAAAACCTGGTTGGTTTACGGCCGGAATGGACAGGGTGCTCCTGTCGGCAAGGGACTGCGCCGCCTGGTTACCAGCCCGAAGGCGCAGTTCCGGTGGCGCAACCCGGGGCGAAATCCCTACATTTTCAGGGACGAGCTTCGGAATACCGTCACCTCCCGATACCATGATGTCGCAATGGCCTTGGGCCAAGGTTGAATGGAGAGCCGTATGCGCTGAAAGGTGCACGTACGGTTCGGGGAGGGGAAGCGCTTCAGCGCTTCCTACTCCACTACTGTCGGCGAATTCAGGTCGCCGGCGCGAGAGCGGCGAAGCGCGTTACGCGTGTCTTGGCCCGCGGCAGGCCTTCCAGCCAGTGCACGATCCGCGACACGTTCATCGCGGCGGCGGTACAAACCTGCTGGAGCGCGGTTTTGGCCAGCCCGATGTAGCGGCTCCGGCGCATCCCGAAGGCGCGCACGCCCTGTGAAAGCGTACCTTCGACACCAGCGCGGATCCGATAGCGCTTCTTCCAGGCCGGGTCGGACATCCGCGCCCGCGCTGCGTTCAGCGCCTCGTACTCCGCGCGTGGATGGAAGTAGACGGAACGCCGCGGTTCTTTCGCCGGGGTACAGAGTTCCCGGGCGGCACACGCCCCGCAATCGGCGCGGCCGAACAAAAAAAACCAGAGCGGCAAAACTCACCTTGCGGCGGCATACTGGTCCTCGAGGCTACGCAGGTAGGCCTGGGGATCGCGCCTGAAGCGGCTGCCTCTGGTCCGCTGCAGGCGGCGAGCCCTGATGTCGGCCCGCAGGGCGAGCCAGCGGGTTCGATCGACCCCGGCCAGATCGGCGGCCTCGAGTGGCGCGAGACGGGAGACCACCCAGGCGACCAGACGGGCCGGACCGCTGACCACGGTGGCCGATGAGGCCGCGCGCCGACCGGTCGTGCGCCGCTGACAGTAGCGGTAGGAGCCGAACAGCCCTTCCAGCGCGTTGTTGGTGCCCGGCAGATCAGCGACGGTATGGCAGTGGAACAGGCCGGGGCGATAGCTGCGGGTTACCTTGAGGAAGTGACCGACCGCCTCGCACAGCCCGCCGGCCCGCGCGCGGTGCCGGGACATCGCGCCGCACAGGCCGTCCAGTCGCCGGGCCACTGCCGGCGCCGGCAGCGCCCCGGTGTTCTTGATGATGTGCGCCGCCCGGTGTACCCAGCCGAACGCCCGGGCGATGTCCGGCCACAGATGCTCGGTGTCGCCCAGGGCACCCGATGCGGCGGTCTGGCGGGAGGTCGAGGGCCTGCTCGGCGATCCCCGCCGTCTGGCCGCCGAGTACGAACGGCGGATCGTTGAGATCGGCAAGGGCGATCCCTGTCGTTCCGATGCCACCCTGCTCGACGGGCAGATCGCTAAACTGAACCGGGGGATCGGGCGGTTGATCGACAGCTACGCCGAAGGCCTCATCGACAAAGCCGAGTTCGAGCCGCGCCTGACCGGCCTGCGCCAGCGCCTGTCTGGTTTTGAGCACCAACGCCAAGCTCTGCTCGATCAGGAAGCGCTGCGGAGCACGTTGTCGCTCCTGGTCGGACGGCTTGAGGATTTTGCCGGCCAGGTGCACGGACAACTCGCCCAGGTCGATTGGCACCGGCAGCGGGAGTTGATCCGCCTTCTCGTCAAGCGCGTCGAGATCGGCCGGAATGCCATCAGCATCGTCTTCCGCGTCGCTCCATTATCCGCGCATCTCAGCCGGGATGGCCCTCAAATGCAGTTTTTGCCAGATTGTGGGAGGAGTGTTCAACTCCTTTTTGGCGTGCCGGTCGGCCTCGAAGATCGGACGCGCCGCCTCGCGCAGGTAGTGGAAGTGGCACAGCTGGTGCGGCACGCCGGGCAAAGCCCGGGCGACCGCGGTGCGGATCGAGAGCTGTCCGTCGCTGACCACCCCGGCCACCGGCACGCCGGCGAGCTCGGCGGCCCGGCGCAGCAGCGGCTCCAGGTCGGCGGATGTTGCCGACAGCAGGGCCCTGGCCAGCACGACGGTGCCGGACAGGCAGTCGCGGATCACCCACAGCACCTCGTGACCCATCTGCGGCTGCAGGCCGTCGATCGCCAGGATGACCCGGCCCTGGTCTTTGAACCGGGCCCGCAGCCGGTCGGGATCGCCGGCCGCGGTGGCGACCAGTTCGTCGTAGCGGTCGAGCAGGTTGGTGACGCTGCGCTGGGAGATCGCCACGCCGCGCCGGACCAGCTCGGCATGGATCTCCGGCACGCTGGCCCGAGCGCCGTAGCGCTGCCGGCCGACCAGGGCGATCACGTCGAGCCCGAACTCCTGCTGGGGCAGCGCCAGCGCGCCTTCGGCCTCCGGTCGGAACGCCCGGTGAAAGCGGGCGCAGTCCGGGTTGACGCAGCGCCGGACCCTGAGCTGCAGGCCGAGCAGCCCGTCCAGGGTCACCACGGCGCGTCGGCTGATGTATTGGCAGTGCAGCCGACCCCCGCAGTCCGGGCATTGTCGTGTCACCGTCTCCAGGATCCGCCACCGCGTCGGCAACGGCCGCATCGACTGCCGGCCCATTCTCCCGCCTCCCTGCTCGCAACCTCACTGCGTTCTTAACAGAAAGCTAGCTTTGCCGTTCTGGAAAAAAAACCGGGGGGCGAACCGGCGGGGGGCGCGCGCGCGGGCGTTGATGCGTGGGCTTCCGTCTGTGTCACGAGCGACCCGACAGGATACCTGTAAAGGGCGGATGAAGCTTGGCCCTTCCGCAAACTCGGTGCAACAGGTCAGCTGAACGGACGGATTTGATCGCGCCAGCATCACGCTGCCTCGAGAACGTGGTGGCGCAGCAGGTCAAATCCAGCACGCCCGCACATGGTGCGCTTGATTGTCTTCAGGTGGCAGATCTGCCCTTCCACCGGTCCGGTACTCCAGGACAGCGACAAGGCGGCCCGAACCGCGGCCAGGTCACGCCTCAGTCCGCCGACAAATCCGGCAAAGGCCGTCTTCTCAGCTGCGACAAGCCAGTCATCCAGTCGCTCCTCCTGCTGCTTGCGGATCATTGCGCGGAACTCCCGGGCCAGATCGATGAGGTGGGCGAGTTCAGCGGAACCGGCGATCAGGGCATCGACGAACCTCCGCTCCGTTTCATCGATCTCGTCAGGATCGGCGACAACCAACCAGGCTGCCCGCCGGCCGTTTGGGGTTTTCCATGCCGGCATCGATCCAGCAGACTGAGGTGTGACGGCTCGCAGCCGGCGGAGCCAGTCCCGCACGGTGCTCGCTCCGCCGGTAAAGCCACGCTCGCGGAGCTCTCGCCAGAGCCGAACCCCATTGTGGCAGCCTTCGTCCCAGCGCCGGCGCAGATGGTCGCCATGAACATCGACCGTGCTGTCTCCGGACGGCTGCTGCCAGCTCGGCAGCCGTCCGGCTTTCAACCAGTCGTGTACCGTGCCTCGGTCCAGACCGAGAGTGCGGTCGATCCGGCTCCTGGACCAGCCTTTCGCATCCAGGGCGACCACCTCGTCGAAACGAGCCTGCCGTGCTGCCTGCTTGTCCAGGCTGTGCTGCTGACGCGTTGCCAGGGGTTTGGGTAAGACGATGGAAATCGGCGGATTTGCTGGTTCCACGGGTACTGGATCCGGTAACGCCAGAGCTGTGGCAGCCTTTGCGGCAGCGCGGATATCCCGATGGTGACGGTTGAGAGCGTTGCCCACGGCGTCGCCCAGATTGCGCAGCAGGTGGAACTGGTCGGCATGTAAAGGGCGGATGAAGCTTGGTCCATCCGCATTCCCGGTGCAGGGCGAGTGCGCCGGAGGGTGAGGATAACCATATGAGGAGAAACGCTTTTCCCCCGAGAGTGCCGTCTTCTCCGTGTCCAATTCGCTGCTGTCCCTGCTGCCCGCCGGTCTCGCGGTCGAGCGGGTCGTCGTCCACCCTGGTCGTGTCGTCGTCGCCGTTCGCGCTCGCGCCGCCACAGCATCCTGTCCCTTGTGCCGGCGCCGCTCGCGTCGCGTCCACAGCCGCTACATCCGGCATCTTGGGGATCTCCCCTGGCAGGGGAGGATCGGTCAGCTCGATCTCCAGGTCCGCCGCTTTCGCTGCTCCGCCCCCAGGTGCCCGCGCCGGATCTTCGCCGAGCGCCTGCCGGAGGTGGCCCTGCCGAAGGTTCGGCGGACCGTCCGCCTCGCCGAGGCGCAACGCCGCATCGCCCTGCATGCCGGAGGCGAGTCGGGTGCCCGCCTAGCGGACCGGCTCGCCATGCCGGTCAGCGGCGACACCCTGCTGCGCCTGATCCGGGCGGCTCCCCTCCCGGTGGCACCAACCCCGCGCGTCGTCGGCATCGATGACTGGGCCTGGCGGCGTGGCCGGCGCTACGGCACCCTCATCGTCGATCTGGAGCGCAGCCGCCCCATTGACCTGCTGCCCGATCGCGACGGAGAAACAGTCGCCGCTTGGCTGAAGGCACACCCCGGCGTGGAGATCGTCGCCCGAGACCGGGCCGGTGCCTATGCCGACGGCGCCCAGACCGGCGCCCCGGACGCGATTCAGGTGGCTGACGGTTGGCATCTTCTGCGCAATCTCGGCGACGCCCTGGCCGGCGTTCTCGACCGGCATCACCGGGCCATCCGCACTGCGACCAAGGCAGCCACGGCGGTGACGACGGTTCCGGTTCCCAACGCTCCGCCGGAGTCCCGGCCTCTGACCCGCAGCCAGCAGCGCACGCTGGACAAGCGGGCGGCGCGGCAGGCCCGTTTCGAGGAAGTCGCAGCACTGAACGCCCGCGGCTGGTCGCAGAGTGCTATCTCCCGCAGCACCGGCCTGGACCGCGCCACGATTCGGACATGGCTGCGGGCGGGCCGGCCTCCGTCGTGGAGCAAACCGGCTTATGGGAGCACAATCGACCGCCATGCCGAGTACCTGCGGCAGCGCTGGGCCGAGGGCTGCACCAACACCGCCCGGCTGTGGCGGGAAATCCGTGACCGGGGCTATTCGGGCCGGCCCAAGACCGTGCAGGAATGGGTTCGGCGCCGGTTGCGGGGCACCGGTGCGGGGTCTGCCGACGCGGCGTCGTCCGCGACCGCCTGGAAAGCACCCTCCGGCCGGCGCGCGGCGTGGCTGGTGGTGGCCGATGCCGACGAGATCGACGACACCGCAGGGAAGCTCGTCGAGGCGCTGCTTGCCGGATCGCCGGACCTGACCGCGGTGATCGCGCTGGCGCGGGAGTTCCGTACGATGGTGCGGGAGAGGCGGGCCGACGGATTCGATCCGTGGCTCGCGGCAGCGCAGGGAACGGCGCTGGCCGGGTTTGCCGGCGGCCTGAAACGGGACTTGGCGGCGGTTCGTGCCGGGCTGTCGCTGTCATGGAGCAGCGGCCCGGTGGAAGGTCAGGTCAGTCGGCTCAAGACGATCAAGCGTACCATGTGCGGGCGGGCTGGCTTCGACCTGTTGCGCTATCGGGTTCTGGAGGCCGCATGACATCGGAGAAAACACAAGGTGGAAATGCACTTACCGCTTGTACATCGGGAATGCGGATGGACCAGTATTCACCCGGCACTTACACGGCAACCTGGATGGCCTGCGGAGCGCCGGTGCGAACGCCGTCGGCAAAGGCACCGGCCCGGTCACGGGCGACGATCTCGACGCCGGGATAATCCTTCAGGCAGGCGGCGACGGTCTCAGCCGTGCGGTCGGGCAGCAGGTCGATCGGCCGGTTGGCACGCTCGAGATCAATGATAATAGCGCCGTAACGCCTGCCACGGCGCCAGGCCCAGTCATCGATGCCGATGACGCGCGCCGGCGGCGCCGGTTCGACCGGAATGGCCCGGATCAGACGCAACAGGGTGTCGCCGGTAACCGGCATGGCGAGCCGGCTCACCAGGCGGGAGCCCAGTTCACCGCCCGCACCCAGGGCCAGGGAACGCTGGACGTCGGCGAGCCGGACGGTGCGCCGTTTGCGATCCGGCACCGCCGCGGACAGGCGCTCGGCGAAGATCCGGCGCGGGCAGTCCGATTGGAGGCAGCAGAAGCGGCGGATCTGGAGGGACAGTGAGACGATGCGACCCATCAGGGGAAGGTCGGCGACACGGCGAATGTAGCGGCCGTGAACCCGTCCCGACGGCATGGCGCACATCGAACAGCAGGCGGTCAGGTCAGCCGATCGAGCATGCACGGTGACGAGCCCGGAATTGACCTCGACACGGTCAACGACGATCCCGTCCGGCAACAGGGACAACAGGGGTTCGGTGATCAAGAGCGATACAGGTTGAGAGGGAGCTGATGCCCTTTATGTGAGCATCCCAGCAGCTCTCCGCATCAAGCTCCGCCGAGTTTGCGGAAGGGCCAAGCTTCATCCGCCCTTTACACCGACGCCTTCTTCGGCTTCGATCACCTGTACCGGGGCGGCGCCATGGTCGAGGCCGGCTGCCTCGGCCACGCCCGCCGCAAGTTGGTCGATCTGGTGCGCGCCAAGGGTTCACCGATCGCCTCCGAAGGCGTCCGGCAGATCGCCGCGCTGTACCGCATCGAGCGGCGGATCTACGGGCTGCCGCGCGCGGAACGCCTGGCGGTGCGCCAGAGCGAGGCGGTACCGCTGCTCGACGCCCTGCGAGCCTGGCTGACCGAGCGGCTCAGCCAGGTGGCGCCGCGCAGCGAGCTGGCCAAGGCGCTCGGCTACATGAATGCCCAGTGGGATGCCCTGGTCCGCTACGCTGCCGACAGCACGGTAAACCAGCGATGAAGGCACCTACGTGAGCGCCGTCACGCGGGTAAATTCCTGGTGATGGGCAGCGGGAGGATTCGCCGATGGGAGGGGACCTCGGCGCGGCCGGATCAGGCGGCAGCAGCGGCGTGAGGAGCGATGTTCATGCGCCCCGGATCGGCTGGGTTGCCAGTGTCGGGCGGTCGCCAGTTGAACGGCAGCAGGGTGTCGAGCGCCTGGATTTTGGTGCGGCCGATCCGGCCTATGGCGTCGGTCAGGTAGGCTTCCGGGTTGATCCCGTTCAACCGGCAGGTTTCCACCAGGCTGTAGATCACGGCGGCGACCTTGCCGGCGGCATCCGAGCCGATCACGTTCCAGTTTTTCCTGCCGACCGCTATGCCGCGCAGCGCGCGCTCGGCCGTCAGATTATCTATTTCCAGCGTGCCGTCGGCAGCGTAGCGGACCAGGGCATCCCATTGGGCGTTCATGTAGCCGAGCGCCTTGGCCAGCTCGCTGCGCGGCGCCACCTGGGCGAGCCGCTCGGTCAGCCAGGCTCGCAGGGCGTCGAGCAGCGGCACCGCCTCGCTCCGGCGCACCGCCAGGCGTTCCACGGGCGGCAGCCCGTAGATCCGCCGCTCGATGCGGTACAGCGCGGCGATCTGCCGGACGCCTTCAGCAGCAACCGGCGAACCTTTGGCGCGCACCAGATCGACCAGCTTGCGCCGGGCGTGGCCGAGGCAGCCGGCCTCGACCATGGTGCCGCCCCGGTACAGGTGATCGAAGCCGGAGAAGGCATCGGCCTGCAGCGTGCCGGTGAAGCCCTCTGTGCCAACGTCGGATGAGACAGTTGCCTGCTGAACTGATCAGTAGAGGGCGCTGTTGAGGACCTGATGAGCATGACTTCCCTACCCCAAACCGGAACCCCGCTTTCACCACCGGACCCGGAGGTGAGTGACCGGCCCCAGCGCCGGACGTTCAGCGTGGCCGACAAGCTGCGCATCCTGGACGAGATCGACCGCGCCCGTCCCGGTGATGTCGGCGCCATCCTGCGTCGTGAAGGTCTGTACTCGTCCAATGTCGGACGGTGGCGCCGACAGCGCGACGCCGGCACGCTGCACGGACCGGCGCCGGCCAGATCGGGGCCGAAGAGCGCGCCGGCCAATCCTCACAAGAACGACGTGGTGCGCCTGGAGCGGGAGAACGCTCGCCTGCGCGACCAGCTCACCCGCGCCGAGGCGATCATCGAGCTCCAAAAAAAAGTCGCTCAGCTGCTGGAGACCTCACTCGGCTCGACCGATCCGGGCGAGCGCAGGTGATGACCGCCATCGAGCAGGCGGTCCCGGCCGTGGACGTCGCCACCGCCTGCCGGGCGCTCGGCGTCCCCCGCGCCAGCTTCTACCGCCATCGCGACAGGCTGCGCCAGGTCGGGCCGCCCCTCCCGCCGGTGCGCCGGCCCTCTCCTCCGCGCGCGCTGAGCAGGACCGAGTGCCGTCAGGTTCTCGACCTGCTGCACAGCGAGCGCTTCGTCGATGCCGCCCCGGCCCAGGTCTACGCCACGCTGCTCGACGAGGGGCGATACCTGTGCTCGGTGCGCACCATGTACCGCCTGCTGGCCGCCAATGACGAGGTTCGGGAGCGCCGGCAGCAGCGCCGGCATCCGGTCTATACCAAGCCCGAACTGCTGGCCACCGGCCCCAACCAGGTGTGGAGCTGGGACATCACCAAGCTGAAGGGGCCGGTCAAGGGCACGTGGCTGTGCCTGTACGTCATTCTCGACATCTTCAGCCGCGCCGTGGTGGGGTGGACGGTAGCCTACCGGGAAAGCGCCGCGCTTGCCGAGCGGCTGATCCGGCAGACCGTGCGCAAACAGGGTGTCGCCCGTGACCGGCTGACGCTGCATGCCGACCGCGGCGGCGCCATGAAGGCCAGGGCGGTGGTCGAGTTGCTGGCCGACCTCGGCGTGACGCGCAGCCACAGCCGGCCGCAGCAGTCCAACGACAATCCGTTCTCCGAGGCGCAGTTCAAGACGCTGAAGTACCATCGCGACTTCCCCGAGCGCTTCGGCTCGATCCAGGACGCCCGGGTGTTCTGCCGCACCTTCTTCGCCTGGTACAACACCGTGCACCGGCACTCCGGGCTGGCGCTGATGACGCCGCACCAGGTCCACTATGGCGACACCGGCGCGATCCGGTCGGCACGGCAGGCAGTGCTCGATGACGTCCACCGCCGGCATCCCGAACGCTTCGTGAGCAAGCGGCCCGAAGCTCCCGCACCGCCCGCGGCGGTCTGGATCAACCCGCCGGCCGCGCCGGAGGAAGGCGGCGGCGCACATCCCTCATCCCGATGTTCGGCTGAACAGCGGCCATCCCGCCGTCCCGGCCTGCCGACCTCACCGCCGGCGCACGAGGGAACGGGCAAGGTCCTTCTCGAGGGACCCGCCCACGGGGCGGGACGGAAGGGCCTTGCGCGGCCCGAGAGCGCCGGCATCCTGGAAGCGGACGAACGGCCGTGGGAAAACCACCCCGCCGGCAGTCAGCCCCAACCCTGAGCTACGACAAAACGAGCAGCTGTCTCATACGCGTTGACATGTACCGAAGCCCGCCAAGTGCTGGGCCGGATGCTTGCCGGCCCGTCCGGCAGAGAAGCGGAACACCGCGATCGAGGGCTCGGCTCCGCCGCGCGGCCGGGTGTCGTCGGCATAGACCCAGAACCGGCCGTCATGGGTGCCGGAGCGACCGGGGTTGAGTACGGTCACGGGTGTATCGTCGGCATGGATCTTGGTCCGCCGGAGCAGCAGCTCGAGCAGGCGGTCGGCAACCGGCGCCAGATCGCGCGCGGCCGCCTCGACCCAGCCGTACAGCGTGGTAGTGGCAAGCAGAACGCCGAGTCGGGCGTAGTGCGCCGCCTGCCGGTGCAGAGGCATGTGGTTCAGGTACTTGGCGATGACGACCTGGGCGATGGTACCGGCAGTGGGCAGGCCGCGCTCGATCGGCCGGTCGTCGGGCGCCGGCGCCTGGGCCAGTTCACCGCAGGCCCGGCACGCGAACTTGGGCCGGACGGTGACGTGAACCTCGGCATGGGCCGGGACGAGATGAAGCTGCTTGCTCTCATCCTGGCCGATCCGGGTCATCTCACGCCTGCAGCACGGGCACTGCGTGCTGACGGGCAGGATCTCGCGGGTCACCCGCGGCAGATTGTCGGGCAAAGGACGCCGGCCTCCGCCACCACGCCGGCGCTGTCCGGTCGTGTCCTCGCCCGAGAGTTCTGCATCATCGGGATCGGCCGGGGCAGGTGTCGCCGTGTCGAGCAGGCTGAGCTGGTCCGGGTCCATCTTCTCCGAGGAACGGCCGAAGGTCATGTGGCGCAGAACCGCCAGGAACGTCTCCAGTCGTTCGTTCTCGCGCGTCAGCACCGCGACCCGGCGCTCCAGCGCGGCGATCCGCTGGAGCGGATCATCGTTCGGGTTGTCAGGATTGCTGTCGTGCCGGGCATCATCCATGTGATGAAAGTATCCGCGCCGATCCTCGTGGTAAACCGCAGCAGAAGCAGTAACATAGAAGTAAGGCAGACCTCTGTTCAGACGATAAGCAGCGGCTTCGGGATGGGCTTTGTCTTGGCGGATCGCCAATCCAGACCGTCTACGAGCAGCGACATCTGGGCACGGCTGATCGTCACGATGCCATCCGCCGGGCTCGGCCAGATGAACTTTCCCGCGGTCAGGCGCTTCTGCATCAGCAGAAAGCCTGTCGTGTCGTACATCAGAACCTTGATCGTGTGCGCCGAACGGCCCCGAAAGACGAAAAGATGGCCGCTGAAGGGATCCTGACGCAGCACCGTCTGGATCTGCGCGGCAAGGCCGTCGATGCCGCGGCGCAGGTCGGTCCGGCCCGCCGCCAGGTAAACACGCACGCCATCCGGCAGACCGATCACGAACGCCTCTCGACCACGTCGAGCAGCCGGTCCAGGGTCACGGTGTCGAAACCGCGGCCGATCCGAACGACATATCCTCCCGGCAGAACCAACTCGATCCTTTCGTTCCGCGGCTCCGGGACACTCACCGCCGGATCGGCAACTTGGACCGCCAGAAACGTCGCCCCGGCTTCCGGTCCGGCCGAGCAGGCCTGAGCGTCAGCGGCCCGGGCTTTGAGCCGGGAGTTCCAGTAGCCCAGCGTGCCCGCCTTCAGTCCATGACGCTCGCTGTACAGCCGCAGCGACAGGTCACTGCCCTTCCAACCTGCCACGTGATCCCGCCAGAATTGCTCCCGATCTCCCAAGTGCCCGCCGTCGGCCATTGCAGCCTCCATGGAGTTCCTGTCGCCAGGAAAACTCGGCCTCAACTGCCCGCCGGAAAAGGTGCCGTCGTCGCTGGTTTACACAGCACGCTGGAAATAGATAATCTGATGGCTGAGCGCGCGCTGCGCGGCATAGCGGTCGGCAGGAAAAACTGGAACGTGATCGGCTCGGATGCCACCGGCAAGGTCGCCGCCGTGATCTACAGCCTGGTGGAAACCTGCCGGTTGAACGGGATCAACCCGGAAGCCTACCTGACCGACGTCATAGGCCGGATCGGACGGACCAAGATCCAGGCGCTCGACACCCTGCTGCCGTTCAACTGGCGACCGCCCGACGCCGGCAACCCCGCCGATCCGGGCCGCATGACCATCGCCCCTCACGCCGCTGCCGCCGCCTGATCCGGCCGCGCCGAGGTCTCCACCTATTGGCGGATCCTCCCCCTGCCATCACCAGGAATCTACACGCGTGACGGCGCTCGCGTAGGTGCCTTCATCGCTGGTTTACGAAGAAACGATATTGACGCCACCGGCACCGGGCACAGCAGCCCTATTCGCTGCGGCGCCTCTGGAGCTGGACTGCGATAGCGGATGAGCGCAGCGCTCCGCAGTAGGATCGGCCACAAACTCGAGTCGACCGCACGCAGTCAGGCATCGAACTTTCGCATACGGCTGATGATGGAGGTGGTAGAAAAGCCAGCTAGGGTGGGAACAATCACCACATCGCCACCGCACGCGACGACGACGTCGTGACCGACTACTGCCTCAGCCTGGTAGTCTCCGCCCTTGACAAGGGTGTCAGGCACGCAAGCCTCAATCAGCTCCAGCGGGTCGTCCTTCTCGAAAATTGCCACTAAATCAACCATCTCCATAGCGGCAAGCACTTCTGCGCGCACCATCTCTGACTGAATCGGCCTGTCTGACCCCTTCAGTCGCCGGACCGATGCGTCCGAGTTCAGCCCCACGATCAGTCGGTCGCAGGTTTCACGCGCCGCACGTAATGTGCGAAGATGGCCTAGATGCAAGAGGTCAAAGCAGCCGTTCGTGAAGCCGATCCGCAGCCCCTCCCTCCGCCATACGTCGACCTGACGGCGCAGCTCCGCGAGATCGGCAGTGATGGCCTCGGGCCGGTCGGTAGCGTGCCGAGCGATCAGACGCAGCGCCTCCTCGGCGCGGACCACCGCCGTGCCGACTTTTCCCACTGCAATCCCAGCCACAGCGTTGGCGTAGTGCGCGGCCACGATCATATCCTGGCCGACCGCGAGGGCGCAGACCAACCCGGCGACGAACGAGTCCCCCGCGCCAGAAACGTCAAAAACATCAAGTGCGAAAGAGGGGATGGTTTCTGCCACTCCATCGCGGTCGACCAGCGTCACCCCATCCTTTCCTCGGGTCACGGCGACGTGGCCTAGATCATACTCGCGCGCCAGCCGTGCGGCCTCGCGCACCAAGTCAATCTCATCGGTCAAGTCGCGCCCAACCGCTCTGGCCAGTTCCTGCTCGTTGGGCGTAATCACTGCAGCTCCGGCGTAGCGGGAGAAGTCGCGCCCCTTGGGATCAGCGACCACCGGCACACCGCGCGCGTATGCTGCAGCGATCAACTTGCGGCACAACTTCTGTGATAGTGCTCCTTTGGCATAGTCCGACAAAACTAGCAGCGCCGCGCCCTCCAGTCGCGCCTCCACGGCTGCAGCCAGGGCATCGTGGGTTTCGTCCGGTAGAACGTTCAGATCCTCGTAATCTATGCGTAGGAGCTGCTGGCCATTTGCCGAATAGCGCGATTTGACAATGGTCCCACGTGGATCGCGCATCGCAGTTAACGTAATGCCTGGGTTGTGCTCGATCAGCAGGCGGAACTCGCGGCCCGCGTCGTCGTCACCCAGGGGCGCCACAATATCGACCCGTGCCCCAAGTGATCTGATGTTGGCGGCCGTGTTAGCGGCGCCGCCAAGCATCGTCTGCTTGCTTGACAGCTTGAGCACCGGGACCGGCGCTTCGGGCGATATGCGTGAGACCTCGCCATAGTAGAAATGGTCAATCATCACATCGCCCAGACAAATGACCCTAACGTTCGGGAAATTTCCCGAAAAATGCGCGACGCTCATTCCTTTCACTTTCTCCTGCGAACTTAGACCAGCCCCAAACGCCGCTCAATAAGGCCGCAGACCATATGGCCGAGTGTGATGTGCGCCTCCTGGATACGCGCGGTCACCTCGCTGGGAACCACAAGGGCTATGTCGACCATTTCCTTCAAAGCGCCGCCTTTTTTGCCACCGAAGAAAATTGTTTTGGTCTGCCGCCGGCCTGCCTCCTCCACCGCCTGGATCACATTTCGCGAGTTGCCAGAAGTAGAGAAGCACAACAGAGCATCGTTCGGCTGAGCAAGCGCCTCCACTTGGCGGGCGAACAGCCTATCGAAGCCGAAGTCGTTGCCGATGGCGGTTAGAGCCGAACCGTCGGTGGTCAAGGCGATGGCAGCCAACGCGCGGCGATCGCGTGTAAAGCGGACGGTCAATTCCGTCGCGAGGTGCTGGGAATCAGCGGCCGAACCACCATTGCCGCAGAACAGCAGCTTGCCCCCGCTCTGCAGACACTTGACGCATAACTCAGCGGCTGCCTCAATTTTGCCAATGAGCTCAGCGTCTTCTCGAATTCGTTGCATGACTTTAATATGGTCGTCGAGTTCCGCAGTTAGCTCATCCATCCCACTAATTCCCATTGCCGCTGGCTCCAGTCGTTGCCGGCGATCTTCCCGCGCAGCCCTGTGACGGTAGAAAAGCGATTATTGTTCTCTAATCTGACCAATCACTACTGTTGGCAACTTCATCATCATATCAGTTGAACCTGAGTGTTAACAAGTGCATTGGCGCAATATCTCAGTAGGTTGGCGATAGGCGTTCGGGTGAGGCATGATACCGGAATGACCAAAAAGTGTCATTGATTGACCACGTTGTCGCGCGGGTCATCATGCGCGACAATGACGGACTGTTTTTCCGGCTATATGTTGCATCCGCCACCGGGCATCGAAGTCGGCAGATTCAAGCGGTCGTCGATGGCCTGGGAGCCATGTGGCAACGCGGCCGCACTACCCTGCTGCGCTGGCTCCACCTCGTCCAGATCGCCCGCACCCTGCTGATCCTGCTGACCGCAAGGGCCGAGCCGCAGACCCTTGCCTTGATCCGCCTCGGCAGCTGGCGACCGGCAGCGACGCTGACACCCGGACTGGTCAAGGAGGCGCTCGCCGCACGCTTCCGGAATTTCGAGGCTTTCCGACTGCTGCTTGAAACCTACCGGAAATCAGGACCTGTACGGTCCACCGGCCCACCCGCAATCGCCGTGGCTGCCTGAGCACAGCGCAGATCCAGCGTCTTCAGCACCTTAACGACCGCTAACGGCGCGCTCAGACGCCCGCCGATAAAGACCCCATGCGCTCGGACTAGAAACTCCAGATAAGCTTACTATCTGGTCCGGTCTGGCACGGCAAGGTGACGTGAGCTCCGGATGGGATGCAGGAGCGCCGTGTCACTGACTATGGCCCACTCCCAGCCGATCCGGGTGCCGCCCCCGTATACCTTGGATCAGCCAACATCGTGAGCAATTACGTCCCATTCAAGAGTGAACTACGACAGGCCCTATCCCCGTCAACTCCTAGACTGAGCATCGTTTCAGAAAGCATTGATTCCTTATTTGTGCCTAATTTCTTCATATTCGGTGATGGGTTCATGTTTTGGTATCTGCACGTCGCCTTCGCCCCTAGTGCACCGACGTCACTAAAGAACAGGTCAACGCCAGCTAATCGATAGAGTGCAATTGCGGCCTTTATCACCCCTCTGGCAGGTTCCAAAAATTGATGTGGTTAATACGCTTTCAAGTTTGCATGCGTCGTTGGCAAAAATGTACTTTGAACGCGGCAAGAAAATATCTGCACTTTAGTTCACCATACTTTCATCTCAGAAGCTGACATAATGTAACAGCTCTTGGCATGAAAAAGAGTTGAACCATAGATTTGCGTTCAAGTGAGTGGTGTTGTATGAATGATATTAGGAATATGCATGATGACGATTTCGCGTTCTGGCTCACGGTTGTAAAAGTGAGTTCGACGGGTCAATACGTTTTGCTCACTCCTTCGGCATTGCTTGAGGGAGCAATGACGCAATCATCAGTCTCTCAGCAATACACCAAAGCGCGGATAGGCCCCGTTGCATGATTGCTTACTTGGTCGACAGACAGGGGAGACCATCAGCGTTCCGGGAGGATGCATGCCCATTATTTTGGTGACGGAGTTCCGTGCCGCGATCGCAGGCCGGAAGGAGGTCCGATTTGCGGAAATGGTACCGGAATAATCACGGCTTGGGATTTTCATTCATAAGTCCCGTTGCGGATATGGAGACGATTTCCCCATTGATAACTCTGCTGGCGGATACCGGATTTCTCCGGCCCCAAGTGCTGCCGATGCAAGAAACCGCTTTCCACTATATCGACCAATGCCAATTCGGCAGAAGCACATCGAGTTTCCATTTCAATGAATTCCGCTGTCACAAGATTTAAATATACGCATGTGGCATCAGCAGCCTGGGGCATTTCTAGAGACAAATCCGTCTTAAGAGGATTGAGGCATGAGTAATGACGCCCGCGGGCGGCGCGATCATAAGACCATCGATCGGATTTTCGGAATTCCCCTGGTTCAGATCGCCGGCATCTATCGTAGGACTTCATCGGTGCTGCGGCAAAAAAAGAACAAGGCGAATTCTCCCGACGACGCGCCGCGCGTAGGCGTTATCGGCGCAGGCGCCATCGGTGACATAATCCTGGCTACGGGCATGCTCGCAGAAGTCGCCAATCTAATCCAGCGGGCAAGTGTCGATCTGTGGCTGTCGCCGTCGAACCGAGCAATAGCCCCGCTGATCGACAAATCCATCACCATCCGCTGCTTGGATATTAGCGCTCCGTGGCAGGCGCTCGCCGACCTTAGAACGCAGGAATACGATATCCTTATCGATCTTCTACAATGGCCGCGTGTCACATCCCTGCTGGCGGCATTGTCCCGGTCGGATTGCAGGGTTGGGTTCGCTACGCCGTTGCAGCACCGTGAGGCCGGATACGATGTCACGGTGCCGCACTTGAACTCACGGCATGAGATCGACAATTTCCGGTCCCTGTTGACGCCGTTCGGGGAGGCGCAGGGAATGCCGGCGCGGCTGTTCGTGCCGCCGGAGAGCCGGCGCAAGATTGCCCACTGCGGCCTGTCTGGTGCCGTTGTGATCCACCCTTGGGCGGCCGGGACCAACCCAGTACTGCGGGAGTGGCGTCCGGAACGCTGGGCGATCGTGGCGGAAGCCGCGCTCGGCTACGGCCGGCGCGTCGTCCTCACCGGTAGCCGGGCCGATCAAGCGCGCACGGAAACGCTGCGCGCACGCTTGCCCGCAGCGGTCGAAAGTGCCGCTGGGATCCTGTCGCTCCAGGAAACCGCCGCGTTGTGCGAGCACTCGGGTGCCGTTGTTTCGGTCAATACTGGGATCATGCACCTGGCAGCCGTCCTGGGCGCGCCGACGGTTGGACTGCATGGACCGACGAACCCGAAGCGCTGGGGTCCCGTTGGCCCACGCGCGGTCGCCGTCGTCCCCTCCGGTGTCGATTACGGTTACCTGAACCTTGGATTCGAGTATCCGAAGTCGCCACCCGATTCCATGGGCGGCATAGCTGCGGACTCGGTCATCGACGCGATGGAGCGGTTAATGGCCGGAACGTTGGCGCGACCGCGCATTCCGGCACTAAGCCGACCGACCGAGGTTGTTGTCCAGTGATCGGGCGTCTGCGCCTAACAGCGGCGGTACTGACCGGCGCGGCGCTGTTGGCATGCGCCCCCGGCCGCTCGGCAACGCCGTCGGCTGATGCTAATAACGGCTACATGCTGACATTCGCCGAGGATTTCACCGATCCGGCAGCTACCTTCCCGAACGCCCGGTGGACCACTGACTACGCTCGCTGGGGTGGTATGCGGACCCTACCCGACAACGGCGAACGGCAAATCTACGTCGATCGGACGCTGACCGACGATGCCGGACGCCCCCTCGGAATTGATCCGTTTTCGATAGCTGACGGAACCCTAGCCATCGCCGCCAACCCCACGCCCGCGCTATCGCGGCCATTTCTCAACGACCTGCCCTACACCTCGGGACTGCTCACCAGCACCCATTGCCAACTCTACGGCTACTTCGAAATGCGGGCACGCATGCCGAAGGGTCAGGGCCTGTGGCCGGCGTTCTGGCTGGTCGGTGTGGGCGATCACGGCAACCTGGAAATTGACGTCGTAGAAGTGCACGGACAACGGCCGCAGGCTGTCCATCAGACGGTGCATGACACACAAGGCAAGGCAACCCACGTTTACCAGGGACCCGACAGTTCGACCGGATTCCACGTCTACGGCCTCGAATGGACGCCGGATCGCATCGTCTGGTCGGTCGACGGAGTGGAAACCTTTCGACGCCCGAACACCATACATGTTGCCATGTACATGCTGCTGAACTTGGCAGTCGGTGGCAACTGGCCGGGATACCCGGACCGAACCACGCTGTTCCCCGCGCAATTCCTTGTAGATTACGTCCGTGCCTTCCACCGGAGGCCGCATTCGGCTGATCGCGAAACACGTCTCATGCCGACCTGTCCTGAGTAAGGGCCAAGAAACGAGGAGGATTAGTTTTAATGCTTCCGAACGATTGTTCATTCACGCTCGTAGACCCGGTGTCTATGCCATCGTTGGACATCCCAGACCGGCGGCTGCGCCGACGGCAACGCGCAAAGCGTGTGTTCGACCTAGCGTTCGGAGCGTTGTTCCTGGCGCTGTTGGGTCCGCTCTTCGCTTTGGTCGCTCTGGCAGTCGCCACCGACGGTGGGCCAGTACTATTCCGCCACCAGCGTATCGGACGCAGCGGCCGTCCGTTCGCCTGCCTTAAGTTCCGCACGATGATTGTCGACGCTGATTCCGTGCTGCACGACCACCTGGATGCGGATCCGACGGCAGCCGAGGAATGGCGGCGGACGCAAAAGCTGCGGAATGACCCGAGGGTGACCCGCATGGGACGCTTTCTACGAGAGTACAGCCTGGATGAATTGCCCCAACTATTTAACGTACTGGCCGGCGATATGAGCCTCGTTGGGCCGCGACCGATCACGGAGGCGGAGGTAGAGCGCTACGGTAAACTGACTTGCATGTACTTTGCCGTGCGACCTGGCATGACCGGCTTGTGGCAGGTGAGCGGACGCAGCGACATCAGCTTCGCCCAACGCGTCAATATCGACGTTCGCTACCTTTCCACCTGGAGCATCTCCGGCGACCTCTTTCTCCTGATGCGCACGCCGCTCGTGGTCGTCCTGCGCAAGGGCGCTTATTGAATCAGAGGAAGTGACCGTGCATCGCGCCATAAGCTGCGGCCCGGTGCAAGAGAGGATTGACTTGGAAGATCGCAAACACGCGTTCCTCGCCATTGCATGGGCGTTGATGGAGGGCTCGGGGCGGCATGTCCTATCGCTCGTCTTCTTCATCTTGCTGACCAGGCTGCTCGGGCCGGAGGAGATCGGCCTGTTCGCGATGGTGCTTGTGGTCCAAGCCTTCCTCGCCGCATTCGTCGGCCAGTCCATGGGCGACCTCGTGATCCAGCGCCCAGAGTTCCACCGCCACCACATGGACGCGGCGTTCTGGATGGATGTCGGGCTAGCGATCACCCTATCAGCTGGCACTGCCCTGGCTGCGGGGATGATCGGGCGCGCCATGCAACATGAGGACATCGCCGCAGTCGTCCAGACGCTCGCCGCAGTGACCATTGTGGGAACGCTGGGGAATGTGCCGTTGGCGCTAATGCAGCGGGAGGTCCGTTTCAAGACAATCGCGCACATCGTCCTGCTGTCGCAGACGATCGGCGGGGTGGTTGCCGTGTCCATGGCTCTGGCCGGCTTCGGCGTGTGGAGCCTGGTTGGCAACCAGATCGCTGAAACCAGCATCAAGACCGCCCTAGTGTGGCGCAAGGCAGGTTGGCGGCCGGGACTGCGCATATCTCCGGCCGTCGTCCGCGAGTTAGCGCCGCAGTGGTTCCACGCGATAGGGTTGCGGGTGGTTTTATTCGCCCGCGATAACCTCGACCGCCTTATCATCGGCATGACGTTCGGGTCGACGACACTCGGCTTCTACTCCACAGCACTGCGCATCGTTCGCACCATTACCGACGTCTTCATAGAGGGGATTGCAAAGGCTGTCCTCAGCGTCATCAGCCGAATGCAAGGCAATGACGAGCAACTACAAAACGCGTCGCGCATGTTGGTACGCCTGCTGTCGCTGATGGCATTCCCGGCGCTGGCTGGTATCGCCATCGCCGGTCCGGCGGGATTCACGCTGTTGCTGGGCGAGCGCTGGGCACCAGTGGGCGACCTGCTACCGCTGCTGTCCGTAATGGGCATGGGGTTGGTAATGTTCCACGCGCACAGCATCATCCTACGGGCCGTTGGTCGTTTCGACTGGAACCTAGTACTGGCCGGCAGCGGGATCGCGCTTGACTTACTGCTGATGCTGATTGCGTTGCCTTATGGGCTACTGGCGGTCATCGCAGCGCTGGCGATTCGCAGCCTCGCCTTCATCCCAGTGTACTCTGCCCTGCTGCTGCGGGCGATGGGCATCACACCGCTTTCGGCCGCACGGCAGTACATTCCCGGAATTCTGGTCAGCGCCTTGGTCGCCCTGGACCTCCACTGGATGCTGGGCGTCGTGCCGGATGATGCTACGGTCCGGTTTCTTGCGGCAGTAGCAACGGCAGGGCTCCTCTATGCATTGAGTATCGCCCTCTTCGCCCGTCGCCTCATCGGCACAGTGCGTGCCTCGCTCGCCGTTCGACCAGCTGGCGATCCGCTGCTGGCGGCCGTATCCCCCCTCATCTCGAAGGAGGAGGTATGTCACTGACGGCAATTGGCGTGCTGCTGCTGCCACTCAGCACCCTGCTCCTGCTGGCGCGCCCACATTGGCTGCTTTTCGCCGTCGTCGCCAGCGCACCGTTCTCGGCGACCGCGCTCTTGAACATCGAAAGCGCGACCTTCGGCGTGCAGCCGTATCACTGGTTCGGCGGCCTGTTGCTCGTCGGCTACCTAATACGCCCCGGCTCCGTCGTCGCGGCGCGTGTGACCGGCAGCGACATCCTTCCAGGAGTGTGGCTCGCTGCGCTTGCAATCGCCATCCTCGCCTCACTCTACGCGTTGAGTTGGCGCGCACAGCCAACCCTCTACAATCTCACGCAAACGGTTCTGGTCCTGTTCGGCATAACGGTCAGCTTTGCGGTATTTCGCGCCTCTTGTCGTGAGGGGCGCCTGCACACCGCCATTAGCTGCATGCTGTGGGCCCATGTTTTCGTCACCGCGTGGGGGTTCTTCCAGTTTGCTCTTTTCCGCTTCGGCCTGCCCTATCCGGACTGGCTGTTCAACAACAGCGCCAGCGAGTCGGCCCAACTCTTCGACCAAGTCCTTGAGGCCGCAGTGCCGCGCGTCAGTTCGGTTGCCATTGAGCCCTCGTTCCTGGCGCGCCAACTGCTGAGCGCCCTGGCTCTCGCCCTCGCCCTGGGGGGCATCCACCCGGCCCCAGTCCGCGCGCCCCTCGCTGCGATGGCGATCCTCTTCACTGCCGGGCTCATCCTCTCCACCTCGACAACGGCTCTCATTGGTCTGATGCCGATCGCCGCCTACGTGCTTATCCGCCGAACGCGCCTGGCGCTGCTTGCTGTGGCCCCAGCGGTCGCAGTGGCGGTGGTCGTCATCTGCGTTGCTCCGAACTTCCTTGATGCTTTGAAGGAGGTGACGGTCGAGAAGTCGAACACCGGATCCTTCACCGAGCGCACCGCCTCTGTCGCCGACGGCATTGCCGGCTTCGCCAAAAGCCCATGGCTCGGGCAGGGTTGGGCGTCCATCAACTCCTGGGACCTGCTGTTCTCCTTGCTAGCCAATGTCGGGGTGATCGGCACTGCTGCGTTCGGCGGCTTCGTCCTGTCGCTGCTGCTCCCAACTTTGTCGATCGCCATCGCCCGGCCTTTAGGTCCGGCGCGCGGTGCCAGGGTCGTCGAGGGGGTTGGGCTCGCCTTTGCCGTGGCGCTGATGGCTGACGCCGTCTCCGGCATCTCCTACGTCACCGGCAACCTATGGGTCCTGTCGGGGCTGTTGTGGGCGGCCATCGCCGTGCACCGCCGATCGGCCCGCACACCCCGCGAAGAATGGGACGGACCAAGAGTCTTTCCGTCCGGGCGGTATTACAAATCCCGGACCGCCTCCCCACCACATTCCGACATCGAGGTATTATGTCGCAACACAAGCAACGAGTCGTCGTTCTAACCAACCCGCATCTGTATACGAAAGCAACAGCGTCGATTTTGATCGATCACGGGGTGAACGTGGTCGGGATCGTCTACGCGGAGCAGACCACGATCGGACTGCCGTTGATTCAGGCTTGGCGCTGCCTGAAGCGCAACAGTGCCGCCAAGGCAATGAACAAGGCATTGGGCAAGCTGGTCTACAGCTGTCTCAACGGGCGGCCCGACGCGGCGATTTTCCGCAGGCTTTACGATGGCAACCAGATCAAGCGGTCCATCCACTCGTCCGGCTGCCAGGAACACTACTGCCGCCGCTACGCCGATCCCGGGTCTGTTGCCTTCCTGCACCGTATGGACGCAGACATCATAGTCGTCCACAGCGAGTCTTGGGTACCAAAGTTGGTGCGGGACCTCGCCCGGAGCGGGCTCGTGATCGGCGGCCATCCTGGGCTCACTCCGTTCTACCGAGGCGGACATTCCGCCTTTTGGGCGCTCCACAAGGGTCGGCCTGAGGATGTCGGCTGGACGGTCTTCCACGTCGATGCCGGCGTCGACACCGGAGACGTGATCGTCCAGGGGCGCATCGTCGCCACCGCCGAAGACAGCTTCTACACCCTTTCATGGAAGGCGATGATCGAGATTGCAAACTCGCAGGCGCAGGTCATCCTCGACCACGAACGGGGAGTGCCGGTGGAGCGTCATCCCCACACCCACATCCCTGAAGACTCGCTGTTCGGCTTTCCGACGATGACCGATTACATCCGCTACCGACGCAACCAACAGCTCGTGCGATAGGCCGAGAGAAAGCATCATGGAACACGCTCTGCGGCCCCATCTCATCAGCTGGTTTGAGAGGCTAGCGCATCATACCGGCCTACGGGCGGCCGCCGCACGCAAGTACGGCGGCATCGGCAGCGTCGTGATGCTTCACAGCGTCGTCCACAGGCCGGGCGACTGGCTGTTCCAGGACATCCGGACGTCCTGCGCCTACGTTGAAGCGATCCTGCGCTGGTTGCGGCGGAGCGGCATAGACATCGTCGACATGGACACCGCGTTGCACCGCCTGCGCAACGCAGTCCCGGGCTTCTTCGTCGTAATGACCTTCGATGATGGCTATCGGGACAACATGACCAAAGCACTGCCAATTTTCGAGCGTTACGGCGCGCCGATGACTGTCTACGTCACCAGCCAGATCGTCGACCGAACTCTGTTCTACTGGTGGGGTGGTTTGGTTGAGCTTTTCCAGCGGCACGACGACGTTGATGTTGCGTGCATGGAGCGCCGGTTCCGCACCGCAACGACGACGGACCGCGCCAACTGCCTATATCAGGTTGCCCGCTGGGTCGAACGGGACGTCTGCACGCGCGCCCCGCTACTGACGACAACCTTCCATCGCTACGGCATCACCCTCGGCGACCTGCTCGACCGCGATGCACTGACGCTGGCGGAACTGCAGCACTTCGCGCGGCATCCGCTAGTCAGCATCGGCGGACATGGGCACACGCACCGGCCCTTGGGCAATCTTTCCGAGAGGGAGGCTGCCGAGGAACTACGCGACAATCGCCACTTCCTTGAAGATGCGCTGCAATGCGACATCGGGCATTTCTCCTACCCGCACGGCGACGCCGCTGCATGCGGCCGCCGCGAGGCTACGTTGGTGCGGCAGCTCGGCTATCGCTCAGCTGTCAGCACGCGCAAGGGCAACCTGTTCCCTGGACACGGCGAGCATCCCTTCTTGTTGCCGCGCTCCGGCGTTAACGCGCGACGCGAGCGGCTGGCGAATTTCCAGGTGCAGGTTTCTGGACTCTACCGTGGCGTCGTCAGCCGGGTAGGATCGGAGATTGACCCGGATACCATGGCCGTGGCGCTGAACGCGCCCCGGTCACTGCATTCCTGAACCGATCCTGCCCCCACGGCACGACGAGGCTGATTCGATGATGCGACCGACCGAAGCCCCCCGCCTTCGCCCCTTAGACCGTGTTGCACGGCTGCGGCCAAAGACGGTGACCAGTTCTGATTTAGGCACTTTCGTCCAGATTGTCAGGCGCCGAGGGTTTGCGGTCGCTGCCTTCGTCACGCTCTGCCTCGGCCTCGCCATCGCCGGCATCGCCGTGGTGACGCCTCTCTTCGAGGCCACCGCCGTTGTGCTTATCGGTCAGCGCGAGCGGCAGGTGGTCGACATGGGCCGGGTGGTGGAGCCACTTGAAAAGACTCCGGAGATGGTGGAAACTGAGTTGCATGTCCTGGGATCTCGCCACTTGATGCGTAGCGTGGTTGATCGTCTGAGACTTGATGCCCTGCAGGAGTTCAATCCGGCACTACAGCCGCCGTCGCAGCTGGACCGCGTGCTGCACGACATCACGACAGCTCTTGCCAATTTTGTGCCGGTGCTGGAGCCAATGTTCGCCAACCTGTCGCGCGGCGGCGCGGCGCCACGGGCGGCGGACATTGTCGATGAGGTCCAGAACCGCCTATCGATCACCCGCCAGGGCAAGTCGCGGATACTGGCTGTCACCTTCCGCTCCGCCGATCCGGTGCTCGCTGCGGCCGTACCCAACGCCTTGGCCGAGGCCTATGTCGAAGAACAAGCGGCGAGCAAGGACCGCGGTACCCAAGAGGCCAACCTCTGGCTGCGAGCCCAGCTTGATACGCTGCGCGACGAGGTCGGGGCCGCCGACGAGGCGGTGGAGGCCTTCCGGCGTAGTTCGGGGATGGTCCAGGGGCGGACGGTGTCTCTGGTGCAGGAGCAGATCTCGGCGGCCAGCGATAGTCTGATGGCGGCGCAGAACGCCCGCGCCGTGGCAGAGGCAAAATTGGCGGAGCTCAATCGCACCGTTGACAGCGGTGATCCGGTCGACAGCCTCAGCGAAGTGCTGGCATCACCACTCATCCAACGGCTGCACGAACAAGAAGCCGAGTTGCAGCGCCGCGAACAGGAGTTGCTGCAATCCAACGGCAAGCTCCACCCAGCCGTCATTGCCGTGCGCGCCGAGCTGGTCGGCCTGGAGAGCCGCATCCGCGCCGAAATGAAGAAGATCGAGACGAGCCTGCGCAGCCAAGTCCGCGTCGCTGAGGATCAGGAGGCTCTGTTGCGCGCGCAGCTCGCCACGTTCAAGAGCGATGCTGAAATCATCAATCTTGCCACTGTCAAGCTGCACGCGCTGGAGGCCGATGCGCAGGCTAGCCGCACGGTCTATGAGCGCTTCCTGGCGCGTAACAAGGAAATGCTGGCGGCACCACCGTCCGATGCTGACGCGACGATCGTGTCGCTGGCCGATCAGCCAAGCAAGGCCGCAGTCCCCAATGTGCCACTGGTGCTGGCGCTGACCCTCTTACTATCGGGCTCGGCCGGCCTGCTCGGCGCCTTCCTCGCGGAGCAGGCGGACGACGGCTTCCGCAGCCGTGTGCAACTGGAGCAAGATCTTGGCGCTCCGACCGTCGGGCCGATCCCGCTCGCACGCCGCCGCGCCAGTAGGTGGTGGCGCCGCAGACCGACGAGCGTCGACACCCGTTCGACATTCGGAGAGGCACTAACCTCCGCCTACGGCAAGCTCACCGCTGGACAACTGCGGATCGCTGGCCGGCAGACACCGGCGAGCGTGGTCGTCGTTGCCTCCTCGAACCCGGGCGAAGGCAAGACCACGGTCACGATCAGTCTAGCACAGCTCGTCGCCCGCAACGGACAGCGCGTGATTCTCGTCGATTGCGACCTGCGCCGTCCGCGAGTCCATGCCATGGCCGGAATGTCCATGGCTCCCGGCCTTTCCAACTTGCTCGACGGATCGGCTAGCTTGACGCAGGTTCTGCGCAAGGACACGGCGACGGGGATCACCTGCATCACCGCCGGCTCGGCGACAGAAAACCCAACCGACCGGATCGGATCACCGGAATTCCGCCGGATGCTCGGCGAGCTTCAAATGATGTGCGATGTAATCATCATCGACACGCCGCCTGTTTCGGTCTCTATTGACGCCTTAATTCTAGCGGCACTGGCCGACCACACCTTGTTCCTCGTTCGTTGGGGTGCAACGCGGCGGCAGACAGTCGCTCTCATGTATCGCGAGCTCGCCGAGGCTGCGAAGACTACCCCTGTTGCTGCCCTGTCCATGGTCAATGCCCGCAAAAACGCCCGCTATAGGTTCGGCGACAGTGGGCAATACTATGGCTCGACCCAGAAGTTCTATCGTTGAGGAGGATCGACGATGTGTGACATTATGTGCTCTGGCGACGTCGCGGCTAATCGAGCGGCGGACGGGACGATACCGGACCGCTGCGAGATCATTATTCCCAGTTATAACCGACCGCAACGGTTGTACGAGACTGTGCGGGCGGTGCGGCACATCTATCCGGACATGCCGCTCTGCCTAGCAGTCCAGGGCGAGGCGGCGCACGACGATCTGGCTGCCTTGGTCGCGCGGGATGGCCGCATCCGTCTCGACCACCACCGGGAGCCGGGCGTGGTATCTGCTCTGAACACCAGCATTACGTCATCCACTGCCGATGTCGTACTGCTGCTCGACGACGACGCGGTGCCCTGCGTCGGGTGGCTGGAGGCGCACCTCGCCGCACTCAACAGCGACTCCCGCATTGCCTACACCTCGGGGCGGGAGGTTAACGTCACCCAGAGCCGGTCCGCCATCTCCGAGGTGCTCCGCATCGGGGCGGAAAAACTACTGGGCTTCCTGGTTCCAGTGGAGTGCCGTGTCAATGGCCGGATCATCGGCTGGACAACGCGGTTCGGCCTGATCTTCACCAACTTCTGCCATCCCGGGCGAGCGCGCATCAACGCTCCCATGGAAGGCAATTTTGCGACGCGAACTGCGGATTTCCGCGCTGTCGGCGGCTTCGACCCGCGTTTCATCGGCAATGCCTGGGGCTACGGGGCCGAACTTGGGCAACGCTTTGAGCGGCAGGGGCGGACGGGCGCCTATGTGGGCGATGCTATTATCTTGCACTATCCGCACCCAAGCGGTGGCAGCCGAGCCCGCAAGGGCAACACTTGGTATTTCGACTTCCTGCGCAACAACGCGATCCTGATTGAATCCATCGGCGCGTTCGGCTGGGCTGGCGCGGCACCGCGCCTGATCAAGCGCTATGTCCAGAACCTCCGACTGACCTGACGCCCCATCCCGCCGTCCGCCCTCCGTCAACGAGGTACCCGCCATCAGCTATTAGCCCCATATCATTCACGATTTGGAAAATTGACCAGTATCCCTTAGTTAACAGGTCGACACTTCGGAGCGCTATTGCCCCTACATCTCCATGATCTTTGCGCCCGCAGTTGGATCATGTCCCACGGCTTAGTGGAGGAGGACCTGGGCTGGCGGGGGCATGGCGCACAAACTGGTTGAACCGCGCCGGGATTTCCGGAGGCCGATTTGGTTGAGTCACGCCGCCATTGGGACGTGCTCGGTTTGAGCATAGTAGCGCGCTTCGGCCTCGGCGGGAGGGATGTTGCCGATGGGTTCGAGCAGGCGCCGGTGGTTGAACCAGTCCACCCATTCCAGAGTGGCGAACTCGACAGCCTCCAGGGTGCGCCATGGCCCTCGGCGGCGGATCACCTCGGTCTTGTAGAGGCCGTTGATCGTCTCGGCCAAGGCGTTGTCATAGCTGTCGCCAACGCTTCCCACGGAGGGCTCGACGCCAGCGTCGGTGAGACGCTCGGTGTACTTGATAGCAACATATTGCGACCCACGGTCGGAATGATGAATGAGACCGCTGCCTTTGGCAGGCCGGCGGTCGTGGAGCGCCTGCTCCAGGGCATCCAGCACGAAGCCGGCGTGGGCGGTGCTTGAGACCCGCCAGCCGACGATCCGCCGGGCAAAGGCGTCGATGACGAAGGCCACGTAGACGAAGCCCTGCCACGTCGCGAGTGGAGTAGGAAGCGCTGAAGCGCTTCCCCTCCCCGAACCGTACGTGCACCTTTCAGCGCATACGGCTCTCCATTCAACCTTGGCCCAAGGCCATTGCGACATCATGGTATCGGGAGGTGACGGTATTCCGAAGCTCGTCCCTGAAGATGTAGGGATTTCGCTCCGGGTTGCGCCACCGGAACTGCGCCTTCGGGCTGGTAACCAGGCGGCGCAGTCCCTTGCCGACAGGAGCACCCTGTCCATTCCGGCCGTAAACCAACCAGGTTTTCGTCTGGCCAGGGTTCGGAGCGCGATACCATTTCCGCATCAAGGGTTTGATGCCTGAACGATATTTGCTCGCGAGCCAGTGCGCCAGTTTCCAGAACACGACGGTGTCGATGCGCCGGAACGTGCGCGCCGTGAAGTCGGCGAACTTGTAGAACGCGGCCCAGCCCGTCAGTTGACGGTTCAGGCTGTCGATCATGTCCACCGAGGCGATATCATGATTGCCGGAGAGTGCCTCGACCAGGCGGTGAACGAAGGTCTTGGCCTTCTCCTTGGGTATCGTGGTGACCACGGACATGCGTCCGCTCGATCCCCGCTTGCGAATGATCCGGTGTCCCAGAAAGACGATACCATCGTCAACGTGAGTGATATGGGTCTTGTCCATATTCAACGTCAGCTTCAGGCGGTCTTCCAGAAAGACCCGGCATTCCTCGCGGATCACCTCGGCATGCGCCTTGGTGCCCTTGACGATAACGACGAAGTCATCGGCATAGCGGCAATAGGCGACAGCAGGTTTCCATTGCCGGTTCTCGCGAACTGCAACAGGACGCTCCTGCTGTATGCCGAAGTTCCATGCCCAACGATCCTTGCGGGCTTTGCCGTTCAGGTATTTCGCCTCCAGCCACGCATCAAACTCGTGGAGCATGATATTGGACAGGAGCGGCGACAACACACCGCCTTGCGGAACACCCTCACTGGCTGCCACGAACAAGCCCCGATCAACGTGGCCTGCTTTGAGGATGCGCCAGAGCAGATCGACGAACCGTTCATCGCGTATCCGCCGGCGAACGCAGTGAAGCAGCAGTCGGTGGTGGACCGTGTCGAAGTAGCTCGCCAGATCACCTTCGATGATCCAGCGTCCCTTCGTCCCGGACCCACTATCCTGCAGCTGTATCTTCACGGTCCGGACAGCATGATGCACGCTGCGCTCCGGCCTGAAGCCGTAGGAGAGACGATGGAAGTCGCTTTCCCAGATCGGCTCCATGGCCATCAGCATCGCACGCTGGACGATACGGTCGGTCAGGGTTGGGATACCCAGCGGTCGTCGCTTGCCGTTGGCTTTCGGGATATAGATTCGCCTGACCGGCTGTGGACGGTAAGTCCCGTCGAGCAGGTCGGTCCGCAGGCTGGCCAGATGTTCCGCCAGTCCAGCCTGCATTCCTTGCTTATCCATTCCGTCGAGACCCGGCGTATTGGCGCCACTCGACGTCAGTACGATCCGGGCGGCTTCGGCAAGCCACGCTCCATTGGCGATGAGCCGGAGAAGTCGATCGAACCGACGGTTCGGGTCGCTCTCGGCCCATGTCGCGAGCTTGTGCTGCATTTCGCTGATTATCAAAGGTCTTCACCTCATTGGGTCAGGTAGTCTGCACTCCAAGCTGATTGAACTGTCCTCCTTCGCCATGTGACAGGCTTTCCCTGTCGCAGACTACTACGAGGACTCCGCCAGCATGATGGACATCGGAGTCAATCCCTTGGCATTCCATCATGCCTTCCCTCGTTCATATGCTGGACGTCTCACGCACTGGGTCGGTTGCCGGTCGCAGTCCTTGTCCTTGCGTCCCGCAAGTCGATGCCGATGCCATGGCCTGGCTGCGTTCTCTCCATGGCTCCCCGCAGGTGCCCTACATTTGCACCTGCGTTCGGATGCCGCCGACATACGTCTCCGGCGGCCTCATCAGCATTCCGCCTGTTAAGCCGTGTAGGCGAAGGCGACATTTCAGCCCTCGGATGCGGATTAACCGGTTCGTGTTCCTCAACCTTCCAGTGCTACAGCCTCGGGAACCATCTCGGCGTAACGGCTTCGCCTCAATTCCCTTTACCTGCGGGCTACGTCACCCTGCCAGTTGACGGCAGGTCACCGCCGCTTGGGCTCATGCCCCCTCACAGCAGAGGGCAGGGCTTTCTTCATTTCCCTCCTTTCTCATCAGCATTCCAGCGATATGCACCCCGGACCATCCGGGACGAGGCGCACCATACGTGAAATCCGCGACCCACAAGGCATTCGGGCAGGACGCCTGGAACTGGCGGTTCACCCGGTCGGCGGGGCACGGTGCCGCCCGGTCGCTGATCGTCGTCCGTACCGTCTTGCCGCGTGTCACCCCCTTCAGCCCCATGCGCCGCATCAGGCGGGCTACCGTGCAACGCGCCACGTCAAGGCCTTCCCGCCGCAACTGCCGCCAGACCTTCCGGACCCCGTAGACCTGGAAATTCTCATCCCAGATCCGCCGGATAGCCACGCTGAGCCCCGCGTCGCTGTGCGAGCGGGCCGGCGCCTTGGACAGGTCAGTCCGCCGGGCGGCATGGGCGCGGTAGGTCGACGGGGCGATCGGCAGAACCTTGCAGATCGGCTCGACCCCGTGGACGGTGCGCTGCTCGTCGATGAAGGCGATCATTTCCTGAACGGGCGGTCGAGCTCCGCCTGGGCGAAATACGCAGATGTCTTGCGAAGGATCTCATTCGCCTGGCGCAGTTCCCGGACCTCGCGCTCCAGCGCCTTGATCCGCTCCTGCTCGTCCGTCCTCGAGCCAGGCCGTTTCCCCTGGTCACGCTCGGCCTGCCGGCCCCGCAGCGTCTCCGCCGTGCAGCCGATCTTCGCCGCGATCGAGCTGATCGCCGCCCACTGCGAAGCGTGCTCCCCTTCGTGCTCGAACACCATCCGAACCGCGCGTTCGCGGACTTCAGGGGCAAACTTAGGTGATGCTTGTTTCGTCATGATGACCCCAGTCTCTCAAGAAACGGGGCCTCCGGTAAACCCGGTGCGGTTCATTGCCCGTTTTAAAAGTGCAGCCAGTCCGATTGAGCGCGGGGGAAGGGTCACGTCTATAGCTGTTTGGAAGGGCGGAGATGCCCATTCTGGAGGCCGCAATGTGGACACCCGAGGATCGAGCGCTGGTTGGGGATTATGGTTCCGGTCAGGCCTTGAGCGATGATCAGTACCGCCTGATCGAGCCGTTCATCCCGCCGCCGAAGCCGGGCGGTCGGCCCCGGACCACCGATATGCGGCAGATGCTGGATGGCCTGTTCTATGTCGTGCGCACCGGGTGTCAGTGGCGCCACCTGCCACCGCCTCCCGCTTTTCCACCGTGGCAAACAGTCTATGGCTATTTCCGAACTTTCCTGGAGGGTGGTGTGTGGGAAACCATCCGCCACTATCTGGTCATAACTCTGCGCGAGACCGAAGGTCGAGAGGCCAGCCCGACGGCTGTCATCATCGACACCCAGACCGTCAAAACCACGGAAAAAGGGGCTCTCGCGGCTACGATGCCGCCAAGAAGGTCAAGGGCCGCAAGCGCCATATCGGGGTCGATACCTCTGGCTTTCTGCTCGGTGTCCTCGTTCACGCTGCCGATATCCAGGACGCCGACAGCGCTTCCCTCTGTGCCAACGTCGGATGAGACAGTTGCCTGCTGAACTGATCAGTAGAGGGCGCTGTTGAGGACCTGATGAGCATGACTTCCCTACCCCAAACCGGAACCCCGCTTTCACCACCGGACCCGGAGGTGAGTGACCGGCCCCAGCGCCGGACGTTCAGCGTGGCCGACAAGCTGCGCATCCTGGACGAGATCGACCGCGCCCGTCCCGGTGATGTCGGCGCCATCCTGCGTCGTGAAGGTCTGTACTCGTCCAATGTCGGACGGTGGCGCCGACAGCGCGACGCCGGCACGCTGCACGGACCGGCGCCGGCCAGATCGGGGCCGAAGAGCGCGCCGGCCAATCCTCACAAGAACGACGTGGTGCGCCTGGAGCGGGAGAACGCTCGCCTGCGCGACCAGCTCACCCGCGCCGAGGCGATCATCGAGCTCCAAAAAAAAGTCGCTCAGCTGCTGGAGACCTCACTCGGCTCGACCGATCCGGGCGAGCGCAGGTGATGACCGCCATCGAGCAGGCGGTCCCGGCCGTGGACGTCGCCACCGCCTGCCGGGCGCTCGGCGTCCCCCGCGCCAGCTTCTACCGCCATCGCGACAGGCTGCGCCAGGTCGGGCCGCCCCTCCCGCCGGTGCGCCGGCCCTCTCCTCCGCGCGCGCTGAGCAGGACCGAGTGCCGTCAGGTTCTCGACCTGCTGCACAGCGAGCGCTTCGTCGATGCCGCCCCGGCCCAGGTCTACGCCACGCTGCTCGACGAGGGGCGATACCTGTGCTCGGTGCGCACCATGTACCGCCTGCTGGCCGCCAATGACGAGGTTCGGGAGCGCCGGCAGCAGCGCCGGCATCCGGTCTATACCAAGCCCGAACTGCTGGCCACCGGCCCCAACCAGGTGTGGAGCTGGGACATCACCAAGCTGAAGGGGCCGGTCAAGGGCACGTGGCTGTGCCTGTACGTCATTCTCGACATCTTCAGCCGCGCCGTGGTGGGGTGGACGGTAGCCTACCGGGAAAGCGCCGCGCTTGCCGAGCGGCTGATCCGGCAGACCGTGCGCAAACAGGGTGTCGCCCGTGACCGGCTGACGCTGCATGCCGACCGCGGCGGCGCCATGAAGGCCAGGGCGGTGGTCGAGTTGCTGGCCGACCTCGGCGTGACGCGCAGCCACAGCCGGCCGCAGCAGTCCAACGACAATCCGTTCTCCGAGGCGCAGTTCAAGACGCTGAAGTACCATCGCGACTTCCCCGAGCGCTTCGGCTCGATCCAGGACGCCCGGGTGTTCTGCCGCACCTTCTTCGCCTGGTACAACACCGTGCACCGGCACTCCGGGCTGGCGCTGATGACGCCGCACCAGGTCCACTATGGCGACACCGGCGCGATCCGGTCGGCACGGCAGGCAGTGCTCGATGACGTCCACCGCCGGCATCCCGAACGCTTCGTGAGCAAGCGGCCCGAAGCTCCCGCACCGCCCGCGGCGGTCTGGATCAACCCGCCGGCCGCGCCGGAGGAAGGCGGCGGCGCACATCCCTCATCCCGATGTTCGGCTGAACAGCGGCCATCCCGCCGTCCCGGCCTGCCGACCTCACCGCCGGCGCACGAGGGAACGGGCAAGGTCCTTCTCGAGGGACCCGCCCACGGGGCGGGACGGAAGGGCCTTGCGCGGCCCGAGAGCGCCGGCATCCTGGAAGCGGACGAACGGCCGTGGGAAAACCACCCCGCCGGCAGTCAGCCCCAACCCTGAGCTACGACAAAACGAGCAGCTGTCTCATACGCGTTGACATGTACCGCTTGGGATCTGCTGAAGAAGATTAAGCACCTCTACTGCTGGCTCCAGGTCGTCTTCGCCGACAGCATCTACAATCGGTTGCCGGTCCTGCTCGCCTGCTTCCTGCTCGGCCTGACGCTGATCATCGTCCGCCGGATCGCCGGGACAACTGGCTTCGTCGTCATCCCTCGCAGATGGATCGTTGAAAGAACATTCGGCTGGTTCGGGCGATGGCGTCGCCTGTCCAAAGACTATGAAGAATTGCCAGAAGTCTCCGAAGCCATGGTCACCCTCGCAGCCATTCGCATGATGCTACAGCGCCTCGCCCACCCAAATCGAAAGCGCCTGCCACCTCCATGACTTTCAAAACGGGCAGTCAGACCTCGCAATTCCCCCTCGCCGGCGAACGGCGAGGGGGCGAGATCGGCCCGATGGCGGTGAGCAGGCTAAGGTCATCGACCGGCGGTCGGGGTCCGCGTGGCCGGGCGGGGAGCGCAGTCGGCCGGGCGGCTTGCCCAGAAGGTTGATCGCGGTATGGCCAAGTGCGGCAGACCCGCTGCATAGCGTAGGGGCGCTGAGTGGACGGCGAGGTCCCCGCGCTCATCCACGCTACCTCGCCCAGTGAAAAAGGGTTGCAGCCGCCAAGCGCCCAATCTTGTCGCGCAGCAGTTCGTTCTCCATGCCCAACTCGCCGACTCGCTTTTGGACAGCGTCGATACCAGCTTGAACGGGATCGCCGTCGGCGCGCTCCTTCAGGCCAGCATCCGCCGCCGCCAGCACCTTGTCGCGCCAACGCTCCAGGCGATAGGGCTCGACTCCGATCCCTCGGGAGACCACGTCGAGCGACTCACTTCGTAGCAGGCGGAGGACGGTTTCGCGCTTCAGGGCGGCGCTCCAGCGCTGAATGACGTTCGGCCCGGCTTATTTACCAGTTTCCATCGGCAGCTTAGGGTTGTTTTCCAATCTTCCATCGCCTCTCCCAGATGGACAATCCGGTCTCCAACTTCATCAGCGGCAGATCAAACTTTGGGGACCGTCAGCGCTCTCCAATTTAACCAAACTTTGACTCTAGCAGCTTTATATTTCCTAAAATTTTGCCACCGAATGATGGGCCGTCGTTGCCATCACCTCGGAACAAGTCATGCTATCAAACACATTCGACGGTTATCATTTAGCATTCGCCGATGAATTTACCGATGTAACGGCGAGCTTCCCAAACCTGTCCTGGACTACGGATTTCTCCCGGTGGGGTGGGTTAAGGACACTGTCCGGGAACAAAGAGCTTCAGAACTACGTCGATCCCGGTTTCAAAGGGAACTCCGACAGGCCTCTGGGTCTCAATCCGTTCTTGGTAAAAGATGGCGTTCTGACGATAGAGGCAAAGCCGACGCCGCCAGAAATGAAATCTCACTTTGAGAACCTGCCTTACACGTCGGGGCTGCTAACAAGTGCGCACACGCAGACCTACGGTTACTTCGAAGTCCGTAGCCAGTTGCCCACAGGGAAAGGCTTATGGCCGGCCTTCTGGATGGTAGGAGACGGAAATTATGGTAACCGTGAGATTGACATCTTCGAAGTTCTCGGTGACGCACCCGGCCGTGTCTATCAAACGGTCCACCGTCCGGACCTGCCGAGTGCGAGCAATAGCTATTATGGTATCAATGCATCCGACGGCTTTCATACGTTTGGATTGGAGTGGTCGCCGGACGAGATCATCTGGTACGTGGATGGCCAAACGACGTTCCGGCAGCCGAACTTCGTCGATGTTCCCATGTACATGCTGTTGAACTTGGCGGTGGGTGGAAGCTGGCCTGGTTCACCAGACGCCACGACATCGTTCCCCGCGCAGATGCACATCGACTATGTCCGCGCTTATGAGGACACCGTGACCCAGCCCATTTTGCGCGCCGGAACCTCATCCGACGACAGGTTGTCTGGGAGTACGCGTACGGACAAGCTTTCGGGCAAAGCCGGAAACGACATTCTGATTGGGGGCATGGGGAAGGATACGCTCGATGGGGGTGCGGGGATCGATACCGCGTACTATGCGGGCTCAACGGGCGCCGTGTCCGTCAATCTGCAGGACAAGTTCGCCAAGGGCGGTCATGCCGACGGCGACACCCTGGTCAATATCGAAAATCTTACGGGATCTGCCTTTCGCGACACTCTGATGGGGAACGGCCTTGACAACCGGATCGACGGCGGACCGGGCAGCGACACCCTCACCGGCAATGGCGGTTCGGACATTTTCGTCATCCGCAATGGCGAAGCTGGCGACACGATCACGGACTTCGGTGCGAACGATCGATTACGCCTCGAAGCCTTCGGCATTACCACGTTTCGAGACCTCCAGGCACAACTCGGGCAGAGCGGCTCAGACACCGTTCTCAACCTCAGTAAAGAGACCATCACCTTCCGGAAGGTACAGGCCTCATTGCTCAAGGCCGAGCAGTTTATCATGGTTGCCGACGCAACTCCTTCTGCGTCGCCTGCCGCTGCTAGTAGCCATGCCGTCATCGCCGTCAGCGCCCGTGGGACCGCAGCTGAAGGCTTGAACGCCCATTTCAACGTGCTTGTAGATGGAAAGAAGATTGGCGCAGCGACGGCTGGAACGGCGACGAAGAACTTCATCTTCAAAACGGACGTAGCGGCTGACCAGCTCCATAAGGTGCAGGTACAATTCGACAATGACGCGGTTATCAACGGCGTCGATCGGAACCTTCACGTCGGGAAGATCTCCATCAACGGAACGTCCTTCGCGCTTTCGTCTTCCGATGTGGTCTATGACCGGGGCGCACTAGACGGACGGGACGTCCTCCCGGGGCGGTCCGCCATGTGGTGGAACGGAACGCTGGTGATATCCGCCGAAAAACACCTGTTTCCGGCATCCGTGAAGACCACGGCATTCGACGTGACGGAACAGCAGGGGGCATATCTGCCTGCTACGTCAAGTGCCGTAGAGGCGTCCGCAGCAGACATGTACTTGGAACCGCTTTTGGACATAGTCGGAATGAAACATATTCCAGAATCTTACAATTTTTTGTTCTAGTGCTGAGCGCCGAAGAGCGCACCCCGTGAGAGACGGCTCCGGGTTTCTGAGGTGGCTCCGCTTGTCTGAACAGATTTTTCGGCGGATAAGTGGAGGAGCTGCCGGGTTCAGGCTGCGGCGCACGTCTGGCAGAGCGTCTTGCCATGCCGGCCAGCAGCCACACCTTGCTCAGGCTGGTCGGCCGGATCGAACCTGAGGAACCGGCTGTGGTTCGGGCTATCGGCATCAATGACTGGGCGTGGCGCAAAGGCCATCATTATGGCACCATCGTCGTGGATCTGGAGCGCCGCAAGGTGGTGGATCTGCTGGCCGACCGGGAAGCCGACACGGTTGCCCGGCGGCTAGTGGAGCAACCGGAGATCAAGGTGATCAGCCGCGATCGCAGCGCCGCCTATGCTGACGCCGCTCCGCGCACCCCAGGTGCTTCAGGCAGCGGATCGTTGGCACCTGCTGGAAAACCTCGGCCGGATGGTTCGTACCGCTCTGGGTCGACATGGACCAACCCTGCACGCAGCGGCCCAGGAAGTACACAGACCAGTCACCGGCGAACCGGAGTCGAATGACACTCCACCGCCGATGACGAGCGTCGAGCGCCAGCAATATGAGGGGTGAGAGCGCCGCCGGACCGCCTGGGACGAAGTGGTTCGCCTTCATGGCGAGGGCAGGTCGATCAAGGCAATTGTCCGGCAGCTTGGTCTGGGCCGGAACACCATGCGCAAGCTGGTGCGTGGCGTTCAGCCCGAGGTACGGCGACCCCGGCAGAGTTCGCTGAGGCCCTATGTGGCGATGCTGGAGCGACGGTGGGCGGTAGGCTGCCGCAACGGCGCCTAGCTGTGGCGGGAAACCTGTGAAGCTGGGTTCCGCCGGCGGGCAACGGGTCGTGACCGAGTGGGTGACCCGCCAGCGCCTGGTATCGCGGCCGGAGCGCGTGGCATCGGCGTTCGCCGCTCCGACCCGCCGCCGGTTGGCCATCCGAGGAGCGGCTTTATCCTGAGCGTCTGTTCAGCATCTCGCCCGCGATCGCGGCCCTGTACGATCTCGCCCAGCGGTTTGGACGCATGGTCCGGCAGCACGGCGCCGACGATCTGACACCCTGGCTGGCGGAAGCTTTGGAGAGCGATCTCCGGCCCTCCGCCGAGGGGCTTCGCCACGACCTTGCCGCTGTATGGGCCGCTCTCGCCACGCCCTGGAGCAATGGCCAAGCCGAAGGCCAGATCACCCGCCTGAAGCTGATCAAGCGCTCCATGTATGGCCGGGTGAAGCTCGATCTCCTGCGCATCAGGGTAATGGCGGCCTGACATCCAGCGTCATCAAGTTTGCATATGTTCACGAATCCGACCAGCATTTTCATCAATCCGGCCACCTGCGCTTAAACCATGGCAGGCACTTCGCGAGGGCGACGGCTGGCCCCGCCCCATGGGGCGGGGCCAGCCGTGGGCGTCTGACGCAAGTTCACTTTACGGTTGTTTTCTCGAGGTTGGAAGTGGGTTGATCGATGGCGCTGCCGGAGGGGGCGGTGCCACCGCGAGCGGGTTTGCGCAGGAAGTCACCCTGAAGTTCAACCCGGTAGGCGGCGCGAACAATGCGGTCCAGTATCGCCTCGGAGTAAGTGGAATCCCCGATCGCCCGATGCCAGCTGGTCAGGGGGATTTGGGAGGCCAGGATGATCGAGCCGCGGTCATGGCGGTCATCGACGATCTCCATCAGATCCCGCCGCTGGGGCGCGGTCAGCTCACTCATCATCCAGTCGTCGAGGATCAGGAGATCGACCCTGGCAAGCCGCCGCATCAGAGCCCCGGCTCCCGAGCCGAGGCGCGCCGTTGCGATGTCGTCCAGCAGGCGCGACAGCCGGGAGTAGAGCACGCTGAAGCCTTCCCGTGCCGCCTGATTGCCGAGCGCGCACGCGATCCATGTTTTACCGGTGCCAGTCGCCCCAGTCAGGATCACGTGGCGGTGCTCGATACACCAGCTTCGGAACCGCTGAACATCCAGTGCTGTTGGATATCAGCCCGCGCGTTGGACACAGATCGTTGCTGGCGCTGGCCCACTGGGTGGCGAACCGCGATGACGGCAGCGGAAGATCGGACACGGACGGTGTGGCGGGACCCGCCGACGGACCGGCGGCGCAGGCTGGCCGTGCTGATCGGCCGCCTCGCCCATCGGCAGTTGACGGTGTGGGCCGGCCGGGAGACGGGCGATGAGCGAACCTGCCCCGCCGATGCCCCGGACGACCGCGCCGCCGGGCAAGGTCGACGACCGGCACCGTGACCGCCTGGCGGTCGTCTACGTCCGGCAGTCGACGCTTCAGCAGGTCGAGCGCAACCAGGAATCGACCCGCCTGCAGTACGCCCTGGTCGAACACGCCGTCCGGCTGGGCTGGACGCGGGAGCGCGTCTTGGTGATCGACGACGACCTGGGCCGCTCCGCCGCGTCCACCGCCGGGCGGCCCGGCTTCCAGCGCCTGGTGGCGGAGGTCGGGCTCGGGCACGTCAGCCTGATCCTCGGGTTCGAAGTCTCCCGGCTCGCCCGCTCCTGCCGGGACTGGTACCATCTCCTGGAGATCTGCGCCCTGGCCGGCACGCTGATCGGCGACAACGACGGCGTGTACGATCCCACTTCTTGATACCCCTACTCGGTCGAGGAATGCTCGGTCTGAACAGATCACGATCACAGATCCGAGGCATCCACTCTACGGCCGGAGCTTTCCGCTGATTTCGGTGACCGGCCTGCGACATGGAAACGGGCACGCTTATATCGATGATCGCGGCCGCGCCGTGTTGAGGATTCGGATCGAGGTGACAAGCCTGTGCTCAACGCCATTGGCCCTGCCATTCAGCAAGCTCTCGCTCGAGGCCATTCAGGATCTGGTTCAGGTTGCCTTCCGGGAGGACGGGATCCGGCGGCTGGCCCCGCAAACCGCTGCTTGCCCCTGTCCCCAAGCTGACGCCGAACCCTCCTCGACGATCCCATCACCATCATCGGGAGGGTGATCGATGATTTCCGAACTCGTGACGGCCCGGCACCTGTACGCTCGATCGGATCACCCGGATCCTGAAGAACCCGGCATATGCCGGGGCTTTCGTCTACGGCCGGACCCGTTCCCGCCACATGCTGTATCCCAACGGCAAACTGATGACCGAACCCTGTCCAATGGCGGAGTGGAAGATCGTTGTGAAGGGCAAATACCCGGCCTACATCACTTGGGAAAGCTTCGAGCGGATCCAGGCGATGCTGCGCGACAACCACGCGGAATACGACCGGAACCGGACGCGCGGCGTGCCCCGCGACGGCGCCGCGCTGCTCCAGGGCATTGTGTGGTGCGGACAGTGCGGCCACAAAATGGCCGTGCAATATCGGGGCAGCAACCGCTACATCTGCAACTACCTGCATCGCTCCCAGGGCGACCCGGTGTGCCAGCACCTTCCCGCCGATCCGATCGACACGCAGGTGGTGGAGGCGTTCTTCGCGGCGGTGACGCCGGCTGAGTTGGAGACGTGGACACACGCTCAGGAAGTCCGACACCGATCGGACGAAGCTTTCGATCGCGCCGAGGCCCAGCAGATCGAGCGCCTGCGCTACCAGGCATTACTGGCCGAGCGCCAGTTCAACAAGGTCGACCCCGACAACCGCAATGTTGCCGGCGAACTGGAGCGTCGCTGGGAGCTGGCGCTGCGCGAGCTTCGCCAGGCCGAGGACGCGCTGGCCCGACACCGGGCGGAGCGCGCCGCGCCGGAGACGCTGTCCGACGAGGACCGGGAGCGGTTCCTCGCTCTCGGCCTCCAACTGCCGGCGCTCTGGGAAGAGCCCGACATGAACAGGGAGCGCAGAAAGGCGCTGCTCCGCAGTTTGATTGATAAGGTCGTGCTGCGACGGGCAGCGACGGATCGTATCAGCGTGCGCATCGTCTGGCGCGGCGGCGCTGTAGCGGCGCAGTCTCCGACCTTGAGGTGGCGGTCGCGGTGTACACGCACCGGGTGCTGCCGCGCGGGGCCGAGATGGAGGCCCGGCTCCTCGACCTGGCACGCCAGGGGATCGACGACGCGACCATCGCCGCCCAGCTGACTGCCGAGGGGCACCGTTCGGCCCGCTGTGGCCACGTTCCCGTAGACACGGTGCGCCATATCCGCGAGTCCCATCGCGTGCTGCGCGATTGGCGACCGACCCATCCCTGGCATATTCCGGGATGGTTGACCCTGGCCGAGTTGGCCAGGAAGCTCCAGGTCTCCCGGGACTGGATCGAGCGGCGTATCCGAAACGGCAGGATTGCCATCGTGCGTGATGCCGAAACGCGCCGCTTCCTCGTCCCGGACACCGATGAAATGCTCGCCAGGTTCGAAGCGCTGAAATCGGACGCGGTTGATCATATCGACTGCACGCAGTCAGCAAACTGATGAGGGCATCATCATGACTGGTCGTACGATCCCGGCGGCTGTTACAACGATCGCCTCCTGCTGGGCCTCAAGGGCAGGCTCTCGGAAGCCGAGCTGCACGTCCTCAAGGCGCGCATGCACCAGGGCCGGCAGGCCAAGGCGCAGCGCGGCGAGATGGCCATGGCGCTGCCGCGCGGCTATGTCCGCCGGCCCTCCGGCGAGGTCGTCAAGGATCCCGACGAACAGGTCCGGGCGACTATCGAGCTGGTCTTCGACGTGTTCGAGCGGCGCAGCTCGCTCGGCGGGGTACTCGCCTATCTCGTTGACCACGACATCCGCCTGCCGGACCACGAGCGCTCTGGCGCGGTCAAGGGCGACCTGGTGTGGCGCCGGCCCAACCGCCCCACGCTACAGGATCTGCTGCACAACCCGATCTACGCCGGCGCCTACGTCTACGGCCGGCGCACCGTCGATCCGCGGCGTCAGCGGCCCGGGCGGCCTTCGACCGGCCGCGTCGTGAACGGGCCGGAGCGCTGGGGCGTTCTCCTCAAGGACCGGCTCCCGGCCTATATCAGCTGGGAGCAGTATGAGAGGAACCTCGCCCAGTTGGCCGCCAACCGTGCCGACGCCTTCAACGTGCCCCGCGGCGGGCCAGCCCTGCTGTCCGGCCTGCTGGTCTGCGGCCACCGGATGGCGCCGAGCTACCGGAACAACGGCCGTGACCTGCGCTACGCGTGCTGCCGCGACGCGATCGAATACGCCGCGGCCCTGTGCCAGTCGCTGGTCGGTCGGCCGCTGGACGACCTGGTGGCCAGGCTGATCCTTGAGGCGCTCCGTCCGGCCGCCCTCGACGCCAGCCTGCAGCTGGCCGAGGACGTCGAGTTGGAGCGGGCGGCCCTGCACCGGCAAGGGGAGCAGCGCCTGGAGCGGGCTCGCCACGAGGCCGCCCAGGCCGAGCGGCGCTACAAGGCCGTCGATCCAGACAACCGGCTGGTCGCGCGCACCCTGGAGCGGCAATGGGAGGAGGCCCTCGCCGAGCAGGTCCGGCTCGCCGAGGAGCATGACCGCCTGCTCGCCCGCCAGCCGAAACGGCTGGGCGAGGCCGAACGCGCCGCCATCCGGCGCCTCGCCGACGACCTCCCGGCCCTGTGGCGGGCGGCGACCACGACGGCCGCCGACCGCCAGGCGATCGCGCGACTGCTGTTGGACCGGGTGGTGGTCACGGTCCAGGGCGACAGCGAGAAAGTGGAGGTCGAGTGCCATTGGGCGGGCGGCAACCGGACCCGCACGGCCCTGACCCGGCCGGTCCGGCGCCTCGACCAGCTCAGCACGTGCGCCGCGCTGCTGGCGCGGATCGAGGCCCTGGCCCGGAACGGGCTGAGCGCGCCGGAGATCGCCGAGCGGCTGAACGCGGAAGGCTGGCGTCCGCCCAAGCGCCGGGACACGTTCAACGGCCCAATGGTCGGTGCGCTGCTGCACCGGCTGGGCATCGTGCGCTCCAGCCACGACAGCCCGGCACGGCGGGTCGAGCGGCACGGCAAGCATGAATACACGTTGATCGAGCTGGCGGCCAAGCTGGCCATCCCGGAACCCACCCTGCACCGGTGGCTGGCCCGCGGATGGCTCACGGTGCGGCGGGCCGAGGCGGGCGGGCGCACGCTTTGGCTCATCCGTGCGGACGCGGCCGAACTTGACCGCCTACGCGACCTGCGCCTCCGGAACACGGCGGGGCGCCGGCTCGACCACCCCGATGACGCTTGAGAGGCACCATGGTTGGACGTTGTCACCGATCCAGCGGCAGGTGAACAGATCGCGGATCAGGCTCGTGTCCAGGCCGCGGGTCGCTTTCAGATCCAGGTTCTCGAAGCAGGCCGCCTGCCGCAGGCGGGCGCGCTTGAGCCGCATCTCCAGAGCGGCATTGGTACGATCAGCCGTTTCCCGCTCGATCAGCAGAGCGAGCTGATCATCGAAGTCGAGCCGGCCACGGTCGCCCAGCCCCGTCAACTCCTGCAGTGCCCGGACCATGCCGAACAGACGCAGGGATTTCAGTTTTCCAGATTGGCGTGATGCATGGTTTCTCTCCGGGCAGTCAGTGGTAGTAGGCCGGGCCGCGCAGGTTGGCATGGGGACCAAGGCCGCCGGCGGGATCCTCCAGGGCCTCGATCCGGCCCTTGACCAGCAGTTGCTGGAGAAGCGGTAGGAGCGCACGTTGGCGCTCAGGGCTGCCGTCGCGGCGGCCTGCAGAGCCACGGTGCCGTGCAGCCGGCCCAGTCGCAGCAGGCCAGCGACCTTACGCGCGGCTTGGTCGAGATGATCGGCATCGGCGAAGATCCTGTCGGCCAGCAGCCCGAGGTACCGCCGAGGCCGGCAGCCTCGGCCCGGACTGTCTCCGGCGTCAGCAGCACTGCGGCGCGGTGATTGGGCGGCCGATGCTCATCGAGCGTCACCGTCGCCCGTCCCGGTTCGGCATCCTGGCGGGCATGGGCCGCAACCCGCTGGCCCTTTTGGAAGATGCTGACCAGACTGACCGTGCAGAACACATCGACGTGCCGGCCGATCAGCCGGTAGGGCACCGAGTAGGCCACGCCCTCGATGCTGACGTGATAATCGGGCGCCAGTTTGTAACGGAACCAGCGGCCGATCACGAAGGGCTCCGCCGGCAGCGGTTTCAGCAGCGGCTTCTCCTGCTCCTCGAACAGCATGCGCCGGGTCAGCGTCCTGTCGGTCGTCAGCGGCCGCGCGTTGACCGCGGCGACCAGCTCCCGGACCGCCGCATTGGCTTCGTCCAGCGTGAAGAACACGCGGTTGCGCAGCGCCGTCAGCACCTGGGTCTCAACAATCTGGACGCCCTTTTCGGCGGCGGCCTTGTACCGCCGAAGGCGTTAGCTAAAGCTCCTCTTGGACGGCGCACCCGCGTCGGAACAACGCCGGTGCCGTAGTGACGCGCCAGCTCGTGATAGGAGCGGTTGACCACCGGATCGTAGAAGCTAGCATGGGTGATGCCGGTCTTGAGATTGTCCGGGACGAGTTTCGGCACGACGCCGTCAAGGTGGGTGAACATCCGGACGTGGCTGGCCAGCCAGTCCTCGGCCGTCTGGGTCCAGGTCGCTTCCGCATAGAGGTAGCCGGAGAACGGCAGGCAGGCGACAAAGACGCTGGCTTGGCGCGGCCCCTCGGCCGTGCTGATGGTCAGCGTCATGCCGGCGTAATCCACCTCGCAGGCGGCTCCCGGAGCATGCTCCCGCCGCATCCGCGGTTCAGCGCCGGCGCTGGTGTGGTCCAGGAAGTGGCGCCGGAACTGGCTGTAGCTGTAGCCGTCCCGGTGCTGCTGGCGGTACTCTTCCCAGACCAGCATCAGGGTCACGCCGCGCTTGCCAAGCTCGGCCGAGACCCACGCCCAGTCCGGCACCGGACGCTTGTCGGGCGGAGCGGCCCGCTGAAACAGCAGCGCCTCCACCGCTTCCTCGTTCATCCCAGCGACATCGGCGTAGCGCAGCCCGGCAGCATCGGCTCGCGCCAGGTAGTCGCCCACCGTCGTCTTCGGCATGCGGATCGACTGCGCGATCTGCCGCTTCGAATAGCCCAGTTCGTGGGCCAGCCTCAGAAGTTCCTTCACTCGTCGCATGTCTGACCTTTCCCGCGGCACGCCTCGCCCCCTGGACTGGACCAAAGGGGACAGTCATACCGCGCCTGTGAGGTCAGACGCCCAACTTGCCTTTCACGGGTGCTGTCCGGGCTGAAAACGGGTGGCCGAAATCATGAAAACGGTTGTCCGGTTTCGATGAACATCGGTGTCCGGTTTCCATGAACACAACTGGCCGAAATCGATGAAAATATGCATCAAGTTTGCGGAAGAGCCAACTTTGCATGCCGAATAACACGCCACGCGAACGTCAGCTACCCCCAACCGTCAATCAAGGCGGCTTTCGGTGGAGGCTTACTCAGTTGACGCCACCAATCGCCAGTTCCGGTCACGCTAGTTTCGGACACAGAGTGGACACGTTGTTACCGCGCTCCGCTAGAGACAAAGAAAAGCCCGCTAAGTCATTGACTTAACGGGCTGATCTGGTTGCGGGGGCAGGATTTGAACCTGCGACCTTCAGGTTATGAGCCTGACGAGCTACCGGGCTGCTCCACCCCGCGTCAGGGTGCGGGACATGTGATGGGAGAATTCGTGACGGTTGGTCCTGCCTTGGAGGCTTCCGGGCGGTTGGTGGACCTGGCGGCGACCTACTCTCCCACGTCTTGAGACGCAGTACCATTGGCGCGGAGGGTTTTCACGGCCGAGTTCGGGATGGGATCGGGTGCGGGCCCCTCGCTATGACCACCAGGTCGACCAAGCGCCCGGGTGCCTTGGGGCAGGTGATGAGGATGCGATGCGTCTTCGACGGATGCTTTGTTCTGCGGGCTTGCTGCTGCGCGTGACGCGCCGCGTTGGGATCAAGCCGATCGAGCGATTAGTAAGGCTTAGCTTCACGCGTTGCCGCGCTTCCACACGCCTCCTATCGACGGGATGGTCTATCCCGGCTCTCGGGGAGTGCTTGTTTTGAGGGGGGTTTCCCGCTTAGATGCTTTCAGCGGTTATCCCGTCCGCACTTAGCTACCCGGCGATGCGGCTGGCGCCACAACCGGTACACCAGAGGTGCGTCCATCCCGGTCCTCTCGTACTAGGGACAGCGCCTCTCAGCACTCCGACACCCACGGCAGATAGGGACCGAACTGTCTCACGACGTTCTAAACCCAGCTCACGTACCACTTTAATCGGCGAACAGCCGAACCCTTGGGACCTGCTCCAGCCCCAGGATGTGATGAGCCGACATCGAGGTGCCAAACCTCCCCGTCGATGTGGACTCTTGGGGGAGATCAGCCTGTTATCCCCGGCGTACCTTTTATCCGTTGAGCGATGGCCCTTCCACGCGGGACCACCGGATCACTATGGCCGACTTTCGTCTCTGCTCGACTTGTCGGTCTCGCAGTCAGGCTGGCTTATGCCATTGCACTCGTCGAGCGATTTCCGACCGCTCTGAGCCAACCTTCGCGCGCCTCCGTTACTCTTTGGGAGGCGACCGCCCCAGTCAAACTCCCCGCCATGCAGGGTCCCGGCTCCCGGTTCAGGGAGCGCGGTTAGATGCCAGAGATCCCAAGGGTGGTATTTCAAGGATGGCTCCACCGGAGCTGGCGCCCTGGCTTCAAAGCCTCCCACCTATCCTACACATGGGAACCCTGGCACCACTGCAAAGCTGGAGTAAAGGTGCACGGGGTCTTTCCGTCTGACCGCGGGTACTCCGCATCTTCACGGAGAATTCAATTTCGCTGAGTTGGTGTTGGAGACAGCGGGGAAGTCGTTACGCCATTCGTGCAGGTCGGAACTTACCCGACAAGGAATTTCGCTACCTTAGGACCGTTATAGTTACGGCCGCC